>JAHEGY010000007.1 GCA_024644875.1 Cyclobacteriaceae bacterium
ATCAACACATCGGCCTCACGTCGAGAGCAAATACCGGAATTTGCGATGAATTTGTTAAGTCGCATTTCAATAGCGGGACTTTCTTCTTTTTCAGGTTTTCTCAGGAACTGATACTCTGGAGATCTTGCCTTCCCTGGCTTGGAGTTGGGATCAAATGTGCCAGGTTTTGAACGTTTCCTGCTTCTTTTTTTCATTGATCGAAAGAAAAATTCATGCGGATTAATCTTCTATCCTTTCTTCACCAATAGTATTATCCTCCGAACTGAAATCCTTTGGTGATGGAAGTTCACTAAGATCGTTGATTCCAAAATACTCCATAAATTTAGGGGAAGTACCATACAGCAAAGGACGCCCGATTGTATCTGCTTTTCCCTGAATCTCAATCAATTCCTTTTCAAGTAGTTTCTGGGTTGTATAATCACAATTAACGCCCCTGATCTGTTCAATTTGAGATTTTGTTACGGGTTGCCTATATGCAATAATGGATAAAGTCTCCAGTGCAGAGTTTGAAAGTCTTTTTTTGGATTGTTGTTTTAAAAGTATCCCGATACTCGACTGGTATGAGGGCTTGGTCAGGAATTGATAACCGCCACCTACATGTTCAATCCGAAATGAGAAGGAATCTTCTTTATATTTTTCTGATATTACTTTTATAGCCTGATCAATATCCTTATCCGGGATATCAGCATCAAACATTTCCGTGAGGCAATTCTTTATCTCTTCCTTCTTTATTGGTTTTGGGGAGGAAAATATTAGTGCCTCAATATGATTGGAAAGAAAGTCCAATTATTTCTTCTGAGCAAGCTTGGCTTCTATACAATGCATTGTATGGGGAACCGCTCTGAGTCGTTCTTTACTGATCAGTTTACCGGTATCGACACAAATACCGTAGGTTCCGTTCTTTATTCTGATAAGAGCATTCTCAAGGTTATTGATGAATTTCTGTTGTCTGGCGGCCAGCTGACTAAGGCTTTCCTTTTCCATAGTATCTGCACCATCTTCCAGTAACTTACTTGTTCCGGAAGTATTATCAGTACCGCTGTCATTACTTCTACTCAGAGTTTCCTTAATATAGTTAAGCTCTTTTCTTGCTTTTCCCAGTTTCTCATTGATGATTGCCTCAAATTCTATCAATTCATCAGCTGAGTATTTGGTTTTTTCATCTTTACCCATTGTACTTTCTATTAAATTCAAAAACAAACTGTCTTGTTGTAGGCTTGACATGCCTGAAGGACAGGATTCACTTTAAGAACCGCAAATTTGTGAATTTATTGCTACATAAAAAAGTTTAAATTTCAAATATTGCATATAAATTTTACCTTAGATAAAAAAAAATGAGAAAATTAAAGTCTTTTTTGCTCGTATTGGCCTTTTTAATATGCCTTACAGGCCATTCCACCGGTCAGGTTCAAAACCATATAAATAATGAACAGAATCAGGGCCAGATACAGAATCAGGGCCCAATTACCCTTGTTGTTCATGGCGGGGCCGGTACCCTCACAAAGAAAAATATGACCAATGAGCAGGAGCAGGCTTATAAAAATAAAATTGCTGAAGCGATAGACATTGGGTTTGCAATATTGGAAAGTGGAGGTACTGCGCTCGATGCTGTTATTCATACTATTGTGATCCTGGAAAATTCACCACTTTTTAATGCAGGAAAGGGTGCTGTATTCACCCATACGGGTGAAAATGAATTAGATGCTTCTATAATGGATGGCAGCAATATTACAGCCGGAGCTGTGGCAGGTGTCAAAACGATCAAAAATCCAATTCTGGCAGCCAGGGCAGTAATGGAACAATCACCCCACGTTATGTTATCAGGAGCCGGCGCCGAGGAATTTGCCCTTAAAGCAGGATTGGAAATAGTGGATCCATCATATTTTTATACAGAAAGAAGATATAAAAGTCTGCAACGGGCCATTGAAAACGAAAAGGGGGGAAGTGGACAGGTCGATGAACTTTACGATCACAAATTTGGGACAGTGGGCGTTGTGGCTTTAGATGCCGATGGAAATCTCGCCGCAGGCACGTCCACCGGAGGTACCAATAACAAGAAATTCGGACGGATCGGGGATTCACCAATTATCGGCGCCGGGACTTATGCAGATAATAATTCATGTGCAGTATCTTCAACAGGGGATGGTGAGTATTATATCAGAGGAGTTGTCGCCTATGATATAGCTGCCAGGGTGAAATACCTTGGATTGGAGATTGAAGAGGCAGCTGAATCCGTAATCCATGGGCAACTGAAAGAAATGGGTGGTTCCGGTGGAGTAATCTGCTTAGACCAAAAAGGAAACTATGTAATGGAATTTAATACTGAAGGAATGTATCGCGGGGTAAAACAAAAGGGTAAGAAAATGGAGGTTTATATTTATTAGTTTCACAAGGGTAATCAACAATTGGCTGAGAGTATCAAAAATTCATTGAACTGTCTTTTTAAAATTTATAACCTATCACAAAATTTCTCTTTTCCTTAACCATATCCCCGTCGGGATGGAATAGTTCCATAAGCAGAATATAATGACCAGGAACTGCTGTATATCCGCTGTCTGTTATTCCATCCCATGTAATATCTTCTTTTGCCCCAAGAAGCCTTCCCCTGCCCAGGTTTTTTGATAATGTGCCACCGATGTTGAAAATGTAAATATTTGCCAGATATCCGGTTTTCTGAAGATCTATAAATATGTGCAGTATATCGTCTAAACCATCCTGGTCAGGTGAGATTACTTTTGGATATAACCCGATATGATATGTCTTAACTTCGGCATTCCTGAACTGAGAATTTAATTGAGTAGGCGTACCATATCCGGAATTGCTTGAGGCGGAATGCCAGTTCTCCGAGTCATCTGCCGGGAAGTCCGGGGATACCCTTTCCAGGGATATGCCTTCCGTCTCTTTCAGTAGAAGGTTATGCTGTTCATCACTAAAATAGATATCCTCCAGTTTAATATCGTCTAAAGTCCATAGCGATATGTATCCACCCTTGTCCGGCAATGCAGGAAGATCAGCTATCTCCAGACAATACTTACTATCTGTATTGGAAAAATCACGGGTCACTTTGTCTATATCTTCTGTCAATACCAGAAAAGAATAAGGTTCTAGCAGAAAATGATCATTTGAAATGAGGTATTTTTGTTCCTTGGATGGAAACTCTTCCCCTGTCAGATACCAGCTTTTCATATTCAGATGCTTCTCCGACCGGTTATATAATTCGATCCAGTCAACTCCACCGGGTTTTGGATTAAACAATATCTCATTTATAATAACGTCACCAATGGAAGGATCACCCGGAACCGTAACCTGAATGGTGTTACTTCCCTCATTCATGAAATTCCCGGCACAATCCCTTATCCCGTTTAAGCTTAGTTCATAGCTCAGGTTGATGGCTGGATTATCTTTTACAGAGATCTCCAGGGTATTGAAGTCGATGGTGTCAAATACCCATTGACCTGTCATGATATGATCATTTACAAAGACATCCAGATCCTGAAAACAACCTGCATGCAGTTTTTCATCGAACCGGACAACGATCAATTCTTCTTCAAATGCATGAGCAGATAGGATCCCGGGCCGTGTCAAGTCGGGATTAACATTATTCACCGAATTTATATAACCTGGTGTACCCCCGTGGGCTGAGACAGAAGCGGTCCAGTTTTGCAGATCGCCACATGGATTAAGGATATCGATCATTTCAATAGAATATCCCCCATTCGATTTATCGATATACTTATACCAACTCTTATCATAGCTAATGGAAAATATCGTCCCATTTTTTAGGTTATATATGGCCAGGTCCTTTCCGTCATTGTTCAATTTCGGAAACCTTTCCATTAATATGGTATTTGAATAATTTATAAACAATTCTCGCTTTGATCTTGGGATAAGTATGTAATATTCCCCTGGAAATAAGTCGTGATCAGGCAAGGGATACAATTCAGAGCGAGTGAAAATAAATGAATTACAAATACTAAGAAGTTGATCTGTAGCATTAAGGATCTCAAGATATTCGCTTTCAGGCAAACCCACTGATGGGGTCTCATCAGCCAGTATTTCGGTAATTAACACATCATTAAATTCAGGTTCAATGCCGATTCCGAAATATAAAGTGGTATCCCGTAGGGAATTTCCCCAACAATCCGCCAAATCTTTAACCATAAGCAGATAGGTCTTCCCTGGTTGTAAAGGTTCTGGAAATATAAGGTGCTGAACATCGGTATATCCGCTAATGGCTAATTCACATTCTATATTTTCAACAGGGAACTCAAAGGCGGTTAAGTGATCTCTATCATTAAAATCAATCAATTCACTGAACCGGATCTGCAAAATCCTATCATCCAGTGTTGCAGAATTGATAATTTCCGGAGGGATGTTATCTGGGGATATGTTAAAAACGGAATTATTAAATCCGGGAGTACCCCCGTTTAAGTTCTCAGATACTGCCCAATTGTTTTTCCCGGAACAAGGATTATAAGGGTTAATAAGTTCCAGGGCCCATCCACCTGCCGATTTCTCCTTGTCCGAGATCCAGGTATTATCATATGTGACACTGTCAATAGTGTTCAGTTTATTATCGGTCAAAAAGATCGTCTGTCCGGTATTATTTAAAACATCCCAGCGCTCAAGTCCAAGGGCCTCAATTCCCGTATCTATCAGATGTATTTCAGAAGACCTGCATAAAACAATAAACTGGCCTGGCATTATCTTAAATTCAGGAATTTTATAGCCGTTAAGTTCCCATCCCGATATATAAAATGTTTCATCAGAAATATTCAGTATCTCTACATATTCTATTTCCGGCAAACCATAGGACGGAACAGGGTCAAACATGAATTCATTGATGATGATTTTTTCATTTTGACCATACGAGAGATTTATGCACATGATCAGTGCAAAGCTGGTTGAAATAAATACTCGCATAAGATGTATGGAAAATAATAAAAACCATCGATATTTGCACTGATTTTAGAACATTTTTATACAAAATACAAGATGAAAATAGCAGTAGTTGGTGCAACTGGTTTAGTGGGCACTGAAATGTTAAATGTAATAGCAGAACGAAATTTTCCCTATAATGAGTTATTGCTGGTTGCCTCAGCGCGATCGGTAGGGAAAAAGATCAAGTTTAAAGGGGAGGAGTATACAGTTATCGGAATGCAGGAAGCAGTTGACGAGAAACCGGATATTGCTATATTTTCTGCAGGTGGAGGAACTTCACTGGAATGGGCACCAAAATTCGAGGCTGCCGGAACCGTCGTGATTGATAATTCATCAGCCTGGAGGATGAGCCCCGAACACAAACTGATCGTTCCGGAGATCAACGGGCATGAACTTAATAAAGAACATAAGATCATAGCAAATCCAAATTGTTCAACCATACAAATGGTTATTGCACTGGCTGGTTTGCACAAGAAATATACGATAAAACGGATTGTGGTCAGTACGTATCAATCTGTTACCGGGACAGGTAAAGATGCCGTGGATCAACTTATGAATGAAAGAAAAGGGATCGAAGGGCCTATGGCGTATCCCTATAAGATCGACCTGAATGTTTTACCCCATATCGATGTTTTCCTGGACAATGGATATACCAAGGAAGAGATGAAGATGGTCAACGAAACCAAGAAGATATTCAGCGATCCGGACATACTGGTTACGGCCACTACCGTAAGGATCCCGGTTGTGGGAGGCCATGCTGAATCCGTCAATGTAGAATTTCATAAAGATTTTGCACTGGATGAAGTAAGAGATATATTGGAAAACACTCCGGGTGTTATAGTTCAGGATGATCCTGCAAACAATATCTATCCAATGCCAATAAATTCTCATGGCAGGGATGAAGTTTTCGTGGGACGTTTGCGTAGGGATGAAACACAGCCAAAAACGATTAATATCTGGGTCGTAGCAGATAACCTAAGGAAAGGTGCTGCCACCAATGCCGTTCAGATCGCTGAGTATATGATTGAAAACAAACTGGTTGGTTGATCGCTGAAAAATTCAATACGGAAATATTTGAATTTATAAAGGCTAATGAATCTTCAGATCCTTTTGAACTTACTTTAAGATCACATCAATTCTCCCCAGATACCAGGAAATTGATATCTGAGCAGGTTCTTTCCAGGCAAAAAATCAAGAAAAAAGTGCCCTCCTGGGGAGATTTTGATAAAATCATATTGCCGAAGCCGGAATTCATTGAACAAGCGTCTTCAGAAAATACGGCAGGATATAAGTCAGAATTAATCGGGGGAGGCCGCTTGTTGGATCTCACAGGAGGAACAGGCGTAGACACCTATTTCTTTTCGAAAATAGCCAGTCATGTTGACTATGTGGAGAAAGATCCTGAGCTAGCAGCTATTGCAGCATATAATTTTGCCATCATGGGACTTAAAAACGTACGGGTTATGAACCAGAAAGCGGAGGAATTCCTAAGCCACCTTGAAGACAGGGGCGTTTATGATGCGGTTTATGTAGATCCTTCAAGGAGAAATCAATCAGATAAAGTTTTTAAACTTGAAGATTCCGAACCGGATATACTCAAGTTACAGGATCAACTGAATTTAATATCACCTAAATTAATCATAAAGGCTTCCCCGTTTCTGGATATACAATATACTTTCCGCAGGGTAAATCACCTTAGAGAGGTCCACATATTGGCAGTTGATAATGAATGCAAAGAGATCTTATTAAAATGTGAGGCATCCAATACTGATAAAGACTTACATTTAACCACTGTCAATTTCATTAAAGGGGAAAGGCAAAGATATGATTCAAGTGTACAAAGAGAGCAGGGGAGCCAGGCTGAAATCTCCAGCACCGGGATTTTCCTGTACGATCCTAATGGGGCCATCAGAAAAGCGGGCTTGTTTAATTCTATCGCACGCGATTTTAGTTTAAGAAAACTATCCGGCAATAGTCATCTGTATTTTAGTGACACTTTGTCACAAAGATTTCCCGGCAGGATTTTTGAGTTGATAGATCAAATACCTTTTCATAAGTTCTTAAAGAAGCCGTTGTATAAAAAGGCCAATATAGCCATCAGGAATTTTCCGCTATCGGTTTTGGAGATAAGGAAGAGGACAGGACTTAAAGAAGGGGGTGATCTGTATATTTTTGGCACCACCGATCATCAAAAGAATGCTTTTTTCATCCTGGCGAAAAGAATTAAGTGAATTATTATATCTATTATGTTTCCAAAAACAGGAATTTCAAACAGAACACATAATAGGCCGGGATCGTAGATATATTGATATTATCAGGAAAAGAAATATAGTGATTATCATTTCTTTCAAAAACGATGTAATTTTGATCTTATATTTAGATAACAGATAAGCAGATAAATCATGATAGGACTTATTACAAAAGGCATTTCTAAAGTATTCGGCTCCAAATCGGAACGGGATATTAAACTTGTTATGCCTTATGTGGAAAAAATTAAGGAAGTTTATCCTTCTCTACAGGATATAAGTGATGACGAGCTCAGGGAAAGGACCCGGCAATTGAAGTCCAGGATTGGTGAGGAATTATCTGAAACCGATACCAGTATCCAGGAAATACAAACAAAGATCGACACGGACGAGGGTTTGGCGGTTCATGAAAAAGAAGAATTGTTTACCCAGATAGATAAACTTGAAGAGGATAGAAACACTCAGTTAGAAGATTTCCTTATGGAGATCTTACCCGAGGCCTTTGCCATAGTTAAGGAAACTGCCCGGCGGTTCAAGGAAAATGAAAAACTGGATGTTGAGGCCACCATGCTGGATAAAACCATTGCTGCCCAGCATTCACATGTGGAGATCAAAGGGGACAGGGCTATATGGCATAATAAATGGATGGCTGCGGGTAACGAGATTACCTGGGACATGTTACATTATGATGTCCAATTGGTTGGCGGAGTGGTTCTGCACCAGGGGAAAATTGCTGAAATGGCAACAGGTGAAGGAAAAACCCTGGTAGCTACCCTTCCCGCTTTCTTGAATGCCCTGGCCGATAGGGGTGTTCATATTGTAACGGTTAACAATTACCTGGCTACCCGCGACTCAGAATGGATGGGACCTTTATTTGAATTCCATGGGATTACTGTTGACTGTATAGATAAGCATGAGCCTAATTCTGAAGCCCGAAGAGAGGCCTACAGGGCTGGCATCACATACGGTACAAATAACGAATTTGGATTTGATTACCTCAGGGATAACATGGCCAGAAATGTGGATGAATTGGTGCAGAAGAAGCATCATTATGCCATGGTGGATGAGGTTGACTCCGTGTTGATCGATGATGCCAGGACTCCCTTGATTATCTCGGGTCCGGTACCCAAAGGGGATGAACATGAGTTCTATGATCTGAAACCAAGGGTACAGAAACTACACGAATATCAGAAAAAACTTGCAACACAATTATTGATTGAAGCCAGAAAGCTGATCAGTGAAGGGAATGAGCGCGATGGTGGGCTGGCATTGCTTAGAGCCCATCGTGGATTGCCAAAGCATAAACCCATAATCAAATTCTTAAGTGAAACGGGTATGAGGCAGATACTTCTCAAAACTGAGAACTATTACCTGCAGGATAATGCCAAACTGATGCCTGAAGTAGATAAGGAATTATATTTTACGATTGAAGAAAAAAATAACAGCATTGATCTGACTGAAAAAGGGCTTGACCTGGTCACCAAGGAGGGAGAGGATCAGAATTTGTTTATTTTACCTGACATTGGCCATGAAATTGCCGTTCTGGAAAATGATACAGAACTATCTGAGACAGAAAGACTGGAGAAAAAAGATATTTTAATTAAAGAATATTCGGAGAAAGCACAGCGGATCCACTCTATCAACCAGCTGATCAAGGCCTATACAATGTTTGAAAAGGATACTGAATATATCCTGGTCGATGGAAAAGTGAAAATTGTAGATGAGCAGACAGGAAGGGTGCTGGATGGAAGAAGATATTCTGATGGGCTGCATCAGGCCATAGAGGCAAAGGAAAATGTAAAAGTTGAAGACGCAACCCAGACTTATGCAACCATTACCCTTCAAAATTATTTCCGGATGTATCATAAGCTGGCCGGGATGACAGGTACTGCCGAAACAGAAGCAGGCGAATTATGGGAGATATACAAGCTTGATGTGGTTGTAATTCCTACGAACGAGCCTATTATCAGAGATGATCGACAGGATAAGGTGTTTAAGACAGTCAGAGAAAAGTTCAATGCCGTAATACAGGAAATTATTGAATTAACTAAAGCAGGCAGACCCGTTCTGGTTGGAACAACTTCTGTTGAAATATCTGAGATTGTTAGCCGGATGTTGAATATTAAGAAAATACCGCACCAGGTATTGAATGCAAAACAACATCAACGTGAGGCAGAAGTGGTGGCCTTTGCGGGAAAACCCGGTACGGTAACTATTGCTACCAATATGGCTGGTAGGGGTACCGATATTAAACTTACACCTGAATCCAGGGCGGCTGGTGGTCTTGCGATAATTGGAACAGAAAGACATGAGTCCCGTCGTGTTGACAGGCAGCTTCGGGGCCGTTCGGGCCGACAGGGTGATACAGGTTCCTCACAGTTCTTTGTTTCCCTGGAAGATAACCTGATGAGACTATTTGGTTCTGACAGGATAGCTAAAATAATGGACCGTTTAGGCCTGGAAGAAGGGGAAGTGATACAGCATTCCATGGTTACTAAGTCGATTGAAAGAGCCCAGAAGAAGGTGGAGGAGAACAACTTTGCCATCCGGAAACGACTTCTCGAATATGATGATGTCATGAATTCCCAGCGTGAGGTTGTCTACAAAAGGCGTCGAAATGCTTTGTTCGGGGACAGGCTACAGGTGGATATCATGAACATGATCTATGATACCGTGGAAGATATCGTGAACAGTGCCAAGAACAGCGAGGATTATGATGGATTCAAGCTGAATGGGATAAGCGTATTTGGGATGGATTTTAATGTGTCTCAGGAAGAATTCATGGAGCAGACAGAGGCAGACCTCACGGCCAGGTTGTACGATGATGTATTCAAGCATTATGAAGACAAGAATGATGCAATCAGGCTTAGATCACAGCCTATAATAGATAACATAAATAAAGAAAGGGGTGCTACCATAGAAGACATTCTTGTCCCATTTACAGATGGTGTCAAGCAGATTGGTATTGCTTCTAACCTGGCCAGGAACGTTGAAACAAACTGCAAGCATTTGATCCTGTCACTGGAAAAAATGGCCACCCTGAGTATAATCGATAATTCCTGGAAGGAACACTTACGGGAAATGGACGATCTAAAGCAGTCTGTTCAGAATGCCGTTTATGAGCAAAAGGATCCTTTGCTGATTTATAAGTTCGAAGCTTTCGAACTTTTTAAGCAACTTATACATAAGGTCAATGAAGAAGCCACTTCCTTCCTGATGAAAGCTTCCATACCGATACAGGAACCAGATGAAGTACAGGAAGCCAGAAGAGCCAGAAGGGCGAGACAGGCCCTTAAAGAAACTAAGGAAGAATCACGATCAGCGCTTGAATCTTCAAGTCCGGATACAAGAAGCCGGCCTCCTGTTGAGAAGATGGCGCCTATGAAATCTCAGAAGGTAGCAGGAAGAAATGACCGGGTCAATGTACAATACGCCGATGGGCGTGTGTTAAAGGATGTAAAGTACAAGAAAGTAGAAGAAGATGTGCTGAATAACAAATGTGTCATCATTGAATAACAGGTTATGATCAGAAAATATGGTTTAATTTTTCTATTGGCAGCTTTCAGTTATAACTGTGCAAAGAAAACGGTACCTACTGCTGTACCTGAGGACTATAGTGAAGACCTGTCTGATACCTACCCGGAGATCGTAGAATATGAAAATCCGGCACTTGAATTCGATGAAACGGTGGAAAAAGCACCTTTCAGAACTCCGGACTTTGATGTCACGGAAGATCTTGATGTAGTTTTGGACAGCATAGCCACCATAAATAAAAACCTTCCCTATTTGCGGTATACTGTGATGGTTCACAATAGTAATTCCAGGAATGATGCTGAGGAAGCCCGCAAAGATGTATTCCGGGTTCTCCCTGAAGCGAAGCCAAAATTGCAATTCATATCGCCCAGTTATATTGTAAAAGTCGGTGATTTCTTCGACCAGCTTGAAGCCTACCAGACACTCATTAAGTTAAAACGCCAGTTCCCGAATGCTGTAATCATACCTGAACAAGTTTATATTGACTAATATTCCATGAATATAAAAGAAAAGATCAAGAAACTGGCTGCCGCTTATGCTCCTGATATTGTTGCCAATCGGAGGCATCTTCATGCCAATCCTGAATTATCATTTGAGGAAGAAAAGACCAGCGCATTTGTGTTTGACAAGCTAAAGGATTATGGCCTTGATCCTCAAAAGGGAATAGGAGGGAATGGTATTGTAGCATTGATAGAAGGTGAGAATCCTGAGGGTAAGGTAATTGCCCTGCGGGCTGATATGGATGCCCTGCCGATAATGGAACAGAATGATATACCCTATAAATCAAAGAACGAAGGAGTTATGCATGCCTGCGGGCATGATGTACATACCTCATCACTGTTGGGAGCCGCCAGGATCTTAAATGAAATAAAGGATTCCTTTAGTGGTACTGTAAAGTTAATATTTCAACCCGGTGAAGAAAAGATACCAGGGGGTGCCTCACTTATGATAAAAGATGGTGTTCTTGAAAATCCCGCTCCTGACTATATTTTCGGTCAACATGTTATGGCGCAATTACCTGCGGGGAAAGTGGGTTTTAAACCAGGGATGTATATGGCCAGTGCAGATGAGATCTATATCAAAGTTATTGGAAAAGGAGGCCACGGAGCGATGCCGGATAATAATATAGATCCGGTTCTGATCACATCCCATATTATCGTAGCCCTGCAACAGATCGTCAGCCGGCATGCTAATCCTAAGACACCTACCGTTTTGTCATTTGGTAAAGTGGTGGCCAATGGTGCGACAAATATTATACCTGATGAAGTGTATGTTGAAGGAACCTTCAGAACACTCGATGAAGACTGGCGGCATGAAGCGCATAAGAAAATGAAGAATATTGCCGAAGGAATGGCTCGCGGTATGGGTGCCGAAATTGAATTTACCGTACTGAATGGATATCCATTTCTGAAAAACGATGATGGACTCACTGGTCGATCCAAAGACTTCGCGATTGAATATATGGGCGAGAAGAATGTGGTCGACCTCGACATATGGATGGCTGCTGAGGATTTTGCCTATTTTTCACAAAGGGTAGACTCATGCTTTTACCGCCTCGGCACCCGGAATGAAGAAAAGGGTATTATTTCTAACGTACACACGCCTACTTTCAATGTTGACGAATCGGCCCTTGAGATAGGCGCAGGCTTGATGGCCTGGTTGACCTACAATAATCTGATAAACAGTGAGTAAGATTAGCAGGGAAGCTTTATCTGCAATACATGCTTGAATTGAATCAGGTTTGTCCTGTCATTCAGAATATTAAATTCCTATCTCTACCTGGAACCGTATCTGCCAGTTATCATTTACGATCTGGTCTCTATAGGCATTATGCCTGTCTTCATAGGCGACGTCCATTTGTACCTTTAGCTTGTGCCCCTTGATATAGCGGGTAACCCCTATGGCATATTCATCGATATCATCTGTAAAATCTGATATTTCACGTACAGGATCGAGAAATGACAGGCGGCCAATCAATGACCATTTACTTTTGAAAACATAGCTCCCCTGGAAAAAGAAACCACTCCCCGCATATACATAGCGTACATCTCCATCCTCATTAATGGTAATGGGATCATTCGTGGAGCGAGACATATATTCTGACATAAATGCCCAGCCATTGTATTTTAAAATTGCATCGAGAAAGAAACTGGTCAGATCACGCTGCTCATAGAGGATCCTCCCTGTTTGCCCTCTTTGCCGGATTGCTCCATCGTTGTAATGAGCTGTGAATCCTACAGATAATTTTGGCTTTTCTTCACGTCCCAGGTCTCCCATGCTATAATCCCCTTTGTTTTTAAACTTCCCCATTGGCAATACTTCAACTCGTCCGGTATATGCCAGTCCTTCATCTGTTGTAATAAAGTTCCGGCCTTCCCCGGATGAAATAGCTCCCTTTATTGCATAATGTATTTTATTTACATTGTTTGTATACACCCCCTGGATCCCCATATCCCGGTCAATATTTAAGCGGGCGTTAACAAAAGTACGGTCTACCATTTCAAGATTTCCGGAAGACACGACCCTTTCCCTATTACCTGGAAGTTTCGTTTGGCCAAACGACAAAGTCCAGTTATTGTTAATTTTGTAAAAGAAGACAGCATCCAGAATGATATTAGGTACTGAAGCATTTTCAAAATCAAGAGATAGATTTTCAAAGGCCAGTTCCACCTTATAGGCGAATTTCGGATCAAAAACATATCCATTGAACTTCAGTCTCAATCGTCGTATACGTGCCTGGATGCTTCCTAACTCAAAAACAGAAAGATCGGCAGAGGTATAGGCGATCTGGGGTTGAAATCTTAACCCGAAGTTCATAAAGAAACTGGAATCGGGGGATTTAATGCCAATCCCTTTAGAAAAATCGAATTCAGGAAAGTTATATTCATTTTCCTGACTGAAGGCGTCTTCCGGAATGAAATATAACAATATGCCAAGTACGAACACTAACGAATAACGACGGCTCATAAAAATGTGATTTGATAAAAAATAAGACGCTGCAATTTTATGTTATTTTTAAAATATATCAAAACAGGCCATCTTGACCAGCCTCCAATAAACGAGCGAAAATTCTAAAATTCAGGAATATTAATACCATTTTCACAAGTTAGTATTGCTCATTGAGGGATTAGGAAACCTGTCCGTTCAGGGCTTCCGTAACGTTAATAATGTGATCAGCTGAGCGTTCAAAATATATGAAAATATTATAGTAAATCAATCCACTGGTGTAGTCATATTTTTGCTTTTCCAGATTCTGCAAATGACTTCTTCTCAAATTGCTTCTGATACCATTGATTTCCTTTTCGATAACTATGGCTTTTTCAATTTCAAGACCATTCCCCCAATTGTTTAAGTTTTCAGTCATTACAGTAAGGGCGTCTTCCACTTTTTCCTGAATGGAGTTTATTCCTTCGACCTGGATTTTGCCGAAATCGGCTTTCATCTCAATCTTTCGTTCGTACTCTTTCGCAATCTTTGCGAAAATATCAGCGATCCTTTCCAGGTCATGACATATTGAAAATATACTCCGGATCTCTACCGAGGATTTTTCGGTTAATCTTCCTTCACTGATCTTTAGGATATAATTTGAAATTTCCTTCTCCATTGTATCCGAGGTCGTTTCCATGTTATAGATCTTCTCGATCTGTTTATACTGCTTGTTGGGTTTGTCTTTGTCCGTTAGCTTTCGCAACCTCCTGCCCATATTTTCTATCATATCCCCGAAATTACCTAATTCCTGGCGGGCCTCCAGTAGTTCAAGACCTGGGGTGTTCATTAAGCCTCTGCCAATGTATTTAAGATGGTATTCCTCGTCCTGTTCTCCTCTGGAAGGAACCAGTTTTATTGCGATTCTGACTAGAGCAGGAACAAACCAAATTAATAATAATACATTTATTACATTAAATGATGTATGAAAATAAGATAATGCTATTGGTATAGATTCACTGTTTTCGAAAGGCGAAGGAAATCCCATCTGATTCACCATGAAATAGTCAATTCCTCTTAAGAAATATGGATAAGCAAATAACATCCATACTACGCCTATCACATTAAACAGAGTATGAATCCTGGCAGATCGTTTGGCATGTACGTTACCCACGATGGAGGCTATTGTGGCTGTAATGGTAGTGCCGATATTTTCACCCAAAACCATAGGAGCAGCAATTTCAAAGGGAATCCAGCCTTGATAACACATGGTGATGGTCAATGCCATCGCAGCACTGGATGATTGTATTATTACAGTTAATATAGTACCTACCGCAACAAATAATAATGCAGACAGAATTCCCAGATGGGCATAATTAGAAAGAAATGCCAAAACTTCAGGATTATTTTTCAGATCCGGAACTGTAGATTTTAAGGCGTCGAGACCCATAAATAATAAGGCAAATCCGATCATGAATTCTCCCCAAAATCTTAAATTACTTTTTTTAGCAAAAAGTAAAGGTATTCCGATAGCTATAATAGGGAGTGATATTGATACAATCTTGACATTAAATCCAAATATAGAAACAAGCCATGCAGTTATTGTAGTACCTACATTAGCCCCCATCATTACACCGGCAGATTCTACAAGGGTAAGCAGCCCGGCATTTACAAAGCTAACGGTCATTACAGAAGTTGCAGAGGATGACTGAATAAGTGCGGTAATTAAAAACCCGGTAATCACCCCCAGGAATCTGTTTCTGGTCATAGAGCTGAGTATTTGTCTCATTCTATTCCCGGCAGCTTTCTGTATCCCGTCGCTCATTACTTTCATGCCGAAAATAAAAAATCCGAGGGCACCGAAAAGATTTAAAAAATCATAAAATCCGAATTGCATTTATTCTTATTTAGAAAAGTCAAAGTTTAAGTTAATAAAAAGGAACCTGTTATTTCATAATATTGTAAATTGAGTTCTTTATCAGGTAAAAAATGAATCCCTTTGTATACTCTGGGGAAGCGCCCAAAGTTAACATTCTGTTAACAAATATATAATAAAAAAATAATATAAAATCGGGCACATATCATAATGAAAATTAAAAATTGAACCTACTTTTACCACAATATATAACAATCCGATCCCCATGGAGTCATACTACATATTTATCGTTGTCATTTTAATTATTCTGGCTGTTTCTGATTTGGTAGTCGGCGTAAGTAATGATGCTGTAAATTTTTTAAACTCTTCAATAGGTTCAAAAGCAGCACCCTTCAAATTAATAATGTTCATTGCTGCATTGGGGATACTATTTGGTGCTACATTTTCAAGTGGGATGATGGAGGTAGCCAGAAAGGGTATTTTCCACCCTGACCAGTTCTTTTTCAGCGAGATCATGATCATTTTTCTGGCGGTCATGATGACGGATATACTTTTGCTTGACTTGTTTAATACATTCGCACTTCCGACTTCCACTACTGTGTCAATTGTGTTCGAGTTGCTTGGGGCAGCTGTGGCGGTTTCTCTTATCAAAATATCAGTGTTGGGTGATTCAGCAGGTACTCTGGGCAATTATATCAACTCCAGCTCGGCTTTATTGATTATTACTGGGATATTGCTATCTGTGGTGATCGCATTTACCATTGGGTTGATTGTTCAATGGCTGGCACGCCTGATATTTTCATTTAATTATGAAAAGACATTAAAATATTGGGGCTCTATATGGGGAGGTATTGCTATTTCCATTATTACTTATTTTATTCTTATTAAAGGTGCCAAGGGATCTTCCTTCTTAACATCAGAAACGGTTGACTGGATCAAGCAAAACACGTTTTATATCCTACTGTTTAGTTTTATCAGCTGGACTATAATATTGCAGCTTATATATATGGTCTTTAAATTTAATATTCTCAAGATCATTGTTTTGGTGGGGACTTTCGCCCTGGCTATGGCCTTTGCAGGAAATGACCTGGTGAATTTTGTGGGGGTACCCTTGGCTGGGCTGGAATCCCTTACTTCATTCCTGGCCAATGAGGGTACAGATCCGGGAGCTTTTGTGATGACCACCCTTTCCGGTAAGATCCAGACACCGACGTATATGTTACTACTGGCTGGTCTGGTTATGGTTATCGCCTTATATAAATCCAAAAAGGCCAGGTCCGTGACGGCCACTGAAATTAATCTCAGCCGCCAGGATGAAGGATATGAACGTTTTGAATCCTCCATGCTCGCTCGTAACCTGGTAAGAGGCACTATGAATTTTTCTGCAGCCATATCAAAGTTTGTACCTGCTGGAGCACAAGGATTTATTTCCAGGAAATTCAATCAAAAAGCTTTTCAGGAAAGGAAAAAGAAGGAAGGTGTCTCTTTTGACCTGGTGAGAGCTTCCGTAAACCTTGTCGTTGCCAGTGCGCTTATATCCCTGGCTACTTCATTAAAATTACCCTTATCCACAACTTATGTAACTTTTATGGTAGCGATGGGGACATCATTGGCAGATAAGGCCTGGGGAAGGGATAGTGCTGTTTACAGAATATCCGGGGTCATTACGGTAATTGGAGGATGGTTCTTTACAGCCTTTAGTGCCTTTGCCGCTGCATTTATTTTAGCTTATTTAATACATATCGGTGGTTTGTTAACCATTATTCTGCTAATAATAGCAATCATATTAATGGTTTACAAATCCTTCAAGATACACCGAAAACGCGAAAGTGAAAAAGTAGTATATGAGGAAAGAGAATTATTAGGCCTTGAGATTAACGGGGGGAATATCTTGACCTCTTGTAATGATAATGTAATAGGAACACTAACCACAGTCTCTGATCTCTATAACAAATCAATAAATGGATTGATCAAATTTAAGCGAAAATCCCTGATAAAGGTAGATGAGGAAATTACAAAACTTGACAAAAACATCAAACACATAAAGAATTCTCTCCCACGAATAATTGCCAAACTTCAGGAGGACGATGTGGAATCAGGGCACTATTATGTTCAAGTTGTTAATTATTTAAAAGAAACAGTTAACGCACTAACGTATATTTCAAAACCTGTTTATACATATATAGATAATAATCATAAACCTTTGAATAATGAACAGGAGAAGGAGCTTAATCAACTCAGGGAAGATATAAGCAACTTTTTCAGCTCAACAATATTGGTACTAAAGGAGAAAGGATTTGTGAATATTGATGGGATTTTATTGGAGCAGAGAAGCTTAATAGATCGATTAACCTCGCTTAGTAAACAGCAATTGAAACGCATTAAGAATCAGGAAAGTGGAACTAAAAACAGCACTTTATATCTTAATATTATGAATGAGAGTAAAAATCTTTTACTTTTTACTATAAATCTGATTAAAGCTCAGAGAGATTTTCTGGTCTTTAAAACAAATAAGAGTACTACTCCTGTGCTCGAAAAAGAGTTTAAAAAGGAGTAAAATAGATAAGAAAAGATAATGTAGTATTAACAATTTTGCCAAATTGTATCATTTATATTAGACTATCTTTGTCAAATATGGAATAGTGAAAGTTGCCCTACGGGTAACTTTATTTTTATGAGAAAAACAATAAAGGAAAGCTTAGTTTATTCTGAGAATATGATTGTGTTTACATGGATTGTAAGGATCTCCCTTATAATCTCTATCATATTTATATTCCTCCTTGCTATAGATCTGATGATCAATGCACTTTCATCTATCGGGCTTGGTGCAGCCCAGGAATTAATTAAAATTGCGGAAATTCCTTTTATTTCTTTGTTTATCGGGCTGCTGACCACTGCGTTGATTCAAAGCAGTTCAACAGTAACATCGATAGCTGTGGCTATGGTAGCTTCTGGCACAATCTCTTTGAATATGGGTATTTTCGTTATAATGGGTGCTAATATAGGTACAACTTTAACCAGCGATATAATATCCCTAAGTTATATTACAAGTAAAAGTAAATTCAGGCTGGCCCTTTCTGCCGGGGTCATACATGATTTTTTCAATATATTTACGACCATAATTATCTTTCCCCTGGAATATTACTATAAGATCTTATCCGGATCAGCGATGTATATTACTAAAATTCTTGGAGTTCAGGGCCCAACACCTGATATGGTCGTTTCAAAACCTGTATATTCTATAATAAAGCCTTTAACTCTTGGGATTGCGGACCTTATCAACAATGATTGGATTGTAGCCGTGATTGGCATACTACTATTGTTTACCGCCATCAAATTGTTCTCAACATACTCCTATAAACTCTTAATCGGTAAATCAAAAGATAAAATGAAATCTTATATATTCAGCAATCCTTTTAAGTCTTTCTCATGGGGATTGCTGTTTACCGGGGCCTTACAGTCAAGTTCCATAACCACTTCCCTATCCGTCCCACTAGTAGCTACCCAAAAAGTGTCGCTCTCCTCAGTGTTCCCATTTATAATGGGGGCAAATATAGGCACCACCATAACAGCACTGCTAGCTGCAATTTTCAAATCTGAAGCTGCTGTAAGTCTTGCCATTACACATTTAGTCTTTAATTTTATCGGGGTTCTGATATTCCTACCTTATGCAAAAGTCAGAAGCTTCCCGGTTTATCTGGCCAGAAGATTTGGACTATTGGCCAGTGATAACCGACTCATAGGATTCTTTTATATTATATTGACTTTTTTCCTGATCCCATTCTTGTTGATCTATTTGTCAAGATAGATTCACGGTTTTTCAATTTTCCATTTAATTGAACTAAGATAAATAACAGCCTCCAATCAAGCTGAACTCTAAATTTTAACCTCGCAGAGGACTATATCTTTATAAAACATATTTTCTCGCTTGTTTTTATTATCTTTAAAATCCTGTTAACTTAAATAAAACTAATAGATATAACAGTGAGCGAAAACAAAAAATTCCTGGATATTTTCCGATTAAAAAACATGATAAATGCCCTGATCGGATTTATTGAAACTAAAGTTGAGATATATAAGATCCAGTTTAAGGAGGAAATTGCCAAAGCCCTTTCCGTTCTGGTGCTGTTGACGATATTCTCTATGGTGGGGACATTATTCATTCTTTTTATAAGTCATTTCTTCAGCCAGTTGTTAAATGATGTCATGGGCAGCAATTATATAGGATATCTTATCGTTTCGGGATTATATCTGGTAATTGGTATGATCATATATTTATTAAGGAAGAAAATAGCAGATTCGATTATTGACATGATGTTTGAGGACGAGGAAACAGAAAACCAAGAAGATTATGAGCAATAAAATTGAAGATAAGAAACATGAGTTGCTGAAAGCATCGGATGATTTTGAGCAAACACTCAATGAAGATCTGACGAGTCTCTCTGAATTTGCTACCCAATGGGGAGGACGAATATTGCTTATTGGCGGTGCTATGCTAATTTCTTATTTGGGTGTCAGGGCCATTATAGGTAAAAAGAAAGAAGAGGATTCCCTCACAGTCAGCGATGATAAATTAGCACGGATTAAAAACAGAAATATACTTGTCAAAAGCCTATCTGATAAAGCGGCACTTGTTTTATTGGCATTGATTCGAGAATATATTGTGGAATTACTTAGTGACCCGGCGAAAGAAAATGAATGAGGGTATATATGATCAGTTACTGAGATCCTATTCATCAAATCAAAAATCTCTGTCTATCCTGATCGATCCGGATGTTTATAGTAATGAGGACAGGTTATCACAATTTTTAAAGATCATTGACGGGAACCATGTGAATTATATTTTTGTAGGTGGGAGTCTGATGAAAGAACCAGATATTAATCCCTGCATCCAGTTTTTAAAATCCAGAACAGAAATACCAATTGTCCTATTTCCAGGAAACGGGCTATACCTCTCAGAATCTGCAGATGCCGTACTATTTTTATCATTGATTTCAGGAAGAAATCCTGAATTGCTGATCGGACAACATGTATCTGTCGCTTCAGCAGTGAAAAAAAGTAATATTGAGGTTATTCCTACAGGTTATATGCTAATTGATGGAGGACGTCCTACTTCGGTATCATATTTGAGTTTTACAAATCCCATACCAAATGATAAGCCCGAAATAGCTTCTTCAACAGCTATTGCCGGAGAATTGTTAGGCATGAAGTTAATATACCTCGAGGCAGGCAGCGGAGCCTTTACTCCAGTACCGGGATCAATGATACAACAGGTACGGAAAGCTATTGATATTCCTTTAATTGTAGGCGGAGGTATTGATAATACGGAGAAAGCAATAAATGCACTTCACGCGGGTGCTGATATGATCGTGGTCGGAAATAAATTAGAAAAGAATCCGGGATTTATAAAAGATGTTTCTTATGTTTTAAAGAAATTCAATGAATCATTAGATATTCATTAAGGATTCTCTTCTCCTCATTTTTCCTGCCGGAATACCAAACATCATCTTAAACCTTCTACAGAAATAAGCGGTATCTTTATATCCAACCTCCCTTCCTATTTCCCGAATGCTCTTCTTCGTAGTTCTTAGTAAGTTCACAGCCATTTCCATTCGCTGGTATTCTATATAATCCTGAGGATTTATACCGGTCAGCATTTTAAAATATTGTCCGACATAGTCTTCCGAGACATTGGCTACGCTGGATAATATATTATTTGACAGGTCACCCTGAAGGTTTTCACGGATGTACGTAAAGATATCTATCAATCTTGGATCCTTGAAATATGTAATGTTCGTTGCGAGTTGTTCGACAAATAATTGATGGTCGATAATATACCGGGTAATTTCCACGACCATATATTCCGTTAATGCCTTTACTACCCGTTCATGCCCGGCAGAGGAAGACTCCGATTCAGATAAGATCGTGCTAATAAGAGAATTTATCTGCTTACTTTTAATGATAAAAGGAGGTATGTCCAGTGATGCGAAAAAATTAACTGAATCAAACACCTTGGCTTCAAATGTGATGTAACTAAAGATCTCCTGTGTTGAATTTGCTATCTCAGAATAATTTATACTCTGCAGGAAGGATTCCTTGCGGGTAATATATGCATCGGATGATCCTTTGGAATTCATCGCGTTTCCATAGGTTATGTTTACATTCCTTCCTCCGGGTATCAATAATACTTCCCCTTTTTGTACAACCTCATGCTCAGGACCGTATCTTAATTCCCCATTGTGAACAATAAAAACAGTGTTTTCTACATCGTAGAAATTTTCATTGGAAACCGATTGAATAATCTTAATATTCTTCGATTTATTGTACTTTATTCCTAATGATTCAATTATCTTATTATAATCTTCCATCTGAATATAATTAAACCTTTAACTCTCAAATTGGATAATTTTGCAAAATAGTTATACAATAACGGTAATTAAATTGCAAAATGCAAATTATATATTGTAAAAGTACAAAATTATTTTGGAATATGTATATCTAGTATGAAATTTTTAATAATGACAATTCTTACAATAGTGTATTTTTGAATTGTATTTAACTAAGATTCAGTAAAAAATTCAGATAGATTTCAGAA
Source organism: Cyclobacteriaceae bacterium (assembly GCA_024644875.1). Classification (GTDB taxonomy): domain Bacteria; phylum Bacteroidota; class Bacteroidia; order Cytophagales; family Cyclobacteriaceae; genus JAGTVG01. Next base: position 22,118 of record JAHEGY010000007.1, read on the forward strand.
TTTCGCGGGCAATTACAAGCCTTTGAATTTCAGACGTTCCTTCATAAATCTGGGTAATTTTTGCATCTCTAAGCATTCTCTCTACATGATATTCTTTGACATATCCATATCCTCCATGGATCTGGATGGCTTCGTCAGCCACATCCATCGCTGTTTGTGATGCAACCAGTTTGGCTACCGCGCTTTCCTTTGAGAAGGGGATGCCTTTATCCTTCAGATAGGCAGCTTTATAGCAGAGCAGGCGACTTCCTTCAATAGCCGCATGCATATCAGCCAGTTTGAATTGTATGGCCTGATGCTCGGAGATCGGTTTACCAAAAGATCTCCGTTCCCGGGCGTATTTAATTGATAGATCATGTGCCCCGGAAGCAATGCCCAATGCCTGGGCAGCAATACCGATCCTGCCTCCGTTCAGAATATTCATGGCGATCTTAAATCCCATTTCAGCACCTCCCAATAAGTTAGATTTGGGGACCACAACATCATTGAACATAATAGAATGTGTATCCGAGCTGCGGATCCCAAGCTTATTCTCTTTGGGTCCTACCTGAATGCCATCCAGGTTTTTATCCACCACGAAAGCATTGATGCCCCTATATCCTTTGTCCGGATCAGATTGGGCAATAACAATATATATGGAGGCATTGCCTCCATTTGTAATCCAGTTTTTAACGCCGTTCAGCAGGAAATGATCCCCCTTGTCCTCCGCCTTGGTTTTAATGGCTGTGGCATCAGAGCCTGCTTCTGGTTCAGAAAGACAGAAGGCACCCAGTACTATACCCTGAGCAAGTTGGGAGAGGTATTTGGTTTTTAGATCTTCGCTGCCATATTCTTCCAGGCCCCAGCAAACGAGTGAATTGTTTACAGACATGATCACAGCAGCAGCGGCATCAATTTTGGAAATCTCCTCGAGGGCAATCACATAGGATATGGTGTCCATGCCGCTTCCCATATACTTCGGGTCAACCATCATGCCCATGAAACCTAATTCACCCATTTTCTTCACCTGATCATGAGGAAACTGTTGCTTTTCATCCCGTTCCAATATTCCCGGAAGAAGTTCATGTTGAGCAAATTCGCGGGCTGTTTCCTGAACGGCCCGATGTTCCTCACTCAGGGAGAAGTCCATAAAATGCTTTTGTTATTGTACTGTATGCAATATAAAATTAATCTCGTGATCCTCCTAAAAATATCATGACATAATAAAGCAGCGAGACCAACGATCCTAAAGCAGCAACCACATAGGTCATGGCAGCCCACTTCAATGCATCTTTTGACATTTTGTATTCCGAAGCATCCACAATATTCCTTTCCTGTACCCAGGCCAATGCCCTGGAACTGGCGTTAAACTCTACAGGGAGGGTTATAAAAGCAAACAATGTCAATACACTATAACATCCGATAATTATCATCAGTACAAGATCCGTAGGAAATGAACCATACAAAAACCCGAAACCGAATATGCTGGCCAATACCACGAAATTCAGTATCCTTCCACTTGCATTCTGGATTGGTACAAGGGCACTACGGATCTTAAGAGGGGCATAGCCCATGGCATGTTGAACGGCATGTCCACATTCATGGGATGCTACTGCCGCTGCTGCTGCATTTCTTCCATAATATACCTGTTCACTCAAATTTACTGTTTTATTCATTGGGTTATAGTGGTCCGTTAAATGCCCTTTGACTGAGGTTACCTGCACATCCCGGATCCCGTTATCAGCAAGCATTAATTCAGCAATCTGTGCCCCGGTTAAATTATTCTTCAAACCAATCTTTGAATACTTCTTGAATTTGCTTTTTAATTTTGAACTGACTGCAAAACTTACAATCATGAAAAATATAGCTATTACAATGATCATATTAATGTTTTTTAATTTTATTAATTATATCTGTGGTTGAATATCCTTCTTTGAGTTCTATCGTTTTGACCTCTCCACCATTTCCAATTACGAATTCAGCGCCAACAATGTTTTCGACCTCGTAATCTTTTCCTTTAACGAGAATATCTGGTTTCACTTTTTTGATCAATTCAAATGGTGTATCCTCGTCAAATGCAATGACCAGGTCTACGAATGACATGGCAGCCAACATCCTTGCCCTTGCATATTCATCATTGATCGGACGATCAGGCCCTTTTATCTGACGAACACTATTGTCAGTATTAAGGCCAACAACCAGTTTGTCGGCAAGATCTTTCGATTTCTCAAGATAATCCAGATGTCCAAGATGTAATATATCAAAGCAGCCATTTGTAAACACAACCTTTAATCCGTTCTGTTTCCAGTCAGTGATTACTTTTAATCCCTCATTGAGCGGCAATATTTTCCGGTTCGTTTCCATTTGGATTTTTATGTAAGAACAAACTTATAATAAAACTGATGCCCCCGAATACTACAATCGACACAAATTGAGAAGTATGAAGCAGGGTTGCAAATAACACACCATCTTCCTTGCTGATCCCATACAGCATTAAGACACCCCCTACGAAAGCATGATAGGTGCCTATCCCACCCTGTACCGGAGCAGCCATCCCCAGTCCCCCGGCCATTAAAATCGATAATCCTGCGAAAAAATCCAGATTGGATGTTTCGGGAAAGGAGAAGACGATGATATATGACATCAAATAATACAAGATCCAGATCAAAGCTGTGGAAACAAAAAAGGCCGTTTTTTCTTTTACATTCCGGATGCTTTTTAATCCGCTGATCAGATCATATAGCACAGGTCTTAATTTCTTATAGAAGTTTGAAGAACGAATGGATTCTCTATTTCTACGGAATAAATAGATCCCGATCAAAATCATAAATAGAAGCACTCCGCCCAGAACCAGGTAATTGCCCAGGTTAAATCCTTCAATGACGGAATTAATGTAATCGGACAGAAAGTTTTTAAGTGTTTTAAATTCTATAATGATGGTTGAAAAGATCAATACTAATAATAGCAGCAGGTCGATTATCCGCTCGCTTATCACGGTTCCGAGGGATGCAGGGATGGCTATATTATCTGTTTTCTTTAAGATAGCGCATCTTGTGATCTCCCCCATGCGGGGTAATAGCAGGTTGGCAAAATACCCTACCATAACTGCTATAAAAGCGCGGAAGGAGTTAACCTGGTAGTTCAATGGTTTAAGGAGTAATGTCCACCTGTATCCACGCAGGAAATGGCTGATAAGGGATAGGGCTATTGAAATATATACGAAAGTAAAATCTGCTTTTTTAACTTTTTCGAAAAGCGTACCGAGATCGATGTCCCTGAAAACATACCAGAGTAAACCAAAGGCTATGATTAAGGTAAAAGTGTACTTTAGAATTGATTTGAGAACTTTCAATGGAATTACTGGGGTAGTTTATTCTTGTCATCCGGAAAAATAACCACTGGTTTATGAGATTTTGTCTCCTCAGGTGTCATCGATGCATAGGATATAATTATAATAATATCGCCTACCTGTGCTTTCCTGGCCGCAGGGCCATTCAAACATACTTCGCCGCTTCCCCTCAATCCTTTAATAACATAAGTTTCAAGTCTTTCGCCATTATGAATATTCACTATCTGGACTTTTTCATTTTCCACTATATTGGCAGCATCCATGAGATCTTCATCCAAAGTGATACTACCAACGTAGTGCAGCTCAGCTTGTGTTATTTTTACCCTGTGAATTTTCGACTTTAATACCTCGATAAACATTTTATTATCCTTTCAAACCGCAAAGATACTAATTATAATTAACGTTATCTATCAATCTAATGTTATTAAGATAACCTGCTATACACAGGGATGTTTCATTTTCATTCTTTATCTGATCAATAATTTTAAAGTTACCGGTATCGATCATTTCAAAATAATCAAGCTTGAGTTCAGCTGATTCAGAAAATATTTCTTTTACTTTTCTTTTTGCCGATGATATTGATTCCCCGTTTTTTAGCATTTCTTTTCCTGTGATCAGACATTGATAAAAAGTGGCAGCCAGTGGGCGCAGCTCGTGAGGGATACGTAAATTCCTGGACGACATGGCCAGTCCGTCTTCTTCCCGTACAGTAGGAACACACCGAATCTCAATGTTGTAGGATAAGTCCTTGATCAATTGCCTGATCAAATAGTACTGTTGAAGATCTTTCTGGCCAAAACAGGTAAGATCCGGTGTTACTATATTAAAGAGTTTGGATACCACGAGGGCCACTCCCGCAAAATGTGCAGGCCTGTATTTTCCTTCCAGTATTTGTTCAAATTCTCCAAAGCTGAATTCAGTTATTCTCTTGGATTCATTTTCATACAGGTCTTCGTGGGGTGGTGCATACACGATATCACAGCCGGCCATCTTCAATTTTCTAATATCCTCATCAAACGTATTTGGATACTTTAAAAGGTCTTCTTGATTATTGAATTGTGTTGGATTAACGAATATACTGCAGACAGTAAAATCTGCTTCAATGCTAGAAGCCTTCACCAGCGATAAATGACCGCCATGAAGAGCGCCCATTGTTGGAACAAGACCAATTTTCTTCCCAGCTGACCTTTCTTTCTTAAGAATTGGGATTAATTCGGATTTCAGGTTTATAACTTTCATTTTCAAGTTTTTACACCTTGCCTGCAAAGATAAAATTACTTTTTTAATATTGAATAGGTACTAAAATAGCTGAATATGTAGTACCTTTGTGAATCTTTTCAATAGAAAAACCAAATAGATAGAATATGTCAAAACTTCGAATTCTCTACGTTGCGAGTGAGATTAACCCTTTTCTACAAACATCAGAAGTAGCAGAATTTGTAAGGCAATTGCCGCAACGCATGCAGGAAAAAGGTATGGAGATCCGGATTCTTGTGCCTCGATTCGGATTAATTAATGAAAGAAAAAACCGATTGCATGAAGTAGTCAGGTTATCCGGTATTAACATTTCCGTTGGTGAAGAGGAAAAACCTCTGGTCATCAAGGTAGCTTCAATACCGAATGCCAAACTTCAGGTTTATTTCATTGATAATGAAGATTATTTTCATAGGAAGTCAGTATTTTATGACAAGGAGAATAATTTTTATGAGGACAATGATGAACGAGCCATATTTTTCTGCAAAGGAGTAATTGAAACAGTTAAGAAATTGGGATGGACACCAGATATCGTTCACTGCAACGATTGGATGACCAGTTTGATTCCAATGTATCTTAAAACTACTTACAAGAACGATCCGATCTTCCAAAATACCAAGACGGTATTTACGATCTACAATAATGCTTTCGATTACAAGTTTAATGGAGATCTGATCGATAAAGTGAAAATGTTGGATATTGATGATAGTATGTTAACAAATCTTGAGTCAGGTGATTTCGAGGGATTTATTAAAATAGGTATCGAATATTCCGATTCTGTTATAAAAGCCGGTGAAAAACTGGAAACGAATCTGGATAAACTATTTGATAAGATTCCTGGGGATAAGAAGGTGGATAAAATAGATAAGGAAGATGACTATCTGGAATCATACTATAATCTTTATCACGAGCTCGTTGGGTAGAACTCAATTTGGGTTACTGATTCTCGTAACCCTTTTTCTTTTTGCTTGTGAAGAACCCAATGAAATTGGGCTCGAACTTACCGGAGATCCCGACAGGATTGGTGCTTATTATCAGGAGATAGAACTCACTACCAACCTGATCAACAACGACTCGACTTTTACCTTATCAGTTCAAAGACTACTTGCTGGAAATACCTTTAAAGAGGAGTTTGGTGAGTTGTCGGCTAAATCTTTTACTCAATATGGATACTCCAGTGCCAGATTGGAAGTTCCCGAAGATGCTGTATATGACTCTTTAGTGTTCTTTATAAACAGCGATTATGCATTTGGCACAGGAGTCTCCGGTACCCAGAGGTTTACAATTCATGAACTGACCGAAGATCTTTACGACACGGCTGCATATTTCAGTTTCAGTACCGCAGAGTATGATCCCAATCCCATAGCAACAGGAGATTTTATTCTTCCTGAAAGGAAAGATTCAGTCCTTTCTTTTAAGATCGACGATGTTTATGGAAACCGGCTTTTTGAGGCGGCAAAGGATACGAATATTATTGATCCTAATGATGTGAGCACGCTTCAGGCATTGTTTAAAGGATTTGCTATTGTGTCAGATCCAGGGAATAATTCTGTAATGGGTATTAGCGCTTCTTCTGATTCCACATTTCTCAGGTTGTATTGGAGGGAAGATACCGTTAACCAAAGCTATCCTTTTGAGTTTTTTGGCGTTGCAAATTTCAATCAGATCCTTACAGACAGAACCGGAAGTCCCCTGGATGGAATTGAAGATCAGCATTATAGGGACTTCTTCCCGGACAATGCTAAGGCATATATACAGTCTGGGGCAGATCTTGTTACTAAACTGGATTTTACCCCCATGCTGAATTTTTTTGATACCATTGAATATGCTGCATTAAATCAAACATTGATATCAATAAATATTGATGAGCCGGGTTTTAATGAACTGCCCCCTTCCTACCTTTATTTTTATTTTCATGATGAGAATAACAAGCGCATCAAAGACCTTGGCCAATTCTTAGGGATCATGCAGGATGGTTCAACCGAACTTCAACGGGCCATTTACGATGAAGAAAATTTGTCGTATGAAGCCCCAATCACTATTTTCAGCGACCGCTTGATACAGGGTAGCTATTCCGATACCACAGTACTTATGTTTCCGCCTGAATTCGGAATTACCAATACCGTAAATCAATTCCTGGCCAGCCCTGGTAAAATTATCCTCAAAATTCATTATTCCAAGGTAAAATAGCCCTCCAGACCTGATCCTGTTGCTATTTCCATAACCTGAAAACCAGATTATTACGTCTATATCGAATGGTTTAATATTATTCCAGCACTAAGCTTTTAAGTTTTTTTAAAAAAATCTTCAAAAAATGTTATTTTTTAACAAAATAATCCTATATTTAGAAGTTCAATAAAACTCAAACAACCTATGTGTGGAATAATGGCCTATATCGGAAACCAGGAGGCATTGCCTTTAATACTTAAAGGATTAAAACGCCTTGAATATCGTGGATACGATAGCGCAGGTGTAGCCGTACTAAACGATAACCTTAAAATTTCAAAAAAGAAGGGAAGGGTAATCGATCTTGAAACAAGTCTTGAAAAGAAAGACCTGCACGGATCGATTGGGATCGGACATACGAGATGGGCCACCCATGGTGAACCAAATGATCAGAATGCCCATCCTCATATTTCAGGTAATGGGAGAATTGTGCTGGTGCATAATGGAATAATAGAAAATTATAATACAATTCGTGAAGAGCTGACCAGGTCAGGACATAAGTTTCAAAGTGAGACAGATTCAGAAGTACTGGTTCATTTTATTGAGAGCATACAAGAACAAAACCAGTGCAGCCTTGAAAAAGCCACACGTATTGCACTATCCAATGTTGTAGGGGCTTATGCCATTGTCTTGCTTTCCCTGGATGAACCGGATCGTATTGTGGCTGCGCGTAAAAGTAGTCCTTTGGTCATAGGAGTTGGGAAAGATTTTTATTTTGTAGCATCTGATGCTTCACCTATCATTGAACATACCAAGGACGTAATTTATCTGAAGGATTCTGAGATCGCTGTTATTGAAAAAGGTGATCTTTTACTGAAAGATGTAAACAATGTTAAATCACTTCCTTTTGTGCAGACACTTGAAATTGACCTTGATTCTATTGAAAAAGGAGGATACGATCATTTTATGCTTAAGGAGATCTTTGAACAGCCAAGGTCAATCGGAGATTGTATGAGGGGGCGGCTTAACGCAGAAACCGGTCAACTTGTATTAGGAGGTATACAGGAATATGCAGATCAGCTTCTCAATGCAGATCGGATAATAATGATAGCCTGTGGTACTTCCTGGCATGCCTGCCTGGTTGCCGAATACTTTTTTGAAGAGTTCTGCAGAATCCCTGTCGAGGTTGAATATGCTTCGGAATTCAGATACCGTAACCCGGTCATCGAGAAAGGGGATATTGTGATTGCAGTTTCCCAATCCGGGGAGACAGCGGATACCCTGGCTGCCATTGAAATGGCCAAATCAAAGTATGCCATAGTATTCGGTATTTGTAATGTAGTGGGCAGTTCCATCTCGAGAGCCTCCCATGAAGGGGCATATACACATGCCGGTCCTGAAATCGGGGTGGCAAGCACGAAGGCCTTTACTGCTCAATTGATAGTACTTAATATGATCGCCCTCCAACTGGCCAAGAAGAAAGGATATCTTGATCAGGAGAAATTCAATTTTATGCTGAAGGAAATGTCCACCATTCCCGGAAAAGTAGAACGTGCCTTAAAGAATAATGATAAAATAAAGGAGGTAGCCCATAAATACAAAGATGCTATGAACTCAATTTATCTTGGGCGGGGATATAATTTTCCCGTAGCATTGGAAGGTGCCCTCAAGCTGAAGGAAATATCCTATATCCATGCCGAAGGATATCCTGCAGCTGAAATGAAACATGGCCCCATTGCCCTGATAGATGAAAATATGCCGGTAGTGGTTATCGCCACTAAAGACAGTACTTATGAGAAGATCGTCAGTAATATTCAGGAGGTTAAAGCCAGAAAGGGAAAGATCATAGCCATTGTAACTGAAAATGATACCACTATAAAGGATTTTGCAGATCATGTAATTGAGATCCCAGAAATAAGTGAAGCACTTTCTCCGCTGCTTACGGTCATACCCCTTCAATTGCTTGCATACCATATCGCAGTAATGCGGGATTGTAACGTGGACCAGCCTAGGAACCTCGCTAAATCCGTAACGGTGGAATAAAACTAACCTCAGCAAAAAGACTGAGCCAATTTGATGACCCATCGCCCGGACTTATATTCCAGGGGCTTTTTCGCTGCTGGACTGGCTGTATACACCGGATGAATTATTGCTGTTCTGTGGTTTCATAACCTGATTTCGATTCTGTAGCTTATGTTTTGCGACAACAGGTTTGATGAATACTCATATTTTTTTAGGATCCTTTGTTGATATTTAATACAGTTCACTAATTTTAGAACCAGTATAATTAAAGCATTTAAAATGCGAATCAATCAAACAGAACTCATCGCTTTTGGTCTGTTGATCATTATCAGTTTAAACGGTTTTGCAAAAATAGTAAGACCTAAGACAGATGACCGGCCCAACATCATTTTTATTCTGACCGATGATCAACGCTGGAGTGCACTGGGTGATGCCGGAAATCCTCTGGCAACAACACCTGAAATGGATAAACTGGCCCGTGCCGGGACCTATTTCAGGAATGCAATTGTAACCACGCCAATCTGTTCTGCCAGCCGAGCAAGTATTTTTACAGGCTTGCACGAACGCACCCATAAATACACTTTCCAAACCGGGAATATCCGTAGAGAATATATGGAGGTGGCCTATCCGAAATTACTCAAGGAAGCAGGATATTATAATGGATTTTTTGGAAAGTTTGGTGTGAACTCGCCCGGCAGAGAAGAGATGTTTGACCGGGTGGAAATTTTTGATCGTAACAATCTTTTTAAAGATTATCGTGGCTACAATTATAAAATGATTGAAGGCGACACCGTTCATTTAACACGTTATACCGGCCAAAAAGCACTTGATTTTTTAGAAAATGTTCCTTCTGATAAACCTTTTTCTTTGTCTTTGAGTTTTAGTGCACCCCATGCCCACGATGGGGCGCCAAAGCAGTATTTCTGGCAGGAAGAACCCGATAAACTCTACCAGGACATGGAAATGCCTAAAGCTGATATTTCAGATGATAAATACTTTGACATACTGCCACAACCTGTAAAAGATGGATTTAACCGTGTACGATGGTTCTGGAAAAACGATACACCCGAAAAGTACCAGCACAGTACTAAAGGCTACTACCGAATGATCTATGGTATCGATCTGGAAATCACCAAGATCAGAAAGAAGCTGGAAGAAAAAGGGTTGGATAAAAACACCATAATTATTTTGATGGGTGATAATGGCTTTTTCCTGGGCGAACGTCAGATCTCAGGAAAATGGCTGATGTATGATAATTCAATCCGTGTACCACTTATTGTTTATGATCCAAGGGTGAAAAATCACAGGGATATTTTGGATATGGCGTTGAATATTGATGTACCGGCAACCATTTTGGATTATGCCGGAATTCCGGTTCCTGAAACATACCAGGGGAAGAGCCTTGCTCCAATTGTTTCCGGGAAAGAAGAATCAATCGGTCGTGATACTATTTTGGTAGAACATCTTTGGGAATTTGAACATATTCCACCCAGCGAGGGTGTTCGAACAAAAGAATGGAAATACATGCGTTACATCAATGATAAATCTTCTGAGGAATTATACAATTTAAAAGACGATCCGAAAGAGATAAATAACCTTGCCGGAAACCTTGAGTTTAAAAAACTCTTGCTCCAATTTCGAAAGAAAAATGATGAATTGGGAGAACGCTACGCCGACCCGTATTCCGGGATTCCATCAGGTTTGACCGTTGAACACATCCGCGACCCGCGTTTTACAAAAATTATCGACAATATACCCGAATTCAGTTGGATGGTCCCGAAAGAAGCCGTAGAGCAAAAAGGCTATCAGGTTTTACTAGCTTCTTCAAAACAAAACATCGATAACAACATTGGGGATGTTTGGGACAGTGGAAATGCACGAAGTAATCAGTCGGTTGATGTGGAATTGGGTAGTGCTCCCCTGAAAGAACACACTACTTACTTTTGGAAGGTACGTATTTTTGATAAAGACAACCGTTTGTCGGAGTATTCAGAAGTCCAGCAGTTTACAACAGGGAAGTTTGGTGAAGGACTCACTTCTTCCAACAGTTTTCAAATTGAAAATATAGAACCGGTTTCATTTGAAAAACACGATAAAGGCAGTTATTTTGCCGATTTTGGGAAAGCTGCTTTTGCTACATTAAACATCAAATATTCATCTGATGACAAAGAAAAATTAACCGTTCGGCTGGGTGAAAAATTACTGGATGGAAAAATTGACCGCAAACCCGGCGGGAACATCCGATATCGGGAAGTTCATCTAAAAGTAGAACCCGGAAAAAAAGAGTATCAAATTGAACTTGTGCCTGATAAACGAAACACAAAATCCATTGCCGTTGCATTGCCGGATTCTTTTCCGGTGATCATGCCTTTCCGATATGCTCAAATTGAATGCAAAGAAGATTTGAAGGCTGATGATTTGACCCAGGTGGCTTATTTTAACTATTTCGATTATGAAAGTAGTTCATTCTCAAGCTCAAACGATATTTTGAACCAGGTATGGGAGATGTGTAAATACTCGCAAAAAGCAACCTCTTTCACCGGATATTATATCGATGGCGACCGCGAACGGATCCCTTACGAGGCCGATGCTTACCTCAATCAACTCAGTCATTATTCAGTGGATAATGAATATGCCATGGCCCGTAAAACCATAGAATATTTTATGGTGAAACCCACCTGGCCCACCGAGTGGCAATTACACATGGCTTTATTATTTTATGCAGATTATATGTATACCGGGAACACCGAATTAATTGAAAAATATTATGAACCATTAAAACACAAAACCTTAATGGAACTGGAATATCGTGATGGATTGATCAGTACCAAATCGCCAAAAATGAATGGTGAATTTATGGCTAAACTGGGTTTTGCCGATACCACACAGCGGGTACGGGATATTGTGGATTGGCCCCCTGCCCAGAAAGATACTGGTTGGAAATTACCCAAAGACTGGCCACAGGGCGAGCGCGATGGTTTTGTGTTTACACCCGTTAGTACAGTTATCAACAGCTTTTTTTATCAGAATATGAAAATAATGGCTGAGTTTGCCGGAATTCTGGGGAAATCCGATGAAGCACTTGATTTTGAGATGCGTGCAGCGCGTGTAAAAAAATCGATAAACACATTATTGTTCAATAAAGAAAAAGGCTATTACAAAGATGGAATTAATACCGACCATGGTGCTATTCACTCAAACATGTTGCCTCTGGCTTTTGGGATTGTTCCGGATGCATACAAAAAGAAAGTAGTTGATTATGTGAAAACCCGTGGAATGGGTTGCAGTGTTTATGGCGCACAGTTTTTGATGGAAGGCTTGTATAAGGCAGGTGCTGATGAATATGCCCTGGAATTAATGACTGCCACACACGATCGCAGCTGGTACAATATGATCAGAGGAGGTTCCACCATTTCCTGGGAAACCTGGGATTTAAAATACAAGCCAAACCAGGATTGGAACCATGCCTGGGGAGCTGCTCCGGCCAACATTGTCCCACGCTATTTGTGGGGAATCCAGCCCGGAACTCCCGGCTTTGGTGTGGCCATTATAAAACCACAGATGGCAAGTTTGAAAACCACTTCCATTGTGGTTCCAACCATAAGGGGACAGATTAAAGGGGAATACCAAAAAGTGAGCGATCGATTATCGAATTATAAAATTGAGATCCCCGCCAATATGGTAGCCAGGTTTGTAATAGACTTTCCCCGGGAGGCCGTTGTAAGTGTTAATGGTGAAATGGTAAATCTTTCTTTTGGCTCATTACGTTTGGAGCCGGGAGTAAACGAAATTCAAATACGAATTAATTCATTTTAGTTTGGATCTCAAAACCTCAGGTCTCAAAATCAGAGGTTTCTATAGCAGGTTCACTTCCCAGAATATAATAGAGTAGACTCCGTATCTGAGAAACCGGGATAAAGCATATATCCAGAATTTCCTGAATGGATAATCTACTGATCCCATGAGCATACTTATTCCTGAAAATGGCAGAGGGGTTAGTGCGGCGACCACGATAACGAAGAAACCATAATTATTCAGGTATTTCAGATACTTGATCAAATACCGTCTTTTTATAAAACGGTAAATGATGGTTGAATTTAGTTTTACGCCTATCCAGAAGCCCAGTATACCTGCCATATAGGAAATTATAGCCAGGACAGATATATCAAAGATGTATGTATTCAGGTTCTTTGCAGAAGTAGACCAAATAAAGAACACTTCCGGTGGAATAATACCAAAGAAGATTTCAGATAACGTGTATATCGTAAAAACCAGAAATGAATTATCATAGATAGGTTTGAGAAACTCAAAATTTTCCGGCCTTGCAAATTTTTTAAACAAAATGAACAGGGCAATAAATACAGCCAGGATCAAAATACCCCGCAGGAAATTTCGAATAAAAAAAGCGCTTCTATCTGATATGCCCATACTATTTTTTGTGAAGGATTTCGAAAATAATCATAAATATCTTGATTCTTAAACCGATCATAAATTTTTTAATTCCTGGAGAAATATAAGAATCCAGATTATCCAATTTGAGGCGACAGCTTATGAAATAAGATAAAATTTTTGGTTTTTCTGGGATAATTAAGATTTTGAGTACTTTTTAGCACATATAAACAATAATAATGAATCAGATTACTAAAGAAGATATTGCCAAATCGATACGAGATATTCCCGACTTCCCCAAAAAAGGGATTCTGTTCAAGGACCTGACGACAGCATTTAAAAAACCGGAAATACTAACGGCCATTTCAGATGACTTATATGAATACTATGCTTCTTCGGGTATTACAAAGGTGGTAGGTATAGAATCCAGAGGCTTTATAGCCGGCAGTATCCTTGCCAGCAGACTGGGCGCCGGTTTTGTACCCATAAGAAAACCGGGGAAATTACCCGGGGATACATATGCTTTTGAATACGACCTCGAGTATGGGAGCGACACCATCGAGATCCATAAAGATGCGCTTGAAAAAAATGATATTGTATTACTGCATGATGATTTGCTGGCAACAGGTGGCACGGCAAGTGCAGCACTGGAATTACTGAAAATATTTGAAGTCAGTAATGTGATGATAAATTTCATTGTTGAACTTTCTTTTCTGAAAGGCAGAGATTCTTTAAGCGATGAGTATGACATTTACTCTATGATCACTTTCTGAATTTTATGTGGACAGTCCATGGGGTATCGATGAATATATATCCACGGTGGCACGTGATTTATTGAGGGTATAAAAATGAAGTCCCGGAGCACCACGTTTCAGCAGGTCTATACACTGTTCAATGGCTAGTTCAACACCAATGCGGTACATTGTCTTTGGATCATCCTGAACCGGTTCAAATTTCTGAACGATAGCGTCAGGAATTGTTGCCCCGCTCATCTTTGTGAACTTATTTATCTGCTTGTAATTCGTTATCGGCATAATACCGGGAATAATACGCTTGGTAATATTTGCTTTTCTGGCCCTTTCAACAAAATCAAAATACAGGTCGTTATCAAAGAACATCTGCGTAATAATGAAATCAGCACCCTGGTCAATTTTATATTTCATCCATTTAACATCCTCGTCCATATTCCGGCTTTCCTGATGACCTTCAGGATATCCGGCCGCACCGATTGAAAAAGCATCCAGCGACCTGGCGATAGGTATTAAATCACTGGCATGAAGGAAGTCACTATCCAGGCCATCTGATCCTTCTGCAGGAAGATCCCCCCTTAAAAGCATAAGGTTCTCGATTTTACGGACAATCAGATATTCCAGATCTTGCTCAACCTTGCTTTTATTGGCATTTATACAGGTATAATGGGCCATTGTGGTCAGGCCGATCTTATTCTGAATATAGTCAACCAGGTCAAATGATAATTCCTGCGTAGAGCCGCCGGCACCATAGGTAACAGAAACGAAGGAGGGACTGAGTTTTAACAGTTGTCCGACGTTTATCCCCAGTTCCAGAATAGACTGGTAATTTCTTGGAGGGAAGAACTCAAACGAAAATGTTTTATTATGATATTCGAATATCTCGCTTATTCTCAATGCCTGTTCAGTTATAAATAAAATATATAGATCTTAATCGACCTGAAAGATATTAAAATGAATTGATTTATACGATTGAAATGTTTTTTTTCAACACTTTATTTTCAATTATTATGCATTTTTGCAATGATTAGAATGCATAGGCAGAACCCCATTTTTTTTAATGTGTGAAAAGGATTTCAGAAAATTTTTAAAATTATATATATGGTCAATCCGAAAAATTTTGCAGAAGTATTAACACGCCAGAGGGAATTTTTTCTTAGCGGAAAAACTAAAAGCATAGATTACCGGATAGAACAACTCCGTAAACTCCGGGATTTGATAATTGAAAATGAAAATGCCATTTATGAAGCCTTAAACGCGGATTTCAGGAAATCGCGTTTTGAGACTTACTTGTCTGAAAATGGCTATATGATCATGGAGATTAATGAATTCATTAAGAAGTTGAAAAAGTGGGCCAAACCTGAACGATTGCCCTCCAACATGTTGAATTTTCCTTCCTCAAGTTTCCTGATGCATGAACCTTATGGCCTAACCCTTATCATTGCACCCTGGAATTATCCTTTTCAGCTGGCCATGGGACCTTTGGCAGGGGCAATAGCAGCCGGGAATTGTGCAATTCTTAAACCCTCTGAATTAACGCCTGCAACAAGTGCATTAATGAAAGATCTGGTAAATGACAATTTCGATGAAAGTTACATCCATGTAATAGAAGGGGATGCGGGTGTGACCCAATCATTACTTGCGGAGAAATTTGATTATATATTCTTTACAGGCGGAATTCAGGTTGGTAAGATCATTGCCCAGGCTGCTGCAAAACACCTGACCCCTGTTACACTCGAGTTAGGGGGGAAAAGTCCCTGTATCGTGGACGGTTCCATGAGTATGGATCTGGCCGCCAGGCGAATTGTATGGGGAAAATTTTTAAATAACGGACAGACCTGTGTCGCACCGGATTATATATATGTCGACCTGAAATACCAGGAAGCGCTGTTAAATTCTTTAAAACTTGAAATTGAAAATGCATTCGGTGATAATCCTGAGGAAAGCCCTGACCTGGCGAGGATTGTGAACCAGAAACATTATAACCGGATTAAGGATCTGATCCCTGAAGGAAAAATTTATCATGGAGGAACAACCAATGCATCGGAACTGTATATCGCACCGACCATTCTGCAAGATATTGACTGGGATGATGATGTGATGAAAGAAGAGATCTTTGGCCCTTTATTGCCAGTATTGTCCTATAAGAATACCGAAGAACTGATCTCCACATTGAAGAGAAAAGAAAAACCTTTGGCATTATATATATTCTCCAAAAGGAAATCTTTCATAAACGATATTCTTAATGAGCTAAGTTTTGGAGGGGGGGCCATAAACGATTCAGTCATTCACTATGGGAATCCTTATGTTCCATTCGGTGGTGTGGGTCAGAGTGGTTACGGGGCTTATCATGGAAAGTACAGCTTTGAAACTTTCAGCCATAAGAAGGGAATAGTCAGGAAGAGCAATTGGCTGGACGTACCCGTACGATATGCGCCGTATGGATCAAAACTGAAATGGCTTAAAAAGTTGTTTAAAATTAACTTCGAATGGTAAAAAAAATCCCGCCGGATGGCGGGATAAGTATTATTTGTTCTTGCTGTCCTGTTTACCTTTGTCCGTATCAGGTTTTGCGATAGAATCCCGCATATCCGTATCCGCCTGAATATTCTTGATCTTGTAGTAATCCATAATACCTAGATTTCCAGACCGGAAGGCCTCTGAGATGGCCATCGGGATCTCAGCTTCTGCCTCGATTACCTTAGCCCTCATTTCCTGAGATATAGCCTTCATTTCCTGTTCCTGGGCAACCGCCATGGCCCTTCTTTCTTCGGCTTTTGCTTCAGCGACTTTCAGGTCGGCATTCGCCTGGTCAATTTGTAATTTGGCACCTATATTTGTTCCAACATCCACATCCGCAATATCGATTGAAAGAATTTCAAAAGCAGTACCGGCATCCAATCCTCTTTCCAATACAAGTTTGGATATCTTATCAGGATTCTCTAACACCTGCTTATGTGAATTTGCAGAACCTATAGAAGTCACAATACCCTCACCTACTCTGGCAAGAATGGTGTCTTCTCCAGCACCACCAACCAATTGTTGAATATTTGCCCTTACTGTAACTCTGGCGGTAGCTATCAATTGGATGCCATCTGCTGCAACAGCAGCAACTTTAGGAGTAGTAATGACCTTTGGATTTACGGAGATCTGTACTGCTTCAAAAACTTCTCTTCCTGCAAGATCTATGGCAGTAGCTTGTTTGAAAGTTAGATTGATATTTGCTTTATCAGCAGAGATTAGTGCTTTAATAACATTTGGCACATTACCACTAGCTAAATAGTGGGTTTCGAGTTCATTGGTAGTTACCTGTAATCCTGCTTTTGTGGCAGTAATCATTGAGGTTACTATTATTCCAGGGGGTACTTTCCTTATCCGCATAAAGACGAGTTCGAAAAGTCCTACTTTGACGCCTGAGAAAATGGCTGTTATCCACAGGTTTACCGGTACAAAGTACAGGAATACAAATAGGAAAACAACTGCGGCAAAAACAATAAGTAGTAGCATTAATGCACTGTTCATATTATAAATTTATAGGTTCAACGATAATTTTATTATTCTTTATAGATACAATCCTGATTTTCGTATCGGCAGTAAGATAATTACCCAGGGTAGTTACTTCATATATTCTTTCTTTGAATTCCCCTTTACCCATTGGCCTGAGTGAGGAAACGGTAATACCTTCTTCTCCAACCTGGAGATCCTCCTTTTCCCCTTCATTCACTTTGCTGTTTATTGATCCTTTTAATGCAAATTTTTCCCATACACCTGACTTGAGGCTATACACAAGTACTCCAACCCCGACGGTAAGCGAAATGACAAGAACAATAGTCCCAACCCCTGCTCCGAAACTTATATAGCTGATAATGACTCCAATTATGGTGAATATCAATCCAAATAATCCAAGAAGGGTTGTCCCGGGTACAAAAATGATCTCAGCAATGATGAAACCAAGGCCAAAAAATATCAACAATATAACAGCTAACCATTCTACCATGTCCGGTAAATTGTATTAACCAAAGATAAATAAATACTTAGACATGATTGCTAAAAAATCAATAAGCTTTTGCGAAAACGACCCTTTGTTTTGAAGGCCTTCCAGAATAAATACACCTGCCTTCTTCAGTGTTGTTCCCGACAGGGATCAATCGAATGGTTGCTTTAGTCTCATCTTTTATGATTGCTTCCGTTTCTGCAGTACCATCCCAATGTGCCCAAACGAATCCACCCTTCTGGTCCAGGATCTCTTTAAACTCGTCGTAGGTATCCGCGGTCCGGGTATTTTCTTTCCTGAATTCCAGTGCTTTATTATATATGTTATCGTGAATAGCAGGCATCAGGGTTTCGATATGATTAATAATACTGTCCATATTTATGAAGGCCTTCTCCCCCGTATCTCTTCGGGCGATTTCCACAGTATTATTTTCAAGGTCTTTCGGTCCTATAGCCACCCGTACCGGTACGCCTTTCAACTCATATTCTGCAAATTTCCAACCCGGTTTATGGGTGTCTCGATTGTCAAAATGAACGGAAAATCCTTTTTCTGACAGCTGTGATTTGATCATATTGGCTTTTTCTGCAATTTCATTATGCTGTTCCTCTGTTTTATAGATCGGCACGATCACAACTTGAATAGGTGCCAGATTAGGAGGAAGGATCAGACCATTGTCGTCAGAATGTGCCATGATCAATGCCCCCATCAACCTTGTACTAACACCCCATGATGTGCCCCAGACATAATCCAGCCCGCCTTCCTTTGTGGCAAATTTCACATCAAAAGCTTTTGCAAAATTCTGACCGAGAAAATGCGTGGTGCCGGCCTGTAAAGCTTTGCCATCCTGCATTAAAGCCTCGATACAATAGGTGTCGATGGCTCCTGCGAACCTTTCACTTTCGGTTTTTACACCCTTCATGACAGGAATGGCCATATGTTTTTCGGCAAATTCCCCATAGATATCGAGGATTTTTAAAGTTTCTTCTATTGCTTCCTCCTGAGTCTCATGTGCGGTATGTCCTTCCTGCCATAGGAATTCAGCGGTCCGCAGGAAAAGTCTTGTTCGCATTTCCCAGCGCACAACATTGGCCCACTGATTTAACAACAAGGGTAAATCTCTATAAGATTGTATCCAGTTCTTATAAGTATTCCAGATCACGGTTTCAGATGTAGGCCTGATAATGAGTTCCTCCTCGAGTTTGGCTTCAGGATCAACAATTATTCCTTTTCCATGTTCATCATTTTTCAGGCGATAGTGCGTAACTACCGCACATTCTTTGGCAAATCCCTCGACATGGGCAGCTTCCCGGCTCATGTAAGACTTGGGGATAAACAATGGAAAATACGCATTGGTATGGCCTGTTTCCTTGAACATTTTATCCAGGGTTGCCTGCATCTTTTCCCATATGGAATAACCGTACGGTTTAATGACCATGCAGCCACGGACAGCAGAATTTTCGGCAAGGTCTGCCCTTTTTACCAACTCATTATACCATGAGGAATAATCTTCAGAACGTTTTGGTAATCCTTTTCCCATTACTTAATTTATTTGTGATATTGGTATGATATTTGCTTATTTTCTATTAGTAAAGTGTGAAATTACGAAGTTCAAATTAATTACGTTGTAATTTTGAAGACTTTTCTGATTTGTTGTTATTAAATTAGGGTTGTATATTTATAGGTAGAACTTAAATCGGGTACGAGATATGAAAGCGAGAAGAAAAATAAAACTATTAAGCCTGGCAATTATAATATTTATGATTGTTTCAGCAAATGTTTCTTTCTCACAGGATGAATACGATGATATGTATTTTAATCCTGCAGACAGGAAAGAGGTGAAGTTCAACGAGAATTTGGTTAAGACCAATGCTGCCTCCGGCAAATCGGAGAGTCAGATAATAGCCAAAAGTTCTGCCAATACTGATGTAATAAATCCGACATACAGTCCCGCTGAATATGGAGATCTGGAGGAAAGTTATTCAGCCAAAACAGTGAATCCCGAATATATTGAAAGATATAAAGACAATCCTAAAGCGACTACAGGAACAACAGAAGTGGCAGAAGGCGATTCATATTATGATGATTATTATGACAGGGCGGTTATGCCGGGAGAAACTGAAAAAGGTTCTGAAAAAGTAAACTATCCATATCCCAGTTCTTATTACGGAGGCTATAATGCTGCCATGAGAAACAGGATGTATCGTAATCCCTGGTATGATCCCTTCTATGGTGGTGGATTTGCTCCCGGATTCAGTATGGGTCTGGGATATTCATTCGGGATGATGCCCGGATTCAGTATGAGCCTTGGTTACGGTACAGGAATGGGTTATGGCGGATACAGCCCATATGGATTCTATGATCCATATATGGCGCACATGGGAAGATATTATGATCCATTCTACAGCCCATGGGGATATGATCCTTTTTACAGCCCATATGCATACAATTCCATGTACAGAAACTCCATGATGTATGGTTACGGCGGACCAGGATTTTGTTCTCCGTTTTCTTCCTATGGATACGGTAGTGGGTATGGCGCAACCTATGTGGCAGTGCCTGTAAGTTCTGGTTCTCAATCATCCGGAGCAGTAGCCGAATCAAATACCTTACGTTCTCCAAGTTACAGGACCAGGGCCTCCAGAGGTTCTGATCAGGTCGCCGGTGTTGCACAGGACGCGCCCAATACCAGGAGAACAATTGCTACCCGAAGTACTGCTAATGAAAGGGTATCCTCACCCAATGCCAGGGTTGCTGACAGGGATTTCTCGAGATCACAGAATGAATATTACAGTAGAAGTGGATCCAGAAATGCGACTTCAACCGTTTCTTCCAGTTCATCGGCAAGAAATACGGCCTACACCAGTTCAAGGAATATGGGAAGCTCTGTAAGTAATACCAGTGCGGCACGGGTAAGATCAACCAGATCCAACTCGACTTATTCCAGGCCATCCTATAAATCATCACGCGAACAGAGATCTATAAACTCTGGCAGCACAGGCCGGTCATGGAATAGCGGAACATACAGATCATCCAGATCATCTGGTAGCAGTACTTATACACCTGCGTCCAGGTCCGGTGGAAGCAGTAGTTATGGAAGTTCCGGATCAAGTTTCAGGTCTTCTTCCGGTGGCAGCAGATCTTCAGGTTCTATCTCCAGTGGAGGAGGATCCAGAAGTGGTGGCTCCAGCGGTGGTGCATCCCGAAGTGGACGAGGAAACTAGGATTATCAAGGCGGATTTTCTAATCCAGATTATCACAAAAAATGGAAAAGTGGTTTAAGCTTATATTGCTAAGCATAGGAGGAGTATTTGTTATAAACTCTTCAATAGCCCAGGTAACACCAGCAACATTGGGATTGTTATTCAGCCAGACAAACTATGGAGGGACGGCCAGGATACGTGCCATGGGAGAGGCCAATACAGCTTTGGGAGGAGACCTTTCATCAATAACCTCGAATCCGGCAGGATTGGGATTCTATAATAGATCTGAGATCAGTATATCTCCAATTGCCGGTTTTAATTCCAATACAGCAACTTACCTGGATGCTTCGACGAGTACTTCAAGTTCTGCCTTTGGCCTGGCCAATGCCGGCGTTGTCCTTAACAGTAAAAGACCCGACAATATTCCCGGTGCCTGGAAGGGTGGGACTTTCGGATTTTCCTATAACCGGCAGAATGACTTCAGTAATAAAGCAGTGTATCAGGGAACTAATATTGATAATGATTACCTGGATTTCGTTCTGGACTTTGCCAATTCTAACGAGGCCCAGCAGGGAGATTATTACCTGGTAGACCTTCCCTATGAAACGTATTTGACCAATGATTTTTCAGTGGATAGCAATGGTGATACAACCTTTAATGTATGGGATACTTTTGTAGAATTTGCTTCACCGGATACACCGGTAAATCAGCAGGAAATCATAGAAACCTCCGGATCGATCAACAAATGGGGTATCTCATACGGTGGCAATGTCAATGACAGGTTCTATTTTGGATTCAGCCTGGGTGTTATGTCTCTCAGGTATAAAAATGAGAAGACCTATTCGGAGGTACGATATCCGGAAAGCATTCTGGATAACTATTCACTTTACGAAAAACAGGATATCAGTGGTACCGGTGTCAACGGCACATTCGGTATTGTAGTTAGGCCCATTAACAAACTCACCATAGGTGTATCCTATGTGACTCCTACATCTTTTACAATCACCGATAAGTATGAGACATCCATGCGAAGCTTATGGAATGAATCTGCCCTGGATTTTTATGGTGATGATCCAGGTTTTACCGGAGATCAAAACTCCAGGAAACAACCTGATGACTGGAATTATTCCCTTGTTACACCAATGCGTCTCAATACAGGATTGGCCTTTTTCTTTAATAAAAATGGATTCATTTCTGCGGATGTGGAATGGGTGGATTACAGCAATATTAAGCTGACCTTCGACCAGGGAGGCCTGGACGATGGCAATGCGGAAATCCAGGATAGATACAGATCGGTTATTAATTACCGCCTGGGTGGAGAATTCAGAACCGGAGATTTCAGGATCAGGGCAGGTTATAACTACTTAAACAATCCTCTTAAAGATACGGAGGAACTGAACAGGGCAAAATCTACATATTCTGCAGGTTTTGGATATAGAAAGAAGAAATTCTATATTGACCTGGCTGCATTATTTACCACCTATGATGGTGTAAGGATCCCTTATGTTATATATGAAGACCAGGGAATCGGACCCACCCCGGTTGCTGATATAAAATATAACTCAACCAGAATAGTCCTTTCGGCCGGGTTCTTCTTTTAATCTCCGTTAGAAGCAATCCAATAAAAGATTAAACTCCCCACATAAAGTTCCATTTCATCTGAAAGATTATCTCCCCTCGTGAAATATTTCGTTTTCCTGCGAAGGATTTCTTTTCCTCGTGCAAGATACTGCTTCACCGGATGCCTTTTTTCAAGTTCGCGAGATTTCCCTTCCTCATGCAAGATTTCATTTCGCCGGATTAATCCTCCAACCTGAAAGTCCTCCTCCACTGACTATTATATTTTTTAATAGCTTAATCATCTCAAACCCTGATATTTTTTTTAACCAAAATACCTTTATGATATAAATCTGGTATTTATTTCTGAGGATTTTGTAATTTGTGTAAGATAATAATTGAACAGCCATTATAACTTTTTCAACTATGAAACATATCTTATTCACATTCGTCTTATGTTCTATTTTTATTTCCTGTGAACCTGACAATAGTCAAACAGGTTCTGATCAGGGCCCTGTAGTATTTGAGGAATTTCCACTTGAAATACCTGAAGAAAAGGCCCTGATGGCCAGATGGGAAGAGAAACAGGTCATTAAAACTAAGACCATTGACGATTTTGAAACTGAAGGAAACTGGCATGTAGATGGAATAGGGGAAATGAACTACACCAATGAACGGTCGCGTGATGGCGAGCAATCACTCAGGTTCAGGACTTCATTAAGAGATGAAGAACATTATAGGAAAAACAGAAGTGAATGGGATTCATTTAGTGGGACACAGGGTGGAAGTACCTATATCCGGCTAACTTTCGAGGACCCTCAGGATTGGACAGATTATAACCGTATCTCATTCTGGACCTATGTCCATCCTACCTCTATGCCTACCTATTGTATTTTTATCAGGATGAACTGCGAAGGTGCGATACATACCGCTACCGATTATAATGGGACTTCTCATTTTGTACAGGACCTCAAACCAGGTGAATGGAACCATGTGATGTTTGAAATACCACATCTTCAAAGAGATAAAGTGACTAACTTCACTATTTATCAAATGCTAAGGGGGCATAATCCGGAAGAAGAGGGAATTGTTACGTACGACATAGATCAACTTGAGATTCAGGAGGTTAAAACCGATATGTATGAAGGCTGGGAAGTTGAGACAGGAAAATTCTCCTATAGTCATATCGGGTACTTGCCGGACCAGTCAAAAATTGCATTGGCGGGATTTAATGGGGGAGAAAACTTTCAACTTCTGAATACACAGGATGAAGCAGTATTTACTGGTAATGCTTCTGTTATTAATAACAACCAGGGTACATTTAATGTGCTGGATTTTTCAACCTTTAATGAAAATGGGATTTATAAACTGAAGTACGGTGAGAACCAATCCAATCCGTTTCCGGTTGGCCCGGATATCTGGATATCTCCCTTATTCAAGACTATAAATTTCTTCTTCTGCCAGCGTTGCGGGTATCATGTTCCGGGTGTACACCTGGAATGCCATAAAGACTGGCAGGGTTTTTATGGAGATGTGAAAAAGGTCATTAACGGAGGCTGGCATGATGCAGGCGACCTGTCTCAGGGTTCCTGGCGAACGGCCATGTCCTCGCTGGCCATGATGATGAATCTTGAGAGACTTGATCCGGAATCAAAATATCAGGAGCTGTCAGATCGGATCAGGGATGAACTGGCATGGGGTATGGAATGGTTACTAAAAACCAGGTTCGGGGATGGCTATCATATGAGTTTCAGCGTCATGAGGATCTATACGGATAATGAGATCGGGACTATAGACGATGTGGTAAGTCCTGCAAGGAATATACCCTGGGAGAACTTCCTGGCAGCTACCGTTCAAGGTAAAGCAGCCATGCTTCTTAAGGCCACACATCCTGAACTGGCAGAGAGATGTTCAATTGCAGCTGTCGAAGACTGGGAGGCTGCATTTAAGGGCAGGGATACATGGGAAATAGCGGATTACAGGGAGGCCGCCTGGGGCGCATCAGCATCATTGCTTCTTGCTGAAATGACAGGGAATGCCGAATATTATGATCATGCCGTAAATTTTGGATCCCTGCTTGTTGAATGTCAGGAACAGCGCTTTGTAGATGGCATACCTGTGACGGGTTATTTCTATACGACCTCCGAGAAGGAGACGGTGATCCATAACCGTCACGCCGCCTTTGAAGAGGCGCCACTCATAGCCCTGGCGTCATTATGCAAAAAACTACCGGATCATGAAGACTGGATGAAATGGTACAGTGCTGCAGCGCTGCATAGCGAGTTCTTCATGAAACGGGGCACCAAAATAGCCCAACCCTTTGATCTCTTGCCTAATTCAGTCTGGAAAAGATCAGAGATCGAGGCTGTTGAAGATGATAGCAGAAGGGAGGACCTGATGAGACAATTCATGGATGGTACTGATCTGGGCAATGATTACGTGTTGCGTACCTTTCCCATTTATTATGATGCGCTTTTTCATGGAAATACAAATATCCACATGTCAAGTACATGGGCCCTTGCAGAGGCCTCAAAACTTAGAAATGATATGAAAGGGATGCAACTTGTCGGGAAGCAGTTTCAATGGTTGTTTGGTGCCAATCCATTTTCGCAAAGCCTGATGTATGGGGAAGGATATGATTTTGCACCTCACTTCGCTTATTGTCTCAAGGACCTGGTTGGAGCCTTACCGGTCGGAATGGATTGTATGTCAGGAGATGATCCGCACTGGTCGGCTACCAATACCGCTACGTATAAAGAGATCTGGGTTGAGCCTGTAAATCGGTTTATGGGCGCACTGGCTGTCTATCTTAGTGAACCGGGGATTTCCGGGCAGGGGAAAATACAGGAGCCATCCATAGATATCAGTTTTGAAAAGAAAAGCACAGAACCAGGTCTAATTGATTGCGTGATATCATCAATAGAGGACATGGAAGTTACATTAAAAGTGTTTAACCTTGAGATGCCGGATGGGGATGATCAGATAAGCCTTGATCAAAACAATGGCCGAATAGTAAATTTAACATTGAAGATAATTGATCCCGGGAAACCATATATAGCGATCGTATCGAATGAGAAAGGCAAATATCGTGAGGCTGTGGGAGCAGGGATTGAAATGGATCTCTGAAAATAGATTATTGGATCTTTCAGGCAGGTCCTGCCTGAAAATATCGTACAATATCCGTTTCAAGTGAGATATTATACTTAAAGATCTTCTTTGCCTTTTTATAAAATGGTAGTCTGTAATTCAGTTTTTCTGTAAGACCTTCCAATAAATTATCTTCGCCCATTTTCTTAATAAGAGGCCTTTTATTGATGCCACTCAGGCTTAGCCTTTCCAATAATATATCGATTGGAGTATCAATATATACAGTATAACCCTGTTCATTCATAAAATCCATATTATCAAAAAAGCAGGGTGCGCCGCCGCCTGTTGCCAGGACAAAATTATCATTGGCCAGGGAAATGTTTTTCAGAAGTTGACTTTCGATTTTCCTGAAATGATCTTCCCCCTTTAATTCGAATATTTCTGCCACGGATAATTCCTCTGCTTTTATGATCTCCTTATCAAGATCAATAAATTCAAGATCCAGATCCCTGGCCACTTTCCGGCCAAAGGTGGACTTTCCACAACCTGGCATACCGGTAAGAAAAATCTTCATGTTCAATAGTTAATCAGTTAATCTGATACGTGGATCTACAACCGCATACAGAATATCAACAAAGATATTAATAAGAATAAAAATAAGGGCTACAATTAAAGTTGATCCCATAACCACGGGAAAGTCTAATGACTGAACAGCTTTTATGGTTACAAAGCCCAATCCTTTCCAGTCGAAAATATACTCCACAAAAAAAGCGCCCGCCATCAGTGAGGCAAGCCATCCTGATACGGCGGTTATTACCGGGTTCAGAGCATTCTTTAATGCATGTTTATATACAGTCAAAAACCGGCTTAATCCCTTTGCCTTGGCGGTACGAATGTAGTCTTTCGAAAGAACATCAAGCATGGAACTTCTCGTTAACTGAACAATGATGGAGAGCGGTCTTATCCCTAATGTTATTGCCGGAAGGATAATATTCTCGAGGTGTAACTGCCTGCCGTATATTGGGTCTGTTTCCCACAACTGACCGGTCAGGTTCAATCCGGTATAATCACTGAGATAGTACCCGAATATGATTGCAAAAAGAATTGCGGATAGAAATGTAGGAATGGATATACCCAATACGGAAACAGAAATGATCAGATGATCCAGCCAGGTGTTCTGGTTAATGGCAGCAATGATGCCGGAAAATATACCTATAATAGTGGCCAGTATCATGGCAGCCAGGGCAAGCCAGAAGGTATTCAATAAATTCCCCATCAATATTTCGTCTACCCTTCTGTTTGATTGAAAAGATCTTCTCAGATACGGTCGTTTTATCACCATCACCTTGTCTTTCTTCAGTCGAAACAGCTTCCTGTAACCATATTTTTCCCGGTTTGACGCATTGTCATTGTGAATAGACAAGGGTGAAAGGTCATTTATATATAAGAGAAACTGAATATGTAAAGGTTCTTTCAAACCAAGTTCCCGGGCGATCGATTCTCGTGTAGCTATATCTGTTCGTTGTCCGGCCATCATAGAAACCGGATCTCCCGGTAAAGCATGAAATAAAAAAAAGATAACGATAATTACTCCAATAAGGACTAAAAAACCATACGCAAGACGTTTTAAAATAAAACGGATCATTATTCAAGCAGATCAATAACAGTATCAGCATCAGGTACATCATTATGATGCCATTTGCCGACGACAACACCATCCTTCATCAGCCACAAACCAGGATTGGATCTTATGATGGCCTCCAGGACGGTCATGTCAGCATAAAAATATGGAATGGCCAGCTGGTATTCATGTCTGAATGCCTCAAATTCCGTATCAGCAGAAGCCGTCAGAGCCCATACTTCAACATCATCTTCAACAGATTGAATGAGATCATTGATCTTATCCATGTTCCTGGTCTTCGACTTAGAAATATCGTAAAAAATGATAAACAGTTTGTTCCCGATAAAAGATTCTTCGGTAAATTCTCCATCATCAGTCCAGATATGATAATCCGTGATTTTTGGCTGGGCCTCCGGATTTAGAATGATCATATCCTTGTACTTATATGTAGTATCACCTGGATAATCCGTGAATTCAAACTCCTCTCCATCCTTCTCCATGATATATTTATATCTGTAGGGTTCTGAAGGGGCCATGAGTTGGGGTATATTATTCCCCACTTTATAAGGCCGGAAATCGATATAGGGCAGGTGACTGATGGCGTAAACACAAAGGTAAATATTAACTGCAAATGAAAGTGCCATCACCACATTCCCTGAGCGGTCCTTCATTATAGGCTTGAAATGATTGCGCCGTATAAAGATCAGGATTACGAGTACTGACAGAACAACGTCTTTGGCAAAAGACTGCCAGGGTGTTAAAGGAATGGCATCCCCAAAACAGCCGCACTCTGTAACCTTATTGAAATAGGCTGAATAAAAGGTTAAAAAGGTGAAGAAGGCAATCAACAGGAGGAATGCCCAGGAAGTCAGTTTCATTCTGTAATGAAGTAAAAGGGCTATTCCCAGCACTACTTCAAGGACTACAACGAATACTGCGATGACCAGAGAGTAAGGGATAAAGAAGGCAAAAAAAGGAGCGAAATCATTCGCGAATACTTCAAAATATTCCTTTAGTTTGATGGAAGTGCCTATTGGGTCATTCACTTTGATCAGGCCCGAAAAGATAAACAGGATACCAACAAAGTATTTTAAAAAATTATCCAGTATTTTCATGAATAGAATTAATTAAGTTTTATCAGACAGAATACCGAGTAATTCATCATGTCCTGGTAATTGGCTTTAATTCCTTCTGAAATTAAAGTCTTTCCCTTATTGTCCTCAATCTGTTTTACCCGTAATATTTTCATTAAAATTATATCGGTAATAGAACTGATTCGCATTTCTCTCCAGGCTTCATCATAATCATGGTTTTTATTTTCCAGAAG
Organism: Cyclobacteriaceae bacterium; assembly: GCA_024644875.1. Lineage (GTDB taxonomy): Bacteria > Bacteroidota > Bacteroidia > Cytophagales > Cyclobacteriaceae > JAGTVG01. The sequence continues at coordinate 50,812 of JAHEGY010000007.1, forward strand.
TCTCACTGTATCATCCACCGCCATATCATATAAGCTGATCAGCTCTTCAGTGGGGATATTTTCTTCCGGGTTATCGGATAACTCGATCTGTATCATACCGATAATGCAATAATTAATGATGCCAATAAATTCTGACCTGATATCATCATCTACTTTCTGCTGGCCTTTTTCCTGGATGGAACGAATTCGCTGGGCTTTTATAAAGATCTGGTCGGTAATGGATGGAAGTCTTAAAATTCTCCAGGCGGTCCCATAATCCATTGTTTTCTTTACAAAAACTTCTTTGCAAGCCTTAATTACTTCCTTATATTCGTCGATGGTATTTGAATTCAATATTATTTTGCAATTATATTAGATCATTTGATATAGGGGTGAAAGATACACTATTTTCAGTAAAAAAAACACTCAATATAAGGGGAATGCTCTATGCTCTGGACAGGCCCTGGATCATGGGTATTGTTAACCTGACCCCCGATTCATTTTATGATAAAAGCCGTGTGCAAAGGGAAGATGCCATAGTTAAACGGGTTGAAGTTATGCTTGGTGAAGGGGCTGATCTCATAGATCTCGGAGCCTATTCTTCGAGGCCCGGAGCAACCCACATCTCTGAACAGGAAGAATGGGAGCGACTACAACCGGCCATGAAAGTAATCCTCAGGAATTATCCGGAGGTGCTGATATCTGTTGATACATTCAGAAGTTCCATAGCTAGGAGGGCTTATAAGGAAGGAGCTTCCATAATAAATGACATATCCGGTGGACAGATGGATGATCAGATGTTTAATGCCATATCTGAGATCAAGATACCCTATATACTGATGCATATGAGGGGAGATCCCAGGACTATGAACTCACTGAACATCTATGATAACCTCTTTAAGGAGATGATCAATTATTTTGAAAGCAGAATACTTGAGCTGAAAGCTTCAGGGGTCAATGACATTATAATAGATCCGGGATTCGGATTTGCAAAGTCAATGGATCAAAATTATGAATTACTTAAAAATTTTACGTATTTTGAGGTATTGGGTTATCCGCTTCTTGTTGGCTTAAGCAGGAAATCAATGATCTTCAAAGAATTGGGCGTTCAACCATCAGAAGCACTAAATGGAACTATAGCGTTAAATACTGTGTCTTTATTAAAAAGGGCATCAATTTTGCGTGTACATGATATAAAGGAAGCAAAAGAAGTTGTAAATTTAGTGGCAAAGCTAAAATAATAATGTATCTGATTCAAATAGGATTTCTGGATGTAAGGCTTGTCGATCTGTTCGACATTGCAGCGGTTAGTTTCCTGTTGTTCCAGGTATATAAACTGATGCGTGGTAGTGTGGCCGTGAGGATATTCCTTGGTTTCCTGTTCCTGTACCTGATATATCTCGTGGTCCGGGCCATCGATATGGACCTGTTGTCTTCCATCCTGGACCAATTCATGGGGGTTGGAGTTATTGCGGTAATTATACTTTTTCAGCAGGAAATAAGGAAGTTCCTGCTCATGCTGGGGAAAACACCGATATTCAACAGGGAAAGCATATTCAAGGGATTCTGGGGGCATGATGAGAATATTGAGGAGAAAGTAAATCAAGTGGTGGAGGCTGCCAAATCCATGGGCGGTGCCAATACCGGCGCCCTTATCGTTTACTCCAGGGATACTGAACTGAAGTTTTATGCTGAATCCGGAGATGTTATAAATGCCGATCTATCCAAGAGACTGATCTTATCTATATTCAATAAATACAGCCCCCTGCATGATGGTGCATTGATTATTCATAACAATAAGATCGTGGCTGCCAGGTGTGTTTTGCCGGTTACCGAGAAAGAAGATCTACCCGCTCAGTTTGGTATGAGGCACCGGGCAGCAGTGGGTATGTCGGAAGCAACGGATTCCCTGGTACTGGTTGTCTCTGAAGAGACCGGTCAGATGTCTATCACTCAAAACGGTACGATATATCATAATCTTTCCGGAAATGAGATGACTGAGAAAATAATTGAATACCTGACAGAGGATAAAAAGGCACTGGGAGAGAAATTCGATAAAATTATTAAAGATGAATTAACTTCAGATCTGGAAAAGAAAGAGGAGAGCGATACCGGTAAAGTTCAAACCGCGTCCTGATATTTTTACACAAGGGCCTTGATCTCAAAGGCGTAATACAACAGCCTGAACCCAAATAAAATCAATCCTATACCTACAGACCGGTTGAGTATCTTCATAAACCTGGGTGTGATCAAGTCACGTAATTTATTGGCAAGATAAGATTTTGTAATATCAGCACTTAGAACCATGAATATTACACCGGCATAGAACAGAAATGCCTGATCAAATGAATAATGAAGTTCTATGGTGATCATCCCGGCAACGCCAAGCCAGAATATCAATATAAAAGGGTTAATGCTATTCAGGATAAATCCTTTCAGAATTTTACGGAAGTAATTGTTTGATACAAAATGAGGCTGCTTCAGGCCTCTTTTCGGCACAGGTTTTAGAAAGGTAAATAATCCAAAGCCCATCATGACCAATGATCCAAAAAGCCCTAAAACAAACTTTACCTGGATATTTTCAGAAAGAAATGATACACCGGTATAAGTAAGGAACATATAGAAGGAATCACTCAAGGAAACGCCAATAGCCATAAATACACCTGCTTTAAAACCTTTCTCAATACTGGTCTGGAGCAAAGCAAAAAATACGGGTCCCAGTAAAAAAGAGAGTAAAAGTCCAAAAAGTAATCCTTTGTACAACTCAACCATTACAACAGAAGTGCATTTTTATAAATTCCGGAATTAAGTTTGCCAAAGATCCAAAAATTCATAGATCTAAAGTAAATAATAAGGATTAAAAACCTGATTACGGAAATATCAATTTATTTTTATAAATATATTTAAGTATGGGTAAATATAGAATTATTATTTAATTATGAATATTGCGGATAATATAAATAAATATTTAAAAGAGATCGGTGATAGGAACTGTAAATTGGTCGCCATCAGCAAGACCAAGCCAGTGGATATGATTCGGAACGCTTATGATTCAGGTCAAAGAATTTTTGGCGAAAATAAGGTTCAGGAATTAGCCGATAAATACCCGCAATTACCCAATGATATTCAATGGCATATGGTTGGACATCTTCAGTCCAACAAAGTGAAATATATAGCCCCCTTCGTACATCTGATTCATTCTGTGGATAGCATAAAATTGTTGAAGGAGATTGAAAAGCAGGCTGCAAAGCACGACCGCATCATTTTCTGTCTTCTGCAGGTTCATATTGCTGAAGAAGAAACCAAGTTCGGCCTTACGGAAGAAGGACTCTGCCAGGTATTGGATGAGGTTGTAAAATCAGGATTTGAACATGTTAAAATTAACGGTTTAATGGGCATGGCCACCTATACTCCGAATGATGAACAGATACGCAGGGAATTCCGGTATTTAAAAGATTTGCTGGATACAGTCTCATTGAAATACCAGTATGGCTCAATAGATCTGGCCGAACTATCCATAGGCATGTCCGGGGATTATAAGATTGCCATGGAGGAAGGATCAACCATGATAAGGATCGGGACCGGGGTATTTGGAGCCCGGCATTAATTACCTTCAAAATTCAGGATTTATGAGATCCAGGTAATCTTCCTTATAATTCCAGGGCACTAAATCAAAACCAGGGCACTAAATCAAAAATTGTAGCAAATTCTGAATATTAATTACATTTATAATTAGGGGGATATATCCTGCCTGAAGTCTATAATATAGGAACCCTGTTTACAGCCTATACCGATTTAAAGTGTTTTTTAAGATTTAAGCCTGTGTAAATGAAAACATTCATTGCGAGTCTATTTTTGTTATTCATATTCATGTCGCTGCCGGTAAAGGGCCAGGATGTAGAGAAAACAATCTTACTTGATTCTATTATTATTGAAGACCAACTCCTGGATGAAGTGAGTTATGTGGCATCCAGCTATGTCACCAGGAAAGATCTTCAGAACCAGCAGATCCGGGATGTTGGGGAATATTTGCGTTCTATACCCAATGTTTCAGGCATTCGTCGAGGTGGAGCTAATCTGGACCCTGTGGTGCGTGGATATAAATATAGCCAGTTGAATGTATTGCTCAACAACGGGGTAAAGATTGAGAATGGCTGCCCCAACAGGATGGACCCCGTAACAGCCCGGATTGAAACGGAGGATATCGGCAATATTGAAATTATAAAAGGACCTTTTTTGTTAAAATACGGGCCCTCTTTTGGAGGGGTCATTAACCTTAAATCAGAAGTACCACGGCCCTCCGATCAATTTGAAATACATGGGAATGCCCAGGTAGGCTTTGAATCGAACTGGAATGGGGAGAAATATCACGGATCCTTGTATGGCGGAGGCCGTAAATTCCAGTTCATGGTGGCCGGAGGATATAGAAATTATGGCAATTATAACAGCGGCTACAGGGAAGGTATGGAAACAGAAGTTAAATCATCCTTCACCAAGTATAATTACCTGGCGAAACTGGGATATAGTTTTAAGCCAAACCAGCAGTTGCTGATATCATATGACGGGATCCATGGGAGGGATGTATTGTATCCTTCCCTGCCGATGGATGAGAAATCCGATGATACCCATATTTTCGGATTGGATTACGAAGGTAAAGATCTTAGCCCAGTGCTAAAAAGTATTGAGGCTAAGTTATACCATTCGGATGTCCATCATGTTATGGATAACAGCCGCAGACCTTCGGCAGAAAATATGTTGATGGTCGCTGATGTCAACTCTTCAAATACCGGCGGAAGATTCGTTACAACATTCCAGTTTGCAAAACACCGGTTCCTGACAGGCCTGGATTACGAGCACATTATGAAGGACGGTGCACGGACAGGTACAATGGAAATGATGGGTACCATATCCACCAAAGTTTCCAATCTATGGCTTGATGCACTCATCAGGAATACCGGAATTTTTGCTGAATACCATACATATTTCTCATCATATGAATTAAATGCAAGCATTAGGGGTGATTTTAACAATGCAACCTCGAGTGATACGCTGGAAGTCAGCTATGAAGGTATTGATTATTTTAAAGATGTTGATTCGGAATTCTTTAACCTGAGTTTCAGCGTTGGGATTACCAAAAAGATATCCTCCAACCTGGATATTTCCCTGGCTTTCGGCCGTGGAACCAGGAGCCCGAACATGCTGGAGCGATATATAAAACTTTTACCTGTAGGTTACGACCGGTATGATTACCTTGGTAATCCTCAGCTACAACCTGAGACCAATAATGAGATCGATCTTACATTTCAATCAAATTTCAGGAATTTCGGGAGTATGTACTTTAATTTCTTTTATTCATATGTACAGGAGTATATTTACGCGAACTTATTACCTCCTACAGTGATCATGCCCCAGTCACAGGGTGTTCTGGGAGTTAAGCAATTTGTTAATGTAGATCACATCACTTCCACAGGATTTGAATTCGGTTACAATTCACCCCAACAGTATAAACTCGGGGGAAGTATGATAGCTGCATTTACTTACGGCGTGATACCGGAAGTGACCAAATACATTATTTCAGATGGGGAAGTAGTAGATGCAGTACAAATTACAAATGATGCCCTGCCTGAGATCCCGCCTTTTGAAACAACCCTGTCCATGTTCTATAAATTCCTTAACAGTAATCTTATTCCAACGCTGAAATTGAGAATGGTAGCACCTCAGCGCCATATCTCACAGGCATTCTATGAGGAAGAGACGCCAGGATTTGCCTTGTTGGATTTCTCAATAAGGTGGAAATTTGCGAAATTTATGGAGTTGAACACAGGAATATCAAATATATTTGATCGTGCCTATTACGAGCATTTAAACCGAAGGATTATAGGATCTAAAGAAAATTTGTATGAGCCGGGAAGGGTATTCTTCGCATCCATATATGCACATTTCTAAAAATCTGCCAGCAATTATCTTAATTGTTCTGTGGGGCTTGATGCTCCTGACAGCATGCAGTGATGAACCTGAGGGAGGGGCTGAACCGGAACCTGAGACGGGTCACATAAAATTTGCATTTACCCACAATGTCGATGATCAACCGATCCAACTGGATAGGATGATGTATGTGAATTCTGCAGGGAATCCTTATGAGATCAATGAAGTCATGTACTTTATCAGTGATGTCATATTATACAAGGAAGGAGGCCAGGGTTTATTAATCGATGAGTGGAAGGATATTCATTACATAGAGTTGGAAATCCCCTCCACACTAACATGGGAAGTATTTGATGACATTCCTGCAGGAACCTATGATTCGATTACTTTTGTTTTTGGTATTCCGGAAGAAAAGAACGAATCTTTCATGTTCGTCAACCCGCCTGAAGACAAAATGATGTGGCCTGATATACTGGGTGGAGGCTATCATTATATGATGATCAACGGAAAATGGCAGGATGAGACCGAGGTAGAACAATTCTATAATTTCCACCTGGGTATCGGACAGTTGTACAAAGGAGATGAAATTGATTTTGATTCCATCTATGCCTATGTCCAGAACTATTTTACAGTAAGCCTACCGGGTTCATCTTTCGAGCTGGGAAAAGATCAGACCCGGGAGATAGAGATCATTATGAATATAGAAAGCTGGTTTGAAACACCCCATGATTTCGATTTTAATTACTGGGGGGGTGCGATAATGGAGATTCAGCCAGCCATGAGAATGGGTATAGAAAACGGGCATGACGTGTTTTCCATAGGATCAATAAAATAAACATAACCTGTGGTCAGACTATTTGCCTGATTTGGGAATGATATTGGCGACAATAAAAAGCTGCTCTTTTTGATTGATCGAATTCGATAATATAGTCACTACTTTATTCTGTCGTCCTATCTTGCCTGTTGAATTGAATACAATTTTAATCTTTCCACCTTCCCCGGCCTTTATGGGTTCTTTTGGCCAGGTTGGGGCAGTGCAGCCACATGTCGTCACGATCCTGGATATCACCAGCGGTTCTTTGCCTGTATTGGTGAATTTGAAATGGTGTTCTACCTTGTCTCCCTGGATGATATCTCCAAAATCATGTTTCGTCTCATCAAATTTAAAATCCGGTCCATTCTCCGCCTGTGCATAAACACCTGCGGAAGAAAGCAGTACCACAATAAGATAAAACAATGAATTCCTGATCATGAAAATTTGTATTTCAATTTAAAGATACGAATAACCAGCGTATTAGGTAAAAAAGCTTTCACTGAAATTCAGGAGATATAACTCTTTTGTTGCCCTCGTGATACCCGTATAAAGCCACCGGAGATAAGAAATGTCAACAGATTCGGCCTTCAGGTAACCCTGGTCAAGGAATACGATCGGCCATTGTCCTCCCTGGGATTTATGACATGTTATGGCATATTTGAATTTTATCTGAAGTGCATTCAAATATGGGTCTTCAGCCATGGCCTGATTAAACTCCTTTTTTGTTATACCTTCATATTGACTGGCGACATTTTCATATAATTCTTTATTTTCTTCATTTGTCATAGAAGGAGTTGGTGCTGAAAGCGTGTTTAATATTACCTTTGCTTCAATATCGTGATGGTCCGGGTAATCAAGCAGCCTCAAGGTCAGATCAGCAAACCTCAGTCCATGCCGGTCTTCAGTATTGGAAATTTTCAGGACCTCGGCGAAATCGCCATTCGCCAGAAATCCGGCCTCAGAATCTTCCCCGAGCCAATAATAATTGTTCTTTACAATCATAATAAAGTCACCGGCATCGATTTCATCCTCAAAGAATAAAAGATTCCTCCTGATAAACTGATTATACATATTGGCCTGCTTGTTGGTTTGACATATTATTATGCTATCCTCCATGCCAAATTTCTCATATGCATATCGGAGGCCATCCTCCAGTTTATCACTTTTCATTTTGAAAACATCCCTGAATGATCTTGAATTAAACTTGATCTCTAAATTATCCAGGCTGATCTTTTCCCTGAGGTCAGTTGCATTGGACAATATCCCCGAGTCCTGTTCCTGACGGACAACATCTTTTAATTCATGCTCAAGAACCATTAATTTATACCTTAGCTCGAGGTTTTCCTTGTCAAGCGCACCGCTGTATTCCTGCCCCACAGGTGGCAATTGAGCAGTATCACCAATAAATACGATCTTATTCGATGGGTCTTCAAAAACGAAACTGGTAAGGTCTTTAAGCAATCCTGACCTGCCGAATTGCTGATCATCATAGATCATGGAAGATTCATCAATAAAAAAGATCGTGTTTTTCCGATAATTCTTAACCCTTTTAAAGCGTAACTCTCCGGTATTCTTATCTAATACAAGTTTATAAATGATCTTATGTATGGTAAAAGCCTTTCTCTGGGAATAAGAAGATAACACCTTGGCGGCTCTTCCGGTTGGAGCCAACAACATATATTTGTAATTAAAGAGAGGCAAAATCTTAACTAAGGATGAAATTATTGAAGTTTTACCGGTACCTGCATAACCTTTTACAAGAAAGGTGTCCGGCCCATCTTCTGACAGGAAGCGGTCGAACAGTTTAAACAGATCCTGCTGGTCTCTGGTTGGACTATAGGGGAATTTATTTACAAGTATTTCTGAAATTTTTGGCAAATCCTTGAATTAATTTCAAACTTTATATGTTTTAATCTATGGAATATTAACCATAATTCTTAGATGGAAGAAAAGATAATTGAAAAATTTGGGAATAAGTTAAGGGTAAGGGTATGCGGCATCTTAATTGAAAAGGGAAAGATCCTGTTAATCAGACACAAATCACTTGGTAAAAATGGCGTGCTATGGGCACCTCCCGGCGGGGGAATGTTATTTGGTGAGCGTGCTGAAGAAACGATTAAACGTGAGTTTAAGGAGGAGACGGGATTGATGATAAAAGTAGAGCGCTATTTATTTACACATGAATTTCTTAATCCACCATTGCATGCCATTGAACTTTTTTTTGAGGTAAGCCGAATTGGAGGGGAGTTAAAAACAGGATATGATCCAGAAATGAGCAAAAATGAACAAATTATAACCAAAGCGGCATATTTGGATATAGATCAGTTAAGAGAAATACATCATGATTCCATTCATAATGTGCTCAGGAAGGTGAATAACTTAAAAGAATTACTTTACATGGATGGATATGTAAAATTTGAAGAATTTACTTAATTCCCAATAAATTATATTGTAATTTTATTTTTTAATTCCGTATTATTGCACAAGAATAAACTCCATTAAAATGATAACGAGAATAATATCTATCGTATTTTTATTAGTAGCTGCCTACCTTGGTTACTATCTTGTTAATAGCGTAAAATCCGTAATTGACGAGGAAGTATATATAACGAAAACGGAGGCGAATATCATTGAAAAACTCAAACTTATCCGGGATACTGAGGTGGCTTATCAATTGGTACATGGGAAATATACTTCCGATTGGGATTCCCTGATCAGTTTCTTAGACTCCGGTACTATTTATATAACGGAGAGAAGGGAAGAGATCATACCAAAGGAATATGGTACTGAAGAAATAATTGTCCATATTGATACCGTTGGTAATATGAGTGCCAAGGAGTATGTATTCACTGAAATGTATCTTCTTCTAGCCAGCGACACCGGCGTTATTCAGTCCATGAATTTCAAGGTCGGTGACCAAATTACTAAGAACTTCCAACTTTATACATTACTGACACCTGCGAAACTCTTTAAAGTCCGTTCACAATATGAAGGTGAAGTTACAGAATTATATGTTGGCCCTAATACTAAAGTGAATAAGGGGGACAATATAGCGGAGATGTTCAGGCATAAATACCCCATGAATACAAACATTTCACGATTAGCTTATATCCCCGGTACGGAAAAGAAGTTCGACATATTTGCTGATAAAATTAATCGAAGTGGTGTTTGGATAGATGTTTTTGAAGTTAAGGATGTAAATCCGGTTAATCCTGAGAGAAGGAAGAACAATAACGAAAAAGCATTACGCGTAGGATCAAGGACTGATGTAACCATAGCAGGAAATTGGGAATAAATTTTGACTGTTTCTTCTACACAATTCAGGTTATTACGTAAAGCAAAAGACCCCAAATTCAACATTGATGATCTCGAGCATTATAATCTAATGCTTCAGGCAGGGTTTAGTGATATTCAATTATGTATAACTGATTCCAGGAAGAACAGGATCCTGCTAATTGAAGATTATGTGTTGCCGGGAGTCACGAACCAGGGCGAAAGTGTTGAATGCCTTGATTGCTTGTTTGACGATCATCACCTATTGTTAGCCGGATTCTGGAATAAAATAAAAATACTTGTTAAGAACAGGCGGTTTTCAATAGTTCCTAAAGAACTTTTTGTCGAGGAAAACACAAAGGACTACATAGGCATCAATGCACCCCTCGATGACCATCAGCATGAATGTTATCATAACACTTATAAGGGCCTCTCTTTTGTGAATGCCTTTGCAGTTAGTAATCAGGTAATATCCTTCATTGATAAGACCTATAAGTCAAAACAAATACAGTATTTTCACCAGAGTAGTTCTTTTATCCACGGCTTTAACAGATATTTTGCCGGAAAGGAGAACACCAACGTATGCTTATATCTTGACAGGTTTGTATTGCATATCGCTGTCTTTAAAAAAGGGAAATTCAGGTTTTACAATCAATTCCCGGTTAAAAAATTCGATGATTACATACGATATGCTGACTATGTGGTCAATGAGCTTTCCATCAATGTTACAAAGGATAAATTCTACGTATGGGGATATCTTGGCAGTGATTCGAACCATTTTAAGATCCTCAGGAAAAAGTATCCTACTTTGAAATTCGGCGAAAGACCAAGCGGGTTAAAACTTGGATATGTATTTGACGAGATCCCGGAACATCAGTATTTTGATCTTTTAAGTTTTAACTTCCTCTCAAAGAAATTATGAAAAGGGTAGCCCTCTTCCCCGGATCTTTTGACCCCTTCACCAAGGGACATTATGACATCGTTATCAGGGGTCTTAAATTGTTTGATGAGATCATAGTTGCAATTGGACAGAATACCAAAAAGCAAAGGTATTTTCCACTCGAATTGATGATTGAGAAGGTAACTGGAACATTCGAGAAAGAGGATAAAATCAGCGTGGTGACATATAATGAACTTACCGCTTCCTTTGTAAAAAAGTTCGATGCCAGGTATTTGCTTCGTGGCCTCAGGAATACCACTGATTTCGAGTATGAAAACAGTATCGCACAGATGAATAAATACCTGAATTCAGAGCTTGAATCTGTGTTTCTGATCACTTCTCCTGAATATGCGGCTATAAATTCTTCTATAATCAGGGAAGTACACAGATATGATGGAGATATAAATGTATTCCTGCCTTATACCCTCTAAGCTTTTTCAATACTTTGATAATATTTTCTGAAAACCTGTCTGATAGAAGGATAGGAATTATATAATGCGCCCTTGATCTCTCCCGGAGTCATCCACCTGACTTCCTCAATCTGTTCCTTCACTTCTGGTTTCATTTTAGAATCATCCAGGCATTTCATCCTGTACCAGCTCGTCTTCTTCAAGATATTTTTCCCATTTCGTTTATAGGTATGATAGGTATTGCACACCTTTTCTTTTCTCTTCACTTTTATATTGCACTCTTCTTCCACCTCGCGTACCGCTGTATCTGCTATTTTTTCCTTATTGTCTTTTTTACCTTTAGGGAGGTCCCATTTCTTCATCCTGAATATCATCAGAATGTTACCGTTCTTTTCAACAATACCACCTCCTGCTTCAATAAAGGTATATTCCTCTTTAATATGTTCTACAGCATCCTTAAAATTATCCACCTGGAAGGTAATCGAATCAATTTTCTTGTTGCTGTTTGATTTCAATAATTGAAGGTATTGATCTATAACCTGAACAGATGCATGCTGTATAAGAACATCTCCTGAAAATGTATTAAAGTCAATCTTGTTATTTGCCTCAACCAGCAAAGTATCATAATTCTTAAGAATGACTTTCTTTTTTGATGGAATGATCCTGAATGGATTGTCGTTAATAAATATCTTCATTTACTGATCTTCTCTTCCTGTAATATTACTGTGAAATAATTCAAAAATTGTGTAATAAGGAAAATTATCTCAATGATAAACCATTAAAACTTATATTTTTGTTTCATGACAGAAAATACACAAACAGCACGCCAGATCGTATTGTACCTATTGGATATCGGGGCAATAAAACTAAATCCTGATCAGCCTTTCACCTGGGCTTCAGGGTGGAGATCCCCCATATACTGTGATAACCGCCTGGCCTTGTCATTCCCTGAGATCAGGGATTATATCAAGCATGCCTTATCTACAGCGGTCAGGGAGTATTTTAGCGGAACAGAAGCTATTGCCGGCGTGGCCACTGCAGGAATACCCCAGGGCGCACTTGTCGCTGATGAACTGGATCTTCCATTCATTTATGTGCGGTCTAAACCAAAAGGACACGGTCTGACCAATCAAATTGAGGGCCGCCAGGTGCCGGATCAGAAGGTGGCTGTCATTGAGGATCTTGTTTCAACGGGCGGTAGTTCCTTGAAGGCGGTTGAGGCTATTCGTGATGCTGGTATGGAAGTATTGGGAATGGTATCCATATTCACTTATGGATTTGATCTTTCCATCCGGAATTTCGAACAGGCCAATGTGCCCTATGTTTCACTCAGTGATTACGATACCCTGATACGTGTCGGGATTGAAGAGGATCTTATCCCGGAAGCTCAGATAGAACGACTGAAAGCCTGGCGTAAATCACCGGATTCATGGCATTAGGCCTTTTTTAGGAACACTCGGTTTAGATATGACAGCATCAATTATTTCCGGATTTAATGGTGTAAGTCTTTTTCCTTAATCCCGGAAGTAAAAATCATGGAATAATACATTTGCAATATTCATAGGCATGCCTCCTTTACAATGACTCCCAGGCCAAATAAGACAAAAACATAAATTCTCGGGGTTCATGCGTATGCATCTTTTTCAATAACACCTAGTCCAAATAAGGCATAATCATATTTTACAGGATCCTCAGGATCAAGTTTTTTGAGATTTTCAGTTAATTCAACCGCCGTCAGCCAATCGGTCTGCTTCCTCCGGATCAAAGACAATCTTCGGGCTACCCGGTCTACATGAACATCGATCGGGCAAATAAGATCTTTCATTTTTATCTTGCTCCAGATACCGAAGTCAACCCCCGCCTGGTCTTTTCTAACCATCCATCGCAGGTACATATTTAACCTTTTGCAGGTAGACTTCCGGTTTGGACTTGGAATATGCTTCCTGGTTCTCCTTGGGGCATCAGGTAAACTGAAAAATGACTCATGAAATTTGATGAGGCCATTTTCTACAGGATCATTTTTATCATGGACAAGAAAAAGATCTTCCAGGCTTTCATTTTCTGAATAATAGTATTTTAAAAAGTGTATAAAATACAATGCATCAGTAGCATTAAAAGTACGGTGTTTGAAATTTTCAATAGCCTTCAATTCCTTGTCGCTGTGGTTTAGTATAAAATCACATGGGGCATTATCCATCATTCCCAGCAGTTCCCTGCTTTTATTTATGATCGTCTTTCTCTGCCCCCAGGCAAAAACAGCAGCGAAAAACCCGGAGATCTCTATATCTTGTTTTTTCGAGAACAGATGCGGTATGGATACAGGATCCGATTCTATGAAAGCGGGCTGGTTATAGTATTCGGCTTTTTCATCCAGGAAGGCCTTGAGAAAATCATCAGCAAGCATATAAGTGATCCTGTCTGATCAGGGATGATAGGTGATCTCGACCGGGAATTGGTCATTTATTGCCCCCAAGCGGTCATATGCAACCTTTGAAACTTTTATTAAGATATTCCTGTTTTCGTCCGTGTCCGGTATTTTTCCAATAACCCGGACAAAAACGCTCAGGTCGTTCATCTCATTCTTGATTTGCATAATCGTGCCAATACTTGCATTTCTATGAAGTGCCAGGTATTTATTGGTTGATTCGGAACCTTCGATTACCTGTGCAATGCCATTTTCAGATACTTTTTTATAGCTGCCGGTATTCTCCGTTTTTTTCATTTCAGACACCCCCACTTCGATGGTTTTCACCTCTACCTCATCCACGGCTTCCTTTTCAGTTTCGATATCCTGAATAATAACTACCTGCTCTTCTGCATCTTTATCAAGGTAGCCCACAATTAATTCCTGTCCGATGCTCAGGCTGTTTGACTCCAGGCGGTTCCATTCTCTCAACTCGGATACTGATATATTATATTTATTGGAGATGGCGAATAATGTCTCACCGGCACTTACAATATGTATTTTTTTACCCTGGGTTTCCATAACCTCCATCTGCCTGTTAAGCTCTGCAGCCTTTTCGGGACCAGGATAAATGCTCAACTGCTGACCTGCCGAAATGGTATTGTTCCGGAGATTATTCCATTTTTTTATGTCATTAATACTCACACCATATTTTTGTCCGATGATGTATAATGATTCCCCGGCCATAACTCTATGAACCACCTTATCGCCTTGTCCGCCAGCCGTGGTGGTTTGAGTATTCCCCTGACCACTTTGCTGAACCTGGTTGCCTGTATCATTGGTTTGTACAGTTCCTTTAGTGGGTATCAATATTTCCTGGCCGATATTGATCCCGTTTATGGCCTTTGGATTGGCATCAAATATTGACTGTACATCCACCTTATATCTCCTGGCGAGGGCATATAAGGTTTCTCCTTTCTCCACTTTATGAACAATAAATGCGGATTGGTTAACGGTCCTGATACCTACAGAATCCATTGGAGAAGTTCCGGCAAGTGCCGATAAAGGGATCATAATCATTAAAAGGCATAAGGCCAGTGCTTGTTTTGCGGCGATCATAATGATTTCTTTTCTAATTGGATTGAACAGTAAAAATACGCGTTGCATAATCTATGAGGACAAAATTTCAAAATTTTTATTAAATACCAGCAAAAAAATGTCCAAAAATTGATTTTTATTTTTTTAAATACGTTTGAATCAGAACCAGATAGAACCTTAATGTAGGCAAAAAGATCAAAAATTGAAGAATAGGGATATAAAAATATTGATAATATTACCTGAAGGGTATTTTTTATATCAGGTGTTTTATTAGTAATTTTTCATAATATTTTAAAGAGCAAACAAATGTTTAAAGTGCGATATTGTTTCATTCTGCTGGTATTTCTTTTATCAAGTTCAATAACATGGGCTCAAAAAAAGGTAGTAACCATGAAAATCGACGATGTTATCGATCCCAGAATGAACAGGTATACAGAATTGGCCCTGGCATTTGCTGAAGAAGAGGAGGCGGATATTGTAATAATAGAAATGGACACCTATGGAGGGGCAGTGAATGATGCAGATGACATCAGGACCCGGGTCATGGAATTTTCAGTACCGGTATGGGTATTTATAAACAAAGACGCTGCATCCGCGGGGGCCTTGATATCAATTGCTTGTGACAGCATATACATGGCACCAGGCAGCAGTATTGGGGCGGCTACTGTTGTCGTACAGGATGGTTCCGCGGCACCTGATAAGTATCAGTCCTATATGAGGTCTATTATGCGTTCTACTGCCGAGGCAAACAACCGGGATCCCAATATAGCAGAGGCGATGGTGGATGAGGATATTGAAATTGACAGCATCAGCAAAGCGGGTGAAGTACTGACCTTTTCTACCTCTGAGGCGATAAAACATGGATTTTGTGAAGCGGAAGTGAATTCAATAGATGAATTGCTGGAATTGAATGATATTACGGATTATTCCATTTCTGAGTTTACCCTGTCCTCCTCGGAGAAAATCATCCGTTTTTTCCTGAATCCCATTATCAGCGGGATCCTGATCCTGGTCATCATCGGAGGCATCTATTTTGAATTACAAACCCCGGGGGTAGGTTTTCCTTTACTCGCCGCGATAATAGCTGTGATCTTATATTTCATACCCTATTACCTGAATGGTATGGCAGCCAATTGGGAGATCATTATGTTTATTGTAGGTATTGCCCTCATTGCCCTGGAGATATTGGTCATCCCCGGATTTGGGATAGCGGGGATAGCGGGGCTAATATTTACCCTTGGTTCTCTTATCCTGGTGATGCTTAATAATGATTTCTTTGATTTCTCTTTCGTCAAAGCTTCAGAGATCTTTCAGGCTACCGCCACCATTCTCGCAGGTTTGTTTGGCAGCCTTATCATTATGTTCTTTGGAGGTGTCAGATTAACCAATTCAAGGTTATTTAAGAGAATTGCTCTTCAGATGGTTCAAAATCGATCAGACGGCTATACTTCCAATTTTAAACAGGAGTCCATGGCCGGTAAAACCGGTACGGCCTATACTGTATTGAGGCCAAGTGGTAAAGTAATAATTGAAGGGGCTTTATACGATGCAAGTACAAGAGGTGATTATATCGAAAAGAATGATAAGATCAAGGTAATCAATGATGAAGGGACCTCCCTGAAGGTTAAAAAACTTGATGAGTAAAATTTCCTAATTGATTTACTGTTTTTCCCGTAAAATCCTGTAATAATTAGAATCCTGGCACGTTTTATGCAAAATCATGATTGGTAAGGTATGAACCTGCTAAATAAGTATTTATAATTAAAAAGGCTACCTTTGCAGAAATAAAAAATAAGCTATGTTGAATAAATTTTTAATTGTTTTTAATTCACTGATTGCACTCTGTTTGACCCTTAGTGTCTACTCACCCTTGCTTGCAGAAAATGGGTATGATATCACCATTCAAATCAATAATATAAAAGATACTGAAGTATATCTGGGCTACCATTTCGGCGATCAGAAATTTGTAAAGGATACAGCCAGGGTTGAAGCCGGGGATATTATTCGTTTTGCAGGGGATGAACCACTTTCTGACGGGATATATTTTATTTATTCGGCTTCTGTTTATTTTGAATTAATAGCGAATGAACCAAAGTTCAAGCTTGAAACGGATACTGTAGATTTTATCCGGCATATGAAGGTAATCGGATCCCGTGAAAATGAGATCTTCAACAGTTTTCAGCGGTTTATGGCAGACAAGCAATCAGAGTCTAAAATACTGACCGACCGGATGCAGGCCCTGGATCCCCAGAAGGATGAGGCACAATTACAGGAATTGAGAACACAGGTTCTCGGAATCAGGGATGAGATCGCTGAATATCAATTAAAACTAAGTGAAGAAAATAAAGGCACCTTTACCTCCCGGCTCCTTCTTGCTATGCAGAAACCACAAATGCCTGATATTCCGGTTGAGGAAACCAATGATCCGGAAGCGAAAAACCGCCAGTTCTTTTATTACAAGGATCATTATTTCGATAATTTTGACCTTTCCGATCCAGGATTGCTTAAAACTCCACTCTATCAGCCCAAGCTTGATGATTATGTGGACAACCTCACATTCAAGCATCCTGATTCCATAAAAGTATCCTGTGATTATCTTCTTTCAATGAGTGAACCCAATCAGGAGACTTTCAGGTATGTTCTGGTGAAACTTACCAATAAATACGAGACTTCGAAGATCATGGGAATGGAGGAAATTTTCGTTTATCTCGCTGAAAACTACTACCTCACGGGGAAGGCGTACTGGGCAGATGAAGGCCTCATAGAAAAGTTCCGGACCAGGGTTAATGAACTGAAGCCCAACTTGATCGGGAGTATTGCCCCAGAAATTGTTCTTGTGGATTCTACCATGAAGCAAATTCAGCTCAGCAATATCGACAGCCGGTTCTTAATACTCTATTTCTTTGATCCGGATTGCAGCCACTGTAAGAAAGTTACCCCGAAACTGTATCAATTGTATAAAGAGATCAAAGTAAAGGATGTAGAAGTTCTAGCAGCTTGTACCGTTACGGATGTTGATAAATGGAAAAAATATATCAGGTCTAATGACCTGTCCTGGGTGAATGGCATAGATCCTTATTACAGAAGTAATTTCAGGGCTGATTACGATATAAAAACTACCCCAATGATCTATATTCTGAATAAGGATAAAGAAATTATCGGCAAGCGGCTGGGGGTGGACCAGATAAAAGATTTTATAGATCGCATGATCAAATTTGAAGACAGCTGATAGCTGTCTTTTTTTTGCTCTGTGTACCCGCAATAGTATCCTGCTACTTTGTATTCTAACCCGCAAAAAAAATATCCCGCCACAAGGACGGGATATATCAACCTAACCAACCTAAAACCTACCTCTATCACAGCTATCTTTCAGAGGTATTTTTGTTATTATTAATGTAAAAACTGTGCCAGAACAGAAATGTGCCTGCATTGGCTGTAAACGAGGTTTTGATCAATAATTTAATCCCAGATTGGGAAAAATTGATCCATCCTGGAAAAATTAAAGTGGCGCCGGGGTGTTTCGTGGGACTTGAATTTGTTTAATGTTTTACCGTAAAGGAAGTATAGTTCTTTACAACACCTTCCGTCGTGCTTACCTTTTCAACCCTGGAAAAGGAAGGACCCTTATTGCACCATATTAAAAAATGATCCATGCTGATCTCATCAGCTTCGGCTTCGATAAACACAGAACCATCGTACATATTCCTAACAAAGCCTTTTATGCCCAGTTGCTGGGCTTTATGGACGGCAGAATATCTGAATCCAACACCCTGGACCCTGCCGGAAATATTGATCTGCAAATTCTTTTTTTGCTCGGTCATACTTTACAAGGCTCTGGCCTCCTGAATAATGGCTACCCCTGAAGACGTCCCGATCCGGTCTGCTCCTGCTTTGATCATGGCCAGAGCTGTTTCAAGATCTTTTATACCTCCGGCAGCTTTAATACCTACACTGGATGGCAGTGCAGTACGCATTATTCTTATATTCTCTACCTTAGCGCCTTCATGAGCAAAACCCGTTGAAGTTTTTACAAAATCCGCCCCGGCATCCTTACAGATATGACACCCGGCCTCGATCCCTTCTTTAGTAAGGTAAGCAGTTTCGAGGATCACCTTTAGATATTTGCCATGATCATGTAATACATCCGCACATCTGGCGATGTCCTGCTTAACCCAGCTCATTTCAGAATTATAAGCCGATAAATTCCAGACAATATCAACTTCGTCGGCTCCATCCCGGATGGCTTCCTCGATCTCAAACACCTTGGTTTCTGTTTTATTATAACCGAACGGGAATCCGGATACCGTTACCAGCTGCACATCACTTTCACCAAGTCCATTCCTGGCTTTTTTTACCCAGAAAGGAGGGACACAAATGCCCTTGAATTGATATTCCTGGGCTTCCCGAAGGATATTTTCAATATCTTTGTGGGTGGCATTAGCTGTCAGGATGGTATGCTCAATGTACTGACTTATATTCTCCATGTCCTTTGATTTATGGGAATCTAATTTAAGTACATCGAACAATATTCTGAACAATTTAAGGATTAAAATCAGGTAAGCGTCAAAAATTTATAGACTACTCACGGATTCCCGCCGCACCCGATGCAAAATATGGACTTATTTTCGGAATTCCCCAGTTTAACTAATGCACGATCTGGCATTCTTTGCAGAACTTTTTCTTTCCCGGTTTCCGTTTTTTTGGCTTATTCTTATGCCCGAAATAGGTTGGATCAGAATACTGTGGCTTTTCAGCTTCCTGGGCCAGTTTTTTGTACTTTTTGGCATTGGCCTGCATCCGATCTTCGTATTCTTCTATCTTTACATCGAATTGCCTGGCATAACTGTTCTTATATGCCTTCTTGGCCTTTCTTTGATCTTTTTTGGAGGTTTTGGCATTATATTCAGACCTGTAGTTATAGATATCACCCTTGGTGGTCTGGGATTTGTTTTTGGTCTGAGCCTGTGCCATTACTGATAAGCTCAGAAAGAGCAGAAATAAATAAACAACCTTATGCATACAACCTGTTTTATTATATAACTCACTAAATTACCATCTATTGCCCTGGATTGGAGAAATTTATTTAAGAAATATTCCCTTTAATTCATTAGATAAGGGGCAGCCCTGTTTAACTGATGGTTGATCCGTTATCTGCTTCGCCGTCAGGGGTAAGGAACCGGAATACACCCTCCCTATCCTCTGACATCAGGATCATACCCTGGGATTCTATGCCCATCATTTTCCTGGGTTGAAGATTTGCCAGTAATACTACCTTCTTGCCTGTTACATCTTCAGGATTGAATTGTTCAGCAATACCACTTAAAACAGTTCTAACCTCAACGCCTATATCCACTTGCAGTTTCAATAATTTTTTGGACTTTTCAATTTTTTCCGCGGAAAGGATCTCACCGACACGCATGTCAAGTTTGGCAAAATCATCATATACCATTTCAGGTCCTATCGCCGGATAGGGTAATGTTTCCATATTATCGGTTTTCGTATTTTCAAGTTTTTGTATCTGCATTTCAACCATATTATCTTCAATTTTTTCAAATAGAAGATAGGGTTTATTTAGCTGATGTCCCTGCTGAAGAATGTCTTCCCTTTTTGCATCTTCCCATCCAACCGGATGGATATTCAGCATATCAAATATTTTGGCCGAACTGAATGGAAGAAAAGGTTCGCCGAAAGTAGCCATTTTGGTCACGATCTGCAGGGAGAGGTTAAGGATCGTGCCTACCCGCTCTTTATTGTCTTTTATAAGTTTCCAGGGTTCCGTATCAGCAAGATATTTATTACCGGTCCTGGCAAGTTCAATATAATGCGATAATGCTTCCCTGAATTTGAATTGACCGAGCGATTCTTCAATTTTCAAGGGGATCTTGTCGATCTTTTTTAATACTTCGAGATCAAAATCATCCAGGTCTGATCGTCTAGGCACTTCTCCCTCGAAATATTTCTGAGTAAGAACCAGGGCCCTGTTTACAAAATTCCCTAAAATGGCTACGAGCTCATTGTTATTCTTTGCCTGGTAGTCTTTCCAGGTAAAATCATTGTCCTTGGCCTCCGGGGCATTGGCACACAATGTATATCGAAGCACATCCTCCTTGCCTGGCAGTTCTTCAAGGTACTCATGCAGCCAGACCGCCCAGTTTTTTGATGTGGAAATCTTATTGTTCTCAAGGTTAAGGAATTCATTGGCTGGAACATTATCCGGGAGAATATAATCCTCGTGCGCCTTCAACATGGCCGGAAAAATGATACAGTGGAACACGATATTATCTTTCCCGATAAAATGGATAAGTCGTGTGTCTTCTGACTTCCAATAGGGTTCCCAATCCTTGTTATTGTCTTTTGCCCATTGCTTCGTGGCTGATATATAACCTATGGGTGCATCAAACCAGACATAAAGCACCTTACCTTCGGCCCCGGGTAAAGGCACCGGAACCCCCCAGTCCAGGTCGCGTGTTACCGCCCTGGGTTGAAGGCCATTGTCAAGCCAGCTTTTGCATTGACCGTATACATTTGATTTCCATTCCTTATGATCCTCCAATATCCATTTAGATAACCACTTCTCGTACTTATCCAAAGGGAGATACCAGTGCTTTGTTTCCCTTAATACGGGTTTTTCGCCACTGAGTGTTGACCTGGGATTGATAAGCTCTGAAGGACTCAGAGAGGAACCGCACTGCTCGCACTGGTCTCCATAGGCTTCCGCAAAATTGCAGTTGGGACATGTTCCGATAATATAACGGTCGGCGAGGAATTGCTCGCTTTTCTCATCATAATACTGTTCAGATTCCTTCTCTTCAAACTTTCCATTATCGTATAGGTTCTTGAAAAACTCTGCTGCAGTTTCATGATGAACCGGGGAGGAGGTCCGGTCGTAAATATCAAAACTGATGCCCAGGTCCTTGAATGCCTTCTTATTGATCTCGTGATATTTATCTACTACTTCCTGCGGACTTATCCCTTCTTTCTTGGCACGGATGGTGATCGGTACGCCATGTTCATCAGAGCCGCAAATATACAGGATGTCTTTCCCTTTGAGCCTGAGATAACGCGCATAGATATCCGCCGGAATATATACCCCCGCAAGATGGCCGATATGCACAGGGCCATTTGCATAGGGCAGGGCAGCAGTTATTGTATGTCTTTTATATGAACTTTTATTACTCATTACCTATGGAGTGAATTTCCGCAAAGATAATCATTCAAGGTGTTCTACTCTAATTATGAGCAGGAAATACCCTGTAAAAGAGAAAGAAAAATCAGGTCTTTCGACTGACGGATCGCTAAAAAAAATGGGGGATTTATTCGTTTGAGTTTATAATTTTCCTTATCTTTCAACTTGAGGGAAAGATGTATTTTTTTATCGTAATAGGTAAGATAAATATTAGAAGAACACAAATTGTGACAATTGACCGTTAGAGGTCAGCATGTATTAGATTATTAGATAAGTTCCGAATGATTGATTTTACTTCTTTCATAGAAGCGAATCAAGGCTCAGCGATTATTACGAATTCAACTGGCCAGATACTGGAAATCAATAAGCGTGCTGAAGAGTTGTTGGAAATTACTGCCTCAGAGGTGGTAGATAAACGAGCAGAAGATTTATTCCCAGTACTTGCATCCTTTTTTGGCCGGATGACTGGCCATGCTCGCCCCAAAAATAACCCGGCCATTGAGGGAGAATATACCTCACCTGCGGGGGAGGAGATTATACTGTCCATCCGGGTTAATGAACTGAAATCTGATGATCAAACATATTTCTGGTTTAGTATAGGTAAGGCAGATCTCGAAGACGATGAAAAGTACTTGAGAGATAAGAACTTTTATAAGAAGATACTTAGCCAGTCACGGGATGTTATCCTGCAACTTGATTCCGGTAACCGGATTATATATGTAAGCCCATCCTGCCTTCATTTAATGGGCTATGAGCCAGCTGAGATCCTGAATGAAAAGAAATTTAACCAATTCATATACGAAGAGGACAGAAAGCCATTCGATCAGGTCTGGAAACAGAGTTTAAAACACCGTGATAAATTCCTTGTAAACCGGTTCAGGATAACTCAGAAAACAGGGACTCCTGTATGGGTCGAGGTCCATGTTGAACGTGAGTATGATGGCCGTGGTCGCCTGGTTGAATCCATAGCGAATTTGAGGAATATATCGGATCGAATAAATTATCAACTGGAGCTGGAGAAGATCAGGGACCGTTATCAGCTGGCTGTTGAAGCAGGTCATAATGGGATCTGGGATTATTCATTTACGGATGATCATCTTTTCGTTGATGGCAGTCTGAAAAGTTTACTGGGTTTTAATCCGAATGATCATATCGATGAACAGTTCTTAAGGGATCGACTGATAGATCCCAAAGACCTGAATGCTTTGAAAAATGCTTTAGAGCAGTATATCAGGGAAGGGAAATCCTATTTTGAAGAAACCTTTAAGATGATCCATAAAAGCAGGGTTCCCTTATGGGTTCTGGCCAGGGGAAAGATCTTCTATGAAGGGAGCTCACCGGAAAGGATCATTTGTTCTGTTACGGATATTACAGAAAAAATCGATTCCAATGAAAGGCTTCGAAATGCCCTGATCAATTTTAAAGCCATATTCGACGCCTTCCCCGACCAGTTTTTCAGGATCAATAAAGTGGGTGATTTTCTGGAAGTTATGGCGGGGGAATCAGCTGACCACACCACTTTCAATATCAAGAGTTTCGAGGGAAAGAACATGAAAGATGCATTTCCTTCGGATGCATATTTAAAGGTATATGAATGCCTGCAAAGGTCTTTCCAGAATAAAAAAGTGGAGCTCTGCGAATATGAGCTTGCAGAAAACGGGCAGACCCATAATTATGAAGCAAGAATTATCGCCATTGCAGATAACGAAGCAATAGGTATCGTCAGAAACATTACAGATGCTGTTCGTACAAATATGGAACTTGTAAGGGCAAGAAAAACTGCTGAAGAAGCACTAAATGCCAAAGAAGATTTCCTTTCTATGATGAGCCATGAGATACGAACACCCCTTAATGTTGTAATAGGGATGATCTATCTCTTGCTGGAGCAGGATCCCAAGCCGGATCAGCTTAAGTTAATTAATACCCTGAAGTTTTCTTCGGACAATTTATTAAGGCTGATCAATGACCTCCTCGATTTCTCAAAAATTAAAGCCGGGAAGCTGGTCTTTGAGAATATCGACTTTAACGTTAAGGAATTTATCTGGAATATATTCGAAAGCTATAAATTGCAGCTGGACAGCTCCAGGGTGGAACTCACCCTGGACATTGATGATAAGATCCCGGCTTATGTAAACGGGGATTATAGCCGCCTGACACAGATACTGAATAATCTTTTAAGCAATGCGCAGAAGTTCACAGACCAGGGTAAGATCAGTATTGCCCTGAGCCAGCTGAGTAAGAAAAAAGATACTGTCAGAATAAAATTTGAGATCAGTGATACGGGAATTGGCATCTCTCCTGAAAAACTGGATACGATATTCGAACCCTTTAGTCAGGGTGAAAAGCATATTTCCAGAAGATATGGAGGGACTGGTTTGGGGCTGGCCATCGTAAAACAGTTAATAGAACTCCTGGGAGGAAACATATCGGTATCCAGTGAACAGAATAAGGGTTCTAAATTTACAGTGGAATTGCCGTTTGGACTGGTTGATGAGGATACGATTGCCATAAAAGATGAGACCTTCGATACCTTCACCCACCAAATACAGAATCTGAGGATCTTATATGCGGAAGATGTATCTTCCAACCAGTTTCTCATGAAAGGATATGCCGATCTCTGGAAGTTTGAACTGGATATCGCATCCAATGGGGAAGAAGCCATCAGCCTGTTTGCGGAGAATGAATATGATGTAATACTGCTAGACCTTCAAATGCCTAAAGTGGATGGTTTCCAGGCAGCGAAGCGGATCAGGGAGATCGAAGGTCTTACAAATAAAAACACACCGATCTTAGCTGTAACAGGGGATATCTCTGAATTGACTTTAAAGACGCTTTCCAATTCGGGCATGAATGATTATATCAGCAAGCCGATCAATCCTAAGATCATGATCGAAAAGATCCAGGAAATGTTACGTTTAGCCAGTATGCCTGCTATGATAAACGAACCTGATGAGCCAGAAGAAGAAAACGATAATGATCCATTGATTAATTTCTCGGATGTGGATTATTTGTATGGAGAAGTGCCTACACAGTATGTTATGCTCATTAACTTATTGCTGGGAGAATTTTCAACCTACAAAACCAACATGGCGAAATCCCTTAAAGAAGAGAACTTTGATGAGTTCAGGCAGATCAGGCATAGCATGAGATCCAATATGAGATTGCTTCAGATGCACAGGATGGAAAACCTGGTGGATAAGGTCAGGGCAGAATTTGTGAACAATTCACTACCACCCGGTGGCGGAGACTATGTGATTGAACTTGATAATTGTTTTGATGCCTTGCTGGAGCGGTTTGAAGAAAAGCTCAAAGTACTGACTACCTGATCCCGGTCTTCCGATATACTTAAAAGTATTGTTTAGTATCTTCGTCTTTTCTCAAATAATTTCACTTTTTATTTCACTGATCAGTTCATTAGCATTGCCTTTTAAAGATTCCCAAATGGATAAATTCGAAACCCACTTTCAAAAGATATTAAAATAGTCACACTTGATGCGTAGAAACAGAATGTTTATGTTTGGAACGGATAATTCAGGTATGATAAGAGTTGATGCCAGAAAATATGAATTTTAAAATACTTCTAATAGCGTTAATCCTTTTTTGCTGTAAAAACAATACTTCAAAAGATCAGGTAAGCGACTTTACGGATCAAGGTGCTGATTTGTCTGATAAAGCAAGAGCGAATTCTACAGGAGAATTGGTAGAATTTCCTCCGTGTACTGAAGAGGAAATTCCTCATTATACGGCGTACAGGGTTTCGTCAGCACCGAGGATTGATGGAAAACTTGATGAAGAAATCTGGAAGGCTGTGCCCAAATCAACAGGGTTCAGGGATCTTGTTTCCGGTGCTGAGACCTTATTTGATACCCGGGTTGCTGTGGTGTGGGATGAAGAATATCTTTATGTGGGTTACTGGATAGAGGAACCAAACCTACAGGCTTCGCTTACAGAACGGGATTCAAAAATCTACAATGACAATGATGTGGAGTTATTCATTGCGGGAAAGGATGCTTATTACGAATTTGAAATTAATTCGTACGGCACCATCTACGAGGTATTTTTTATTTGGGAAGAATCGTATGAAAGTGGAGGATATGATAAAATACCGGAATTTAGCCCTGATCTACAGAGAAAAAAGCGCTTTCATGGTGTAGGGTATAAGCCACATCCGCGAGGGCCGCGGATCGGTTTTTGGACCTGGGACTTCCCCGGATTAAAAAGTGCTGTTTACTGTGATGGTACCATCAATAATGACAAGGATCAGGATCGGGGCTGGACCGTAGAACTAGCCCTGCCATGGTTAGGCATGAAGGCCCTGGTATTGGGAGATAGTCGCAGTCTTCCGCCAGAGAATCAGGATATTTGGCGCATGGATTTTTCCCGCTTTAATCAATATAAGGCAGACCCACCGGCCAAAGATTCCGGAGGTTGGGCCTGGAGCCCGCATGGAGTCTGGGATTCACATGTGCCGGAATGTTTTACCTACATTCATTTTTCTTCCCAACAAATCGATATTTCGAAATGAATAGACCTTAATCCTTAATCCCTCTACATTACTTTGAAAGGAAAAAGGATTCTGGATATTACTTGCTTTTCAAGTCTGAGATCGTTTATGGGTGCAAAATAGAATAGAATGCTTAAGACGCTTTCTCTTGAAGCTTGTTAGGTTTTTTAGGCTGCGAGGAGTTAATAAGATTATTTAGCCTTAGGAATAGTATAAAGCATTGGTGGATTAAAATGTGTTACTCATTCGATTTGTATGATAATCATAAAAAGCAAGACAAGTTCGATAAAATACTAAGAACGCTATTGATTTTATACTACATTAGGATTAGTACTTTAATTCATCCTAGTTACAGTTTTCGTAATTGAACTGCAGAAGTTCATTAGATGTTTTATCTGTTATACTGGATGTCTTGCCGGTAGTCTGATCATAAGTATATTCCCATTCCCTCTGGTTATAGTATAAAAATTCAACCGGCTAAAGATAATCATTAGGTAGAAGTTTTGCTATTAGAAGGGTGAATATATAAGCCAAAAATCAACATACTATCATGGCTAATAACCGATAATAATAGCCACGGCAATAAATACTAAAGCTAAAATATTACATACAATGAATAAAGGTAAGATAAACCTAAACCATTTCTCAAATGAAATTTTGGCTAATCCCAGCATGGCCAATAATACTCCATTTGTCGGTATGATAATATTTGAAATTCCATCTCCTAATATGAATGCAAGCACCGCAGTTTGGCGTGATATGCCTAATATATCTGCAATAGGAGTCATCAATGGCATTGAAACTAAGGCCTGACCAGAGGCGGATGGTATAAAAAAATTGAGACCCGATTGAAAGAATAGCATTCCTTCTGCGGCTGCAATCCTGGGCATTCTCAATAGCCCGGAAGTTGCATGATGTATCAATGTATCAATTATCATTCCTTCCTGAAGTACAACAGATATACCACGTGCCACACCCACTACTAATGCTGGAATAATCATAATTTCCAGGCCTTTTGTGAATGCTGCCATTGACTCGTCACCAGTCATTCCTGAGATTTTAGTAATAATAATTATCATTCCAATAATACATGCACTCATTTCAATCAATCCCCATCCAATGGTTTGAACAGCAATAAGTATGGTGGCATAAGACAAAACAAAAAAGCTAAGAATGAAAATATGTTTCTTTTCTAATTTGCTTTCCTTGATGGATCCGAACTCTTCGTATTCAAAACGATCATCTTTCATCAGACTAAGTGAAGGATCTTTCTTTACTCTTTCTCCGTATCGTATAAGGAAATAAAATCCAGTTGCCGCATAGACGCCGTATAGAACAAATCTTAATCCCATTCCAGAACCAATTGGCAACTCAGCAATAATCTGGGCGATCTGAACTGTGAAAGGATTTGTTACTCCTGTGCTCCAACCCAAATAAACAGGTATCCCTAATAATCCCAATCCAAATAGTCGGTCGTAACCCAAACGCTTAGATAAGAAAAGAAATACTGGAATCAAAGCAATTGTTATTTCGCCACCTATTCCCATAAAGGAAGAACCTGAAAAAATTGTCATATAAATTAATAAAAGAAGTTGTTTTGGTCTTTTTTGAAATTTCGAGATCAATGCAAAAAGAAATGCATTGATGGTGCCTGTATACTGTATTAGTGTGATAACAGCCCCAATGATAAATACATAAAATACCAGTATCGCGGCATCACTCATGCCTTTTGGAATAGCACTAAGCATACCGATTACAGAAACTGGGGTTGACTTTCCCTCCAAATCTTCACCAATTAAGGTACCCTTGAATGAATAGTGCTTGGGCACCTCCTTATAGCTATTTGGAACAACTACGGTCTGCGTCATACGTCCATAGTTCCTTGTAGTTCGTTCATAACTCCCGCTAGGTATGAAGTAAGTGAGTATAGAACAGAATATGATAATCCAAAAAAGGAATATAAAGACGTGAGGAATTTTCAGAGTAGGCGAGAACAAGCAATTACTTATAGCCATTGTTGGGAACTGGATTAATTTCAATTGGTTCAACTATAAATCCTTCGTTTTTTAGTTGTTCAAGAATTCCACATTTTTTTTTTAAATGATTATATCCAATTGCAATGAAAACATTTTTTGTTCTAAATAAATTGGGAATAGTTTTCATCCAATTGTTATTTCTTTGAAGAATTAAAATATCGGTTTCACATTCCTTTTTAAACTCATAATCTAAATCGAACTTTCTATATTTATTTGCAAGTTCGCAATTATTCATATTTGGTTTGTCAGTTGTCATCTGGTTTATCCACGCACTAATTTTTTTTCTTTCTTTTTTCCAGCTAGGATGTTTGTTTTCCTTTTCTATTAAACTTAATTGTAAGCTATCCGTTTCTAATCCTAAAATTTTAATTTTGTTTTTTTCTGCAAGAAGTTGTAGGTATTTGTCAAAGTGGTCAAATTTATCGGATGGTTTGGTAGTTTTACATTTAACTTTTTGAAATTCCTGTTGCAATTTCCATCGTATTTCTAATGGTTTAAGTTTATATAAATCAACTTTCCATTCTTTTGCAATTTCTTTTAGTTTTATTAAGTCCTTTTTTTTAAGGTTTTTTTCAATTTCAAGAGATGTTTCTCTTCGCTCAATCATTTTCCTTGTATTTTCAACTTTGTCAACTGACTCAAAAACTGCAAGTTCAGAATTCATAAGTGATGCTTTAATTTCTGGTATAGAATCAACAAATGAATTACCAAATTGATGAAAAGTTCCAACGATGAAAGAAGTCTTATCATTTATAGTGTCATTTACTTTCCATAAAATCGTGTTCTGACTTATCGCTAATTGCGAAATCATTAATAAAACTAATATGTTTAACGTGCGTTTCATTTTTCCGCTTGTTGCTAACTATTGTATAAACATATTGTGTTTATACACCATTTAGCTATAACTAAGATATTCAATCCAAATATAATGTTATATAAAATCACTTATATAACCTAAAAATAAGAAGGCACCAAACACATTATCTTATAGGTTGTCGAAGTGTATTTATGGCATATTCTTAAAATTCACGATCCACACATGGAAAAACCTTCCAGAATCACGATATTAATTAATTATTTAAATACCATATTTTATGGATATCAATAGACGTAAATTTTTAACAACTACACTGGCCGGAGGATTGGCATCAACATTGCCATTCTCTTCCGTAGGGAAGACTGTATTCCAACTTCCATCAGATGAACTGCAGAACAGGTATAACAAGCTGGACCAAATACTTAAACAACCAGTATTTAAAAAAGAATTGTTTAGTTCTCCGGTAATAATTGAATCACTCGAATTACTACGCTACGAACATAGTTTTCTATGCAGGGTTCGGTCGAAGGATGGAGCAGAAGGATTTTCAGCCGGTCACAGCGATCAACTGAGATCGCTATATCCAATATTTACCAACAATTTGCAACCATTTTTCATCAATAAGGATGCACGCGACCTCGATCTGATACTGGAAAAAGTATATATCTACAGACTCAATTTCAGGTTATCCGGATTGGCACTTGGTGTGCCCTTGGCCGCCATCGAATTTGCTATTCTTGATATGATGGGACATATTGCCGGAAAATCTATAGGTCAATTGATAGGGGATATCCATCATCCGGAAGTCGAGGTTTATCAGGCAACTGAATACAGGGAAAAATCTGTTGAGGAATCTATTGAGCTGATAAAAAGGGATGTAACGGAATATAACGCCC
>JAHEGY010000240.1 GCA_024644875.1 Cyclobacteriaceae bacterium
AAATGATAAACATTGAATCAGGTATAAATTTATGAATAATATTGATATTCTGAAGAAATCAGTTTAAAATGCTTCGTTAACCCCAAAATAAACACCATTATTGCCATCCTTGCCAACGCCAACATCAAACCTGATCAAAGTGGGATTATTCTTGAGTAACTGGAAACGAATGCCACCACCGAAACTATATTTTATACTGTTGAAGTAATCCAGCGGTTTACCGGCCACCTCGCCAATAGAAAGAAATGTAGCAAATGCCCAGCGTTTATGAAAACGGTTTCTGTATTCTGCCTGTAATGCATACATATTATGATCAATAAACCGGCCTTTATAATATCCTCTTGTCCTGTCTCCACCTCCCAGCCAGGCCATAGACTGAAAGGGTACATCACCAAATGTTCCTTCATAATAGATTTGACCTGCCAGAACCCCTTTTTCACCAAGCTTAAAGTATTTTCGAAGGTCGATGATGTATTTATTAAAACTATGGGTGGCTCCCAGAACCTTGGACGAAAAACCAGCCCTGAGTTGCATGAAATTCCCGGTCCTGGTTGAAAAAATATTATCCCGGTCATCCAGATTAAAAAGAAAGAACATACAACTCACGGTTGCACCTTCGGATCCGGGAATACCGGCTGAATCCAATAAACCTCCTTCTTCTACTTCAAGCATCGTGTATTTGTCAAATTTGTATTCAAATCCAAAATTCAGGTCGGTTGGGAGCCTTTTTAATATCGCCGCCTCAACTATGATTGTCTCCATATTATACCCTTCCTCATTAGATTCCGGGGTTTGATTGCCAATACCCCAAAACTTATTGGGGAATAGACGGTATCTGAATAGGCCATCAAAAAAGAGGTCTCCTTTGTTGAAAAATATCTGAGGAATGATATCCAGCATGAACTGGTTTTCGGTCGTGTACATAGCTGAAAGAAAAATATTAGATTCCCTTGAATTATAAATATTTGATTTTGAATAAAGGAAGCTTTGTACACCAATTCCAAAACCAAACTGCGTTTCGGGAGTATAGAATATAATGGGAACAGGAATTATTCTGAAATTTTTCTTGAATCTAACAGTGTCAGTCATAAAATGATCTTCATTATTTGTCTGCGCTATAGAAAAACCGCATAAAAGGATCAATAATATGGTAGAAAAGAATTTATTCATCCTTATTTTCCGATCAAAATTCCGACACCAAATGAAAATGAAAATGAAAACCTCCTGAAGTCGGTATCATTACTAATATTAGTAATTTGATCAAAAGATTCGCCAGACAACCAAGAATGTATTAATCTGAATCCTATTTCCAGGCTCACGATATCCTTAAAAACATAACTGTAGCCAAGCCCTAAGGATAAACCAGGTCCACGGCCCTTTAATACTTTATCAATGGGATTTGTGATGTCAATTAATGTGATCCGGTCGTAAAACCTGGTATAGACGATTGAGGATTGTGCAAAAGCACCTCCCTGATTCAGACTGGCCAGATAATATCGAAAACTTGGACCTATATTAAATATTTCAGATTCATTAAAAAACAATTCCTCGCTACTTGTTCGTGCAATATCCAGCATGATGCCAATCCCTATACGATCTTTTAGAAACTTATAACCTGTAAGGTTAAAAGCATAGTTGTTATTGAATTTTTTATTCAATTGGGTGGTGTCAGATTTTACCACAGTACCGGAGTTGATAACACCGCTCATGATCACCATCCAGCGACCTTTACGAAATGGTGTATTATTATCCAGACTATCATGCGGGTGGGTGAACCCAAAAATACTTAAAGAAATAAAGAATATGGATAGTATAAGTTTCCGGAAAATCAAAGGTTTTTGTAATCGCTCAAACAAACATAAAAAAATAAGGCATCTCATCCTATCTGAAGGAAAGAAATGCCTTATACTTCTACCCGGGTCTAACAGGGCATAGAAAGAATCCTTTATTCTTTTATTGGCTCAATCGGAAATGGTTTCATCATTTTTTCCGCTACATAAGCAGCATTTTTTTCAGGATTTCTAGGATTTTCATCAATGGTCTTCTGTCCAACACTTTGCCAGACCATTTTCTTGGTTTTGGTATCATAAACACCAAGCACCAGAGTTCCTTCAAGGTAGTCATTTTCCGAATAAGAAGTTGTGGAAGTACCCATACCAACTCCGCCATAACCACCATACCAGCCCCAACCGGCGCCGTACCCCCAACCCCCTGCATTCATATGGTTGGTGTAGGCAGTTACACTGGTCTTTTTATCTACTACAACGAACAAGGATACGGCAATGTCACCTCCACTTTCCACACCGGTGAATCCTCGTTTCATAAACTCGTTTCCAAAAGCATTCTCAATCCGTTCCTGATCAAAGCGGTTCATGATCTTATTGCTTTCCTCTGCCCAGCCCAGAAACTCCAGGGTTTTATATTTACTGAAATCAACAGATTTATCATAATCAGAATTTACGGATACACTTGAGCAACCGGATACAACTAAAATCGCGAGTACCCATAGAATATTTATTTTTTTCATCATCGTAATTTTTATAATGTCTGAATTTAGTTTTTATTTACTTAGCTACATTAATCGACTTCGATTAATGGAATTTGCATGGCTAACTCTGCATCCACAAGAGCTTGTATCTTATTCTCCAGTTGAAAATACCTTGCAGCCTTTGCTGATGGTAAGATCTTTTTAAACCTACTGTAATATGATTTTTTCAGTTTAGATATATCCTGCTGATACTTAAAAAAGGATTTCATGATCTCATCCGCCTTATCGTCGTTCATGGTCTCATAATTCTGTGCAAAATTCTTGATCAATGCAACTCTCTGATTCTGGGTCTGAGATAATTTGCTGTTATATTCATTGTAGAGTTCCCAGAAAGGAGTGATCTCGGTATCAGTCAGGTCCATACCTTCAGCGATAGCAGCTTTCTTTTCAGTTTTAAGTATATCACGTGCCAGTTCAATATAGTCGTCTGATGTCTGTGCTTGTATCAGAAAAGTGTAGAGAACAAGGGTAATCATTAATATTATTCTTTTCATAAGAT
>JAHEGY010000050.1 GCA_024644875.1 Cyclobacteriaceae bacterium
ATAAATATTACAATGATGACGGAAGCATCACCGACTTTGGCCAGGAGGCGGCAGATAAAATGAAGCCGGTACTGCAGGAAGCTGAAGAATTCGGTAAACTTCACCGAACGTATACCGATTGGCTAATATTATAACGGCTCAGTAGGGGGTTTTAAATCAACTTCCCCTCTTCTCCTGATATAAGAACCTTGTTAATTGATATATTTCCTTCTTCCATTTTAACGGATATTTCTTCTCCTTTTAGCTGAACTGTCCCGAATCCGGAATTTGTAGAAATAAAACTGATAAAATCACCGATCTTTGAATCAATGTAGAGTGTTTTATCAACCGCATCATAGCACAGGCCTGTTAAACCTTGCATCAGGCCATAACTGGCCAGAGCCCGTGCATACCAGCTGCCGCATTCATATTCATTAAAGGGATTTCTTACCCTGCCGTCATACCTGTCCCTGCAGGTTCTTACAATATCCAAACCTTCATCAACAAGACCTGACAGCATTAAATGGGATGCGACCTGGTATTCTATTCCGGTCCATACTTCATTGCTATACACAAAGGGCAGGGAGGGCTGATCCCCTTTCGGCCAGGAGCAAAGGAGCAGGCCGCCTTCATCACCCATAGCATAGGTAGGCCTTTGCGGATTTACATGATCAGTAAGGTCATGCTTCAGATTATATTTATATACGGCATTTAGATGACTTTTTACTTTTTCCTCATCCACAGGATCTTCCAGCCCGCACATCCGGGCAATCCAGACTCCGAGAACGCCGTCAGAGATGCAGCCTTTACCATACTGGTATTTCGGGCCTTCCTTCTCTAGTAATGCCCTGGCTTCATCGGAGTAATGACCTCCCATGGACTTTTGAGAAGCCTCGATGGGATTGGCAGCATTCAGGCCCTCCACCTGCACCTTTTGATAGAAATATTCACCATCGTATAATTCCTCCTCCATGAATTTCCGTCCTTTCTTATGAAGTTTTTTATATTTAGAGACATTTTCATTCAGGGCATTCCCCATTTCAGTTATTGCAAGCAGGGCACCCAGGTAAAAACTGGTGCACATCCCATTCGGTCCCCAGAATTCGATATCATATGTATTGTGATGCGGTTCTTCCAGAACACCATGATCTCTTGGATCCCAGGTTTCAATGCAATAATCCATACTTGCTTTTACCATGGGGTACATCTTCTTGAGCCACTCCATATCACCGTTAATGCGCCATTCCCTGTATACTTTCATGATACCACCCAGTTGTCCGTCTGCTGCGGAATAAAAACCGTGATCTGCCGGCCTTATGGGTAGAAAAGCCCTGAATGTCTGATGACCTTCCATGCTTTGGCTTTCACAGAATTCAGTATACCTCAAACTTCTCTCCATGGAGGGAAACAGGTGTGGTATGGCCTGGGCATAATTCCAAACATGCGTGCAGGAACCATGGCAGCAGCCCCAGTTGTCCCCGCATCCCTCATAATTCCATAACCTGCCATCATACTGACGCATTACCGTTGGGGATTTTAGAATAGTTAAGTTGGCCGCAACAGCCTCAACCACTTCATCAGGAAGGGTGCTGGCGAAGAAGGACTCGTTGAATGCCATGGATCTTTTAAAAAGATCGTCATAGTTTGTCTCAAGATACTGAATTACTTCTTCCGCGTTTTTGAACTTACTGGAATACCAGGGTTTATAATTATCCCCGTCAAAGTCTTTATCATTTGGATCTAATCCTTTGTCAGAAGGGGAACTACAGCATCCGGAGGCCGGATCACATTCTGTATTATTTCTTGAGGCTTCATCATTCCCGTACCTGAGATCAGAATCCGGAACATACCAAGCCATAAGAACACGGATAATTTTTTCCTGGCCAGGGCCAACTTTGAAAGGGACATAGATAGATGCCCCTGGGGCATCCTTTTCCACCGGATCCACCTGCTTTATTTCCCCGCTTTTAATGGTGTCCCATATCATGGTCAGGGGATCCCACCATCCACCACGAAACCAGCAATAATCAATCACAGCTCCCGGTTCATCACAGGCAATGGCAAAGTCCGCCTTGAGGGCAGGATTATCATCGGTCCCCTTTTCAGATAGTACGAATCCGTTTTTCAGGGAGTTGATCGAATTTGTGCCACCATTTACTGTCAGGAAGTTTTTTGAATTATAGGAAAAAGTCCCTTCTAGGGCTTGATTGCTTGTGTTTTTAAAAGTATACTCAAATCCACCGACAGGCAAGCTTGAATTATCCGGATCGTTCGGAATGAAAGGATTCCATCCGGTGACCTTGATCTCAAGAGGGATATCTTCATCTTTCAATTGCATAATTCCAAAAGGAAAGCTTGCCTTGAATGTGGCGTCATTAAATCTTGGCAATCCGTAAGTGTTGCCGCCCATACCATTGCCAGCGCCTCTCTGTCCGAATTTTTTCCAGTCGGGTACTGGCCCTTCAAGCACCTTAGCTCCTTTTTCAAGACCTTTGATCGAAATGGCAGCAAACATGCTTGGCTCATTGAACAGATCTGGCCTGTGTCTTATTGACATATGCGAAATGGCGCCTGTACCCTCCATGCAGAACATACCCGTTCCCATTCCACCGATCGGAAAAGCGATGCGGTTGTTGTATGCTCCATGGTAGGACCCATTGTATGTTCTTTTGGTACCATGTTGTTGTTTAGGAGAATACAGCTCTTTTTTCAGGTGTTTATTGTCTTCAGTTACCTCAGCAAAAGATACAGGAACAGCGGCAGCGGTGGCACCCACAGCGCCAACCTTTTTAAGGAATGACCTGCGATTGGATTTGTTTTTCATGGTAATGGATTATTAAAAAATTGAATGATTAAAAGCTATATCAAATATAAAAAATATAAGCTCATAAATAAATTATTTTTCGCAACCTGAAGGCAGTAATTAGGAAAATTGATCCCATTTCCTTAGCTTGGCAGATTAAACTAAACTTTATAATCATGAAAAAACCAATTATTACCACTTTTGTTCTGCTCGCTATTGTGGGCTTAACGAGCATCTATGCTCAGAATATTGTCTTCGAGACCATATATTTAAAGCCCAATACCCAGAATCTTAAGGAGCTGAGTGAAAATATGAAAGCTCACAATGAAAAGTACCACGCTGAAGGGCCGTATACTGCCAGTACCTGGCAGGTGATCACCGGTGAACATACTGGACAAATTGCCTGGATTATGGGGCCGTTTACGTTTGCGGATCTTGATAATCGCCCTGGTGAAGGAGGTCATGATGAAGACTGGATGGGCAATGTAATGCCCCACACCCATGGAATGAAAGATGGGAACTACTGGAAGATGTGGAATGATTTCGGATATATGCCATCTGAAGATTTTCAAGGTGCTATCATGCGAGTAAGATATGTAAAGCTTAAGAGAGGGAAAGCGGATACGTATCGACATTTATTGAATGCTATCCAGAAAGTATATGATGCTAATAGTTTTAAAAACAGCATGGGGGTATATAATAACTGGTCTAATGGTGGGGAAGCGGATTTAGCTCTTGTATGGCAATATCCGGACTGGGCTACTTTTGACGAGGATATGCAGTTCTGGAAGAAATATGAAGAAGTACATGGCGATAATTCATGGAACCAATTCCTTGATGCTATAGGAGATTGCGCTGAAGGTGGATGGGATGAGATGTCCCAGCGAATGGAATAGCAGGCAAGAGTATCTCTATTTCAAAAAAAAATTAAATGTTTAAGCTATTTAAAGGCTCCCAAATTTGGGAGTCTTTTTTATGGGTGTACGTCCCGGAATCCGCCTACAAATAATATTCTTTTAAAAGAAAATACTAAAGAAAGTATTTGAAAGGATTCAAACGATTATTGGGATTCATAATATCGCAAATTGTCCAGGAAATTAAATTCGATGGAATTGAATTAAATCACCTCATGGAAAAATAACATCCTTCAAAATAAAAGATCACATCAGTTTGTTTCGCATATTAATAGACCAACCGGTCTGTCTAATTTTAGTTTATTAAATGTAAAAAAATAGTGAGTAAGAGACTTTTTATTAAGGGCATAGATTTATGACAGATCAAGATAATCCCCCAATGGCGGAACTTTTTAATTGTTCCTGGAATTATATATTATATATGGCGGATATTTTTAAAGGAATCACTCTCTAAAAGGAGAAGCTGGATATCTACCATACCTAAGAATCGTTCTTTTGTAACTCAAACTACGGGATCATGAAAACCCACTTTTTCAAATCCATCATTATTATTTCAATGATATGCTTTCCAAATTTAATTTTTTCACAAACAGACTTTTACGGTGGAGATGTCAGTGGCGTATGGACTAAGGATGGCTCCCCCTACCGTATATTTGATCATGTGACTATCCCGGATGATTCATCACTAATCATTGAAGGTGGTGTTCGTGTTGAGTTTCAGGGGCACTATACTATTCAAGTCCAGGGAAATATCATTGCCAATGGGATACCTGCCGACAGTATTTTTTTCACAGTAAATGATACCACAGGATTTTCAACCCCTGGCGTGAATAACGGTGGATGGGGTGGTATAAGGATCATAGATATTAATACTGAAAACGATTCCTCGATCTTTGAATATAGCGTATTTCAATATGGTAAAGCTATTGCTGACTATTGGCATGACAACGCAGGAGGGGCACTATGTATCATTCGTTTTAACAAGGTTCGTATAGCGAATTGTTTGTTTGTCCATAATATGGCAACAGGAACTGAAGTCCCTTCAGGAGGGGCTATTCATTTGGCATGGTCTGATATTAAACTTGAATTGAATAAATTCGAATATAATGAGGCGGTATCCGGCGGAGCTATTCAAATGCATGATTCTGATCCGATATTTATGCGGAATATGATCTCGAATAATGTGGCACGGGAGGGAGGCGGTATTTCAATCGGATCCTTATCAAATCCCACATTTGAAGGTGATTCGATTATGTACAATCAGGCCACTGAATTTGGTGGTGGTATCCAATGCTGGGATAAATCGGTTATCCAATTCGAGAATATTTTTGTTCAAGGCAATACAGCCCCCTGGGGGGGAGGCTTAGGATTAGCGGGCGTAGAAGTCAGTTTTAATGCATGCGCAATACATGATAATGAGGCAGATAACCTTGGAGGAGGTATTGCTTCAGACTTTAGTAATATATCGATAACGAATACTCAGGTTACTTCTAATACAGCAAGTATGAGTGGAGGAATTCATGCCTGGTATGACACCCTGGAAATTAGCAATAGTAATATTAGTAATAATTCAGCCGACTACGGTGGAGGTATGCACTCTGATTACAGCCAGCTGAAGTTTACAAATTCAACCTTTACGGAAAATACAGCCATTAATGGAGGGGCTGTTCATCTATGGAATTGTGATCTTTATGTAGAGTTGTGTGATTTTAATAAAAATAAAGTGCAATATGAAAGTGGCGCAATTGAATGCTATTATTCAGATACGCTGGTGTTTGACAGACCATATCAGATAACTATAAAACAAAGTCAATTTATAGAGAATGATGCCATATTTAGATCCGGGGCTCTGCGAATTGGTCAGATGGATAGCGATACTTCCTTCGCTGATATAGTATTAGACAAAAATATTTTCAGGAATAATCATGCAGAAAGGGTGGCAGGGCTACTGATTAGCGGTAAGTTTAAAAATTTCCAACTTTCCAACTCGAGGTTTTCCAATAACCTGACAGATCTTTGGAATGGAGGGGCCTCCTTTGCACAGGGTTGTACAGGACAGATCATCAACTGTGAGTTTACGGATAATGTCGCTACATCGGGCAACCCTGGCGCTACTGGTGTCAGCAGTGGCTCATTCGTGCATTTTATAAACTGCACCTTTGCAAATAATTCAGCTGGTAGTGTGGGAGGACTCTCAGCCCATAGAGATGGAAAGGCAAGTGTTACCAATTGTATTTTCTGGAACAATACACCAAGACAGATCTCAGTCAGAGGTATCAGGGAAGACGCTTTTTCTGAATTGTATGTCAATTACTGCAATATTCAGTATGGTGCCGATTCCATCGAAGTGGATACACTTGCCCTTATGCATTGGGGAACCGGAAATATCAATTCAGATCCCCTATTTTATGATTCTGGTAATGGTGATTATCATTTAATGGATGAAAGCCCTTGCATAGATGCGGGAATAGATTCGATCAATCTTCTTGGGCAGTGGTATTTGGCACCCGGAAACGATATTGAGGGAAACCAGCGCCCCCAGGAAGGATCCACACTCATGGACCTGGGCGCATATGAGAACCAGGAAGTATTGAATGTTCTTACGCCTTTGGAATCAAATGAATTTTTATTAAGCGCGTATCCAAATCCTTTTTGTCATAAAATATATTTTGAACTTAATCTCAAAGAATCCTCCCTGGTGTCGATCCGGATCTTTAACTTCCAGGGAAGTGAAGTGGCTGACCTGATCAATGGACCAATGGATCGAGGGATACATCAATTCACCTGGGATGCCGGTGGCATGAAATCTGGGATGTATATATGCAGGATTAATTTCAAAAACACATCCTTATCCAGCAAGATATTTTTGATTAGGTAAATGATATTTCTATATCAATGTTATAAATTTATCTTCATACACCAGAACCAGCCATTTGGTTGCATGCGTGCTCTTTATCTCTTACCGATAAAATACCAGTGAGTGAGGATAAATAAATTGATTACAATATCGGAAAATGCGCCTAATCTTTCTTTTCAAATATCATTTTGTATATCACGCCGGCGATTATCGCGCCGACAATAGGGGCCACCCAGAACAACCACAATTGTCCCAAGGCCCAATCGCCTACAAACAATGCCTGCGAGGTGCTTCTGGCAGGATTGACTGATGTATTAGTAACTGGAATGCTGATCAGGTGAATAAGGGTTAATCCCAATCCAATAGCTATTCCTGCAAAACCCGCGGGAGCCCTTTTGTCGGTTGCACCCAGTATGATGAGCAAAAACATCATGGTCATGACCACTTCGGTAATCAACGCAGCGGTCAGTCCATAACCACCGGGAGAGTTGGCACCATACCCATTTGCAGCAAATCCACCCAGTTCAAAATCCGGCTTGCCACTGGCTATCAGATACAATACAGCCGCTCCTCCAATACCACCCAGTACCTGTGCCAAAATGTAAGGTAACAGTTCCTTCCCGTCAAATCTTCCGCCTACCCAAAGGCCAAATGAAACAGCAGGATTGAAATGTGCGCCAGAAATATGTCCCAGTCCATATACCAGGGTCATGACGGTAAGGCCGAAGGCTAAAGAAACGCCTAAAAGCCCGATGCCTACTTCAGGAAAAGCAGCAGCCAGAACAGCACTGCCACAACCTCCAAGAACAAGCCAGAAGGTGCCGATAAACTCAGCGGTTAGTTTTTTTTGTAAGTTCATGGTTAGTGAATTTTGTGTATCAGTTAAGGAATGTTTTATAGATTCATGATCCAGAAAATGGATATTTCGGCTGTCAATATAAGAAGTTTTTCTAATGCGGTAATTCTTTGGGTGAATTTTTCCTTTAATTATATTGAAAGTGATTCCTACACGGTCCCTTTGAAATCAGAATTTTATTTTAAAGAAAATAAATTCTACATTGTTCCTTTGAAGTCGAAATTAAGCTTAGTCTGCAAATCCCCTATTTCCGAGAATATCTTCTTGAGGGTGCCAACTTCTATATGTGTCAGCTTATTGAGATCAATTATGTTGTCAGGCAACCTGTTTTCCAGAATACTTTTCGCCTGGAACCTGAATCGAAGATGCATCAGGTAATTGTAAGACAAAACGAGTTCATCATACATAGCTTTGGTAATAATTTCCTGCAGATGTAACTGCCTTAGCCGCTGCAGGGTATTGGTTTCATCCAGTTTATTGTTCAGTGCATATAACCTGATAAAACCAACAATCGGGAAAATGATCTTTTTAATGTCAAGATTGAGATGGTCACCAGAATGGTTTTTACTTATTATCTTTCCGGTAAAGCTTAAGGGAGGTTTAAACTTCACCACAGACTGGGCTAAATGATAGAAAAAAACGGATTTGCCATCAAGGGCTTTATTGACATGCTGCCGGAGTTTGTTTACGAATCCCTTCTTGCCATAAACGCATCGGAAATCAAAAAATATACTGGCCTCCAGGATGCTTTGTGGATCACTGGAATTTATCCATTCAGAAAAGTATTTCTTCCAAACTGACAGGGATTGTGACCACTTTGGGTTTGATGCCATAATCTCCCCGTCACAGAATTTATAGCCCACTTCATTAAGATGGTGGCTAACCTGTCTGCCCAGTTTCAGAAAATATTCCCTGGCTTCATCCAGTTTCTTCCCCTTTAGGTTTTCGAAGATTATGGCATTATCCTGATCTGTTGATAGGGTTTGTTCCATTCTCCCCTCACTTCCCATGACCATGAACGCAAATTCACAGGGTGGAGGCCCAATATTTTCTATTTCCAGAGCGATTATCCTGTCAACTATGGCATCCGAAATGGAAGTAATGATACGTGTAATATTCTGCGTTTTATCACCGCTTTCTAAAAGCGCATTCACCAGTACAGGAACCCGGTTGTGTATCTTCCGGAGCTGTTCCACATCCTCGGATATTTCCACTTCTTTAATGATATAGCTAACTGAGTTCTGCTGCATCCCTGTGATATCTTCGTAACTTATAACTCCATCTACGATACCCTTCTCATTTTTGGTGGCCAGGTGCGAAATGTTATTGTTCTTGAAGACCAAAATGGCCTCATATAATAGAGCATTACCGGAAATTGTTTTTACCGGAGAGGTCATGATCTCCATTACACTTTTCCGTGCATCCAGATCTTCAGCCAAAACCCGCTTTTTAAGGTCACTGTCATTGATTACTCCAATTATACTTTTTTCCCTTTGGATAAAGAGAACATCCCGCTGCTTCCGGGTCATTAATGCAGCTGCATCATGTATGCTAGTATCAACCGAACATTTCAAGGGTTCGTTTATCAGGGGCTTTATGGACTGGTTCATTAGGAGGAGAGAAGTCTGAAGCTCCTGGGCAAGATGTTCTGTTTCCTTTTCAAGTTGCTCCTCATGAGATATTTCCTTAACTACAACGATATACCCCTGGTCACCCGCATACTGGATCTGAGAAACAGATATTATAACCTCCTTCTCCACATCTCCGGAACATTTAATCCTGGTTTCCAGAGAAACAGA
The DNA here is from genome assembly GCA_024644875.1 of Cyclobacteriaceae bacterium. Taxonomy (GTDB): domain Bacteria; phylum Bacteroidota; class Bacteroidia; order Cytophagales; family Cyclobacteriaceae; genus JAGTVG01. The sequence goes on from JAHEGY010000050.1 coordinate 9,209, forward strand.
TCTCTTTTTATCATTAAAAGAGGAAAGTATCAGATCCCAGTCTGCGGTAAACATCTCCTCAAATTTCATGGACATGATCTTTGCCGAGTCAAATCCAATCAGGTTGCTGAACTTGATATTTGAAAATATTATGTTCTTCCCCAGGAACATTAAGGTACCTTCGGTGCTAGCTTCTACAAGCGATTTATACTTCTGCTTGGAAAGCAAGAGTTCTGATTCGGCACTTTTTCGCTTATTTTCTATGTTCAAACTCTGCCGGATAACGAAGGAGAGTACCACGGAGATAAATAATGTGATTAAAAGAGAGATATTCACCAGTCTTTTTCGTATGGTTTTGATCTCTTCATTGACGTCCTCCAGATATATCCCGGTACCAATGATCCAACCCCATGGCTTATATCCCCTTACATAAGATAATTTTGGAACAATCCGTGTAGAATCATCCTTCCACTGCCACATATAATCTATAAAGCCTTCTCCATCCTGATCCACTAATTTTGTGGCCTCTACGAATAGTTTTTTCCCATTTGGATCCTTATAATCGGTCAGATCTTTCAGGATCAATTCAGGCCTGTAGGGATGCATTATCATGATAGGATGCTCATCGATTATCCAGAAATAATCCTTGTTCTCAGCCCCATATCTGATTTGCTCGATCTTTGCCACTGCTGCCAGCTGTGCTTCTTCACGTGTTATGTTTTCATTCAGAGTTTCATTGTCAAATTCTTCCAGCAAACTCCAGGCTGTATTGGTGAGTTCACTGATCATCTCCTTCTTCTTGTCCATAATATTCTGCTCAAAATAGGGCAGGATAAAAATGAACATGGAAAGGATGAATAATCCAATGGCGGCTATTGAAGGGAAAACAATACTTAAATAAAATTTATGTAGGTCCTTTCCAGGCATCTTAATAAAAAATCACAGCTTAATAACTTTTATGCTTGCGTTGTCAACATCAAATATACAAAATCCATTTCGTTTATTCTGGTTGGTAATGGGAGGGATCCCAAAACAAACAGGTTCATCCTTTAGCCTGTAACGTTTATACCTGTATTGTTTATATTTATGTTTGGTTGCCGCAAAGAATCCCCTTATGTGTGTATGGCCGGTAAAGCTGATTGAACAATTCAATGTGTCCATATATTCAAAATGCTGATCGAATTCATCCCGGTACGTGTAAAACTCTTTTTTTAGTCCGGAAATATTGGGATAGACATAATGGGTAAATAGAATCTTGTGCCCGTTTGCTTTCCTAACTGACAACTCAGGCAATGATCTTAGATATTCCAGGTCATCCCACTTATATAAAGGATTCAGATCGTTCTCCTCATGCAACCACAAGGTATTGTTGGCCAGTTTATGCCGTTCGTGATAGTTTAATCGATACCAATTTTCCGGGAAGTCGAAAAAATTGCAGTGCTTCGGGATGATTTCGGCGGCATGGATATCATGGTTCCCCAAAATAATGATCTTACAGTTGGCCCGAATTAAGGAAAGACACTCATGTGCATTGCGCGAATGGAGATAATCATAATAAGGAACACTATATCCGGAGATATCCCCAAGGCAGATAATTTCATCACAGTTGAATTTCTCAATAGCTCTCAGTGCTGCCTGAAGGCTAATGAGATCTTCATGAATGTCTGAAATTATTGCCCATCTCATGATCAAGTATAATCAAATCTTATAAAATACCAATGATCGAAATCAACCAGTAAACACCCTGACTGATAATGCTTTGCCAGGTAAGTCAACTCACAACCATATTTGCATTTGCAGGGTGACCTGTCCCTTCAAACCATTTTGCGCTATTCCGTTTTCCTGTGAGGCATCAAACTTGTATATTGGTCGTGTGCTGTATTGCAAGGTGACTTTTGCGTAGTGCTTATTTACGAAGTAATTCAAGCCCAGATCATATTGGAACGATGGCTCATCAATTGCCTCAAAGTTTTTGTACGTTCCGGTGAGATAGGGCATAAGAGCACTGCCATTTTTAAATGTTGGAAACCTCAATCCAAATTGAGCATAAAGAATATTCCCCGTACCTAATGTTGGTTGTCTGTTGCCGGCTCCCATAACACTGCGGTTGGCATATTCATCTCCCAATTGTTCTTCAGTACCTATCACGCTGGATGTGTTGAAGATGCCGATATTTCTCAGATAGTTTTTACCATAGTTCATATTTTGAAACAACACATAGGTATTGATCAAATAGCCTTTATTGCCAACTAAATGGTTGTAGAACATATCCAAACCAAATATAGTCTGGTTGTAAAACTTGAGCGAATCATTTCCGGTGCCCGGATCTAATGTATAAGTAGAATTGGGATGATTGTAAAAACCAGCACCGATATTAAATAATTCCTGACCATCCATGCAAAGGCCTATTTCATAGGGAAGCTTGCCTGCCTCAATGTCTTTAAACATATATTTCAAATAGCCGGCTTGTGACCATGTAGTTGTCCATGCATTTTTGGCAGCCAGTTCAGAATTGAAGCCTGTAGTAGTTCTCTCAGTGCGCACATATGGATCAATGCCATTTCGAAAAGGCTGATTAAAAGCAAAACGATAATCCAGCCTGTTGAGCTGTCCTTTGATATAAAACCCAAGTTGGCGTCCAAACTGGTCATTGGTTTCAATTGCATACCAGTTAAAAATAGGGGCATCCAGGGTCATAAAGTTAAGGGTAGAGGCATTGGCCATTCGGGAAACGCCATTCCAATAGTGAAGGCCTGCGCCGACGTAAAGCTTTTTAGGAAAGATAGTATACTCCGTCCATACATCGTGTATATAAAGCTGTGGTTTTTTGCCATCAGTGCCTAAATACCCGCCGTTGGTAAAAGTCTGATTGTTTATACCGAAGTGCGTCAAAATCATCCATCGGGGTCCCATTTGAGCCCAGAATAGCATACGTGCTCTGCGGATACCAATGTTGGTGGATGAATTATCCGGTTTTAAATCGTAACCAATCGTACCGGGATTATTGTCAACCAAGGTTGTCCATATTTGTGCCCAGAGCAGCACTCTCAGATAGTAGGAACCATCTTCGCTCATATTTAGTTTTAGCGGCTTGTATTGCTTAGGCTCTTTCTTTAATTTCGATTTTTCCTGACATATTGCATTGCCATGGATCAGAAATACAGCGGCGATTATTATTAGTATAATTTTTCTCATAATATTTGCTTTAAAAAAATTGCTTTCAATTTTGTACTCTTTCCGGCGGAAACAGCTTTTGAATTAGATTTCTTTTCTTCTCCGGCCTTCCTAAAAGTTTATTAAGATTGTTTTCTGCGGTCAGGTTTCTATCCCAGTTATCTATGGCCTTCTGATAGGATAATGCTGCTGCTTCATATTGGAGTTGATGACGATATACCAGTCCAAGATTTGTGTAGCTAACCGATAACCTTCTTTTGGTTTCAACCTGCGCTTCAATTATTTCCTTGATTCTTTTATGCAGGAATTTTTGCTGATCCACCTCATCATAATCTTCCAATCCTACAAGAAAACCCTTTTCCAAATCCTTTTTAAGTTCTTGCTCACTTTTACCATCGTAGCTCATAAGCCAGTTCTCATAGATGGTAATGCTATTATTTATTGATTCATTGGCCACTTCCAGAAGGGAATCCTTTAAAGTTACATCCTCCTCATTAATAGATAAGGAAAGGCAGGCTGCAGCACGATTATTGTACAGTACCCCAACTTCAAAAGAATTTCTGTAATGCTCCACCCTGGAATAAATGGATTCAATGGTATCCATCAACCAGAAGATGGAATCAAGTTTATTTTCCCGGGCAAATAAATTATAATTTTCATATAGCTTCCGCGCTGGTACAATTCTGGGATCAACAGAAGCATTGACACTTTTGTAATAGAAGTGAGTAATAATAAATCCACTTAAAACGAGAGCACACATGATAAAAATGAGTGCTCTCGTCTTCCTATTTGCAAAAACATTCATTAAGAATGAACTTTCTCAATCAAGAATTTTCTGATTTCAAGCGGTGTCTGTTTCGTCATCTTGGAAACAACAATATGGGCAATTATTGCCAATGGAGCACCTATGATGGCGAAATACCAGGCACCCAACCAGTAATCCACGAAATCGTGCATGGGTAATGTCACACCGTACTTTCCTGCAACAAAATAGGATAGTGAAATCGCTGAAATTATTCCACCAACCACCAGGCCGGCAATAGCACCCGGCTTGTTGGAATCACTCCACCATATTCCAAGCAGGAATAATGGGAAGATGGTACAACCTGCCAATGAAAAGGCCACAGCTACCAATTGACCTATCAAAGCCAGATTTGCCAGTGCAATGACCGTTACGATCATGGCCATTAGAATGGTTCCTAATCTAGCCGCAAGCAGTTGATTCTTAGGTTTCGCATTAGGGTTGATCACTTTAACATACAGATCGTGAGCAAAAGCCGATGATCCTGCCACAAGCAAACCAGACACCGTTGAAAATGCCGCAGAAACTCCACCCGCCGCAAGGAAACCAACAATGAGTGGGTGTACATTCCCCAGTTGGGCGGTGTAAACTACAATGGCATCTTTGGCCAGTGTACCCACTTCAGGATGTGCAGAAAGAATCTTTCCAAAAGCAGCATAAGCCGGAGCACTCCAGTATAGCACACAAATAAAGAACAATCCCCATACCACTGACCATCTGGCATCTCTTGCCTTTGGGACTACATAGAACCTTTGAATGACATGCGGTAAACCTGCCGTGCCAATCATCAATGAAAAGGCAATGGCGATCCACTGATAAAATGTCTTTCCTGTAGCCGGATCCCAGGGCATAGCATATTCCGGAGTGGGTACAATAGCAAAGTCATGACCAAATGAATTAACCAGTTGTTGAGATTCTGCCAGTGGTATGCCGGCTACTGCATCAGATACAACACTACCATAGCCCACCTGAGGAAGTAACCAGAAATAATCGAATTTAAACGTTAATATGAATAAGGGTATCAGGAAGGATACGATTATTATAACGTACTGTATCTGCATGTTTTTGGTCACACCCAGCATCCCAGAAATCAGTGTATAAGCCAGAACTACAGCTCCGCCGATAATAACTGCCCAGGCATAATCTATACCCATTACCCATTTAAACATCAGTCCTATGCCACCAAACTGGCCAACACAATAAGATATTGAAATAAGTATAGCAATAATGGCCCCCACAGCCCTAAGGGTCTGGGAATAATACCGGTCACCGATGAAATCAGCAGCAGTATATTTACCATATTTCCGGATCTGGCCCGCCATAAGAATCAGCAGCAATACATATCCTCCGGTCCAGCCGACTACATAGGCCAGACCATGGTAGCCCGATCCGTACATAAGAGCTGCCATCCCAAGGAAAGAGGCGGCACTCATCCAGTTGGAGGCAATTGCCATACCGGATCCTACTTTGGATATGCCCCTACCGGCGGCATAGAAATCAGTAGTATCCTTTGCGCGGAAAAGAATACCAACCAGAACGAACAGGACTAGAATAGTGATTAAAATAACCGCAGGGCCTACCTTGAAACTACCTTCCAATTGGGTAGCTCCCGTAGCAGCAAAGCTCGTAAATGGTATGGTCAGAAGTAATAGAGAAAAATATATTTTTTTCATGATGATCTTAATTTCTATTTCAAAAAATGGTTAATCTACAATGTTGAGCCTCTTGTTCAGGCTGTCTGTTTTTACACAGTACAGCCAGCAGATACCAACGAAAAGAATAAGTAAAAAAATTGCGGTATAAAAATAATGAAAGGGGAAACCGAGAAACTTAAAATCGGTTAACACAGACTGATTATGGACCAGATATTTCTTCATGATCGCGGGCAACGTATTTTTTGTCTCTTCAGTCAGACTTACTCCAAGGTCGGCCGATAATTCCAGGGGTAATATTTTGGATCGCACATCATTCTGAGAAAGCCCGAGTTTCGGACTTAATTCGGAAGATAAATCAACTTTTTTGGCGATATAGCCGGGATCTGATATGTCTGTGATAGAGGCTTTTATGGATTCAAAATCCCGGATTTTCTCAGCCAACTCTGCACGCAGAGGATCTATTGTTAACTGAGAAACCGTCCAGCTGAGGGCATTGTCAAGAGTTGTCCTTTCTTCCGGTGTGATCATTATTTTGCCCAATACGGATAGCGTAGCCCGACCAAATTCTTGTAGCTCTGTTTCGCCTGCACTACCAGATTTAACACTCTCCCAAACCTTTTCAAAGCTAATAAAGGAGGGTTCTGGAGTTGGCTTTTCCAGAATTCTTAATAGAATTTGAAAGCCAAAAATTGCTACAAACCATATTAACACAAACCAGACTACCATATTCCTGTTGGCGACGGCCTGTGGTGTTGTGGGCTTAAAAAAGCTAATGTGATACTCGTCGTTTGAATTGTCCATAGTAAAAAATTAAAAAAAGTACTTAATAATGGCGGCTAAAAAAATAATAAAAAAATGATGTCTGAATTTTCGGAAGTGAAGATAATCCATAAGTGATTAGCCATCAAGTCAAAACCGAATAATTTTGAAATTGTATGAAGAATAATTACCTTTTTAATGTCGATTTATGACTAACAAAATTGAACCGGTTTAGTTTATCAATTCAGAACGTTAATCTGAATATAATTTTGAATAAAGCATTCCTTTGATTTTGATGCGATGTCATATTTAAATAAACACCTTTAAAAATGAAGAAAGTATTCTTAACCCTGACAGCCTTGTTAATCGTTTTGAAATTTTTAAACGCCCAAACAGACTCCCTGATCTTTAGAAACGGAAATTATCTAGTGGGGGAAGTGAAGCATATGGATAGAAATGTTGTGACTGTTGAAACGCCATATAGTGACAAGGATTTTACTATAAAATGGCATAGTGTACAGGAAATATATACCAACACGTACTTTTTGATCACTTTGTCTGATGGAAGTCGATACAACGGTCACATTTTTTCTAATGCTCCTGGTAGGGTAAGTATAATCACTGATGAAGGAGATTCCGTAGGTGTAAATCATACTGATATTGTATATCTTAATGACCTTGATGAGGGTTTCTGGAGCCAATTGTCTTTTTCCATCGATCTTGGATATGAAATGACCAGGTCTAATAACTTCAGAAAATTTACAACGAGTACAAGATTAGGATATACAGCAAAACGGTGGAGTATTGATGCCTATTATAGTACGCTGTTCTCCAGACAGGATAATACAGATAATATCGATCGTACAGAAGCAGGGATCAGCTCTCGGTATTTTCTTCCCAAGGACTGGTATCCCCTGGTCTCAGTGGACTTCCTTTCCAGTACAGAGTTGAATCTTGATCTCAGGACAACTGCAAAAATGGGTATGGGAAAATACGTGGTCCATACTAACAAATCCTATTGGGGTTTTGTAGTTGGGGCGAACTACAACAATGAAAATTATTTTACGGACTCTGCTTCCACTGAACCTATTCAGGACAGGCGAAGTATGGAAGCATTTTTGAGTACAGAATTTAACATGTTTAATATGGGTGATCTCGATCTTTTATCTGGCCTCACTGCCTATCCCAGTTTAACTGAAAGTGGTAGGTGGCGTGTTGATTTCAAAATAGAAACAAGATATGAAATGTGGTTTGATGACGATTTCTATATTAAGCTGAGCTATTCTTTAAACTATGACAACCAGCCTCCTGAAAGTGCAACGGATCTTGACTATGTTCTCCAGACCGGATTCGGATGGTCGTGGTGATGGTATGACTTTAAACCTGGAAATGGTTTCAAAATCACAATCGGAGTTTTAAAATTCTCCAGCCCTAATCCCTTGTTAAATTATCGATCATAGCTTCATTGATTGAATTCGAATTTACAGCAGTATAGATTACAATTTCCAGTTCATCACATAGGTTTATATTATTGACAATAACATTCTCCGGAACCTGTAACAGGACCGGCGAAAAATTCATGATTCCTTTTATGCCGGCATCAACCAGTATTGTGCAAACTTCCTGGGCTGATATGGACGGGACCGCCATGATAGCTACCTGTATATTATTGGTCCTGATGTACTCATCCATACTTCTCATATCGTATACCGGGACATTATAAGTTTTCTTGATCTTTACCGGGTCTATATCAAACCCTGCAACGATGTACTGCCTTCGCACTGTAAATCCGCATTCATAGTGTGACAGGGCCCTGCCAATATTCCCCATCCCTACGATAATTACTTTCTGAAGTTCATTTTTTCTGAATATATAATTCAGTTTTTCAAGCACACTTTCAATGTCATAACCACCTTTCTTATTTCCAGTAATTTTGAAATGCGAGAAGTCCTTTCTGATCTGTTCTGCTGATACGCCGGCTTCATGACCGAGGTTATAGGAATAAACCCTTTTAAATCCCATTTCCCTGAATTTTACCAGGCACAGACGGTATAGGAGAAGGCGTTTAACGTTTTTCTTGATAAGCATAATATTGTGAATTAAGTACCATAAAAATAAATTGGAGAAGGTTCGGCCAAGAATTCCCGTATGAATATAATATATTTATTATAATGTTCAAAAAATCACATTAAATATTTTTTTAAAACCGCTTTGGCAAATTTACGCGTATGACGAGCCTTATTGTATTAATTGTTCATCTCGGAACTATAAATATCGCATTTACCGCCAATAAGACTGTATATGACAATAAAAATAATTAAAATATCATGATTGCTAATATTGAATAGTTAATAATAGATAAAAAAATCACAATAAATTAATTAACAAATCCGTATAAAACAGTATAAACATTTGTATTCGACTTAAAAATTGACTAAGTTAGAAAACAGGATAATGTGACTAAAAAGCATTAAAATGAGACAGTTTTATCTCAAAGACTGGGGTAAATATAGTCAAGCTGTAAGAAGAATATTGTTCTTTATATGGAATAATTTCTATTTAAACTGTAAGGGAGACGGGCCACATTCATTCGAGAGTCATTATGCAGTATCATTGTTCTCTCGTCTTCACTTATTTTCTGAATTTCAACAAGTAGCCAAATCAAAATCAATATAATTTTTCTGGAAGGAGATTTTTATGGAATTCAATCCTAAAATTATGGCATTTCTTTGTAAATGGTGTTCTTATACAGGTGCCGACCTGGCTGGAACATCACGTATGGAGTATAAGCCTAATGTACACGCAATCAGGGTTATGTGTTCTGGACGCATTGAACCCACTTTTGTGCTCAAAGCTTTTAGACAAGGAGCAGATGGAGTTCTGATTTGTGGTTGCCATCCCGGGGATTGTCATTACCAGGAGGGCAACTATAAATGCCTCCGGAGATTTCATTTGTTAAAACGATATGTTAAACAAATGGGTATCGAACCGGAACGAATTAAACTGGAATGGATCAGCGCCAGTGAAGGTAAGCAATATGCTGAACTGGTGAACAGCTTTACCCAAACAATTACCGAGCTTGGTCCATGTCATATCAAGGAAACCATGGAAGTACTAACCTAAAATGAGATCACCATGGCTGAAGAAAAACAAAAAATAAAAATGGCTGTTTACTGGGGTGCCGCATGCGGTGGATGTTGTGTGTCCGTTCTGGATGTTCATGAAGCGCTATTTGATGTGGTTGCTGCAGCGGATCTGGTTTTCTGGCCAATTGCACTGGATACAAAATACCAGGATGTTGAAGATATGCCAGATGGTTTTATAGATCTTACGCTATACAACGGGGCTGTTCGTAATAGTGAAAATGAACACATAGCTAAGTTGTTAAGACAGAAAAGCAAGATACTTGTTGCCTACGGCAGTTGCTCACATATGGGAGGAATACCCGGGCTGGCAAATTTCTCCACAAAGGAGGAAATCTTTGATAGAGTATATCACGATACCGAATCCACCATCAATACGGAAAGAGTCGTTCCACAGCCCGAATTTGAGGTAGCAGAAGGCGTACTGGAACTTCCGGTGTTTTATAATGATGTAAGAACATTGGCTGATGTGGTAGAGGTAGATTATTTTATGCCGGGATGTCCTCCGCAGACTGCACGACTTGTGGAAGTATTTACCGCCATCGTCACAGGAGCAGAGTTACCGCCCCCGGGCAGTGTGATCGGAGCAGGGGATAAAGCTCAATGCGACGAATGCAGTCGTAAAAAAACGGAGAACAAAGGAGTTAAGAAATTTTACAGACCCTGGGAAGTAGTCGATGATGGCGAAACCTGTTTCCTCGAACAGGGAATTCTCTGTATGGGACCGGCTACAAGAACAGGTTGTGATTTCAGATGTATACAGGGGAATGCCCCATGCAGGGGTTGTTATGGACCCACACCTGATTCAACGGATCCCGGCGCTAAAATGATGTCAGCTATCGCCAGTGTGATCGATGAGAAAGAACCTGTAGCAATAGATAAGGTTCTGGATGATCTTGTTGATCCGGCTGGTTATTTCTATAGATACAGTTTACCATCATCATATATAAGGAGGAAAATGTCATGAAAAAAATCACCATTGATCCGATAACAAGGCTGGAAGGCCATGGCAAAATTGAGATCTTCCTGAATGATGAAGGAGATGTGAAAAATGTATATTTCCAGGTCCCCGAACTCAGAGGGTTTGAAAAATTCTGTGAGGGACGTCCTGTGGAAGAAGTTCCGTACATCGTAACAAAAATATGCGGGGTCTGCCCGGGTTGTCATCATATGGCCTCGGGTAAGGCAGTTGATGCAGTATTTGGGGTAAAACCTCCACCAACAGCCCGTAAATTAAGAGAACTTTTTTATATGGCACACTTTGTTCACAGCCATATTGCTCATTTTTATGCACTCGGGGCGCCCGACTTTGTAGTTGGTCCCGACGCCCCCAAAGCTGAACGCAATATTCTGGGCGTCATCGGCAAGGTAGGAGTAGACATAGGCAAAGAGGTAATTAAGCAAAGAAGGATCGCGCAGGAGATCCAGGCCTTACTGGCAGGTCATCAGACACAGTGTATGATGAATATACCGGGTGGTGTTCGCAAAGGCCTGACAGAGGAACAAAGGGATGATATTGTAAAGAAAGCAGAAGATTTTGTTGAGTTTTCAAAATTTTCATTAAAGATATTTGAGGATGTTGTCCTGGCCAATGATACCTACGTTGATATCATATTGAATGGTCCTTATTCACTTAAACTTCATTCCATGGGCCTTGTGGATGAAAATAACAAGGTCAATTTCTATGACGGAAAGATACGGGTTGTGGATACCAAAGGTGATGAAATGCACAAATATGCACCGGCCGATTACCGGGACTATGTGGCTGAGCATGTTGAACCCTGGAGCTATTTGAAATTCCCTTACCTGAAGCAGATAGGATGGAAAGGATTTATCGATGGGCAGGATTCCAGTGTGTATCATGCCACACCTTTATCCAGGCTGAATGCTGCAGACGGAATGGCCACACCATTGGCACAGAAGGAATACGAGCGTATGTATGCTGTACTTGGTGGTAAACCAGTCCACAATACCCTGGCTATGCACTGGGCGAGATTGGTTGAGCTTTTATATTCAGCTGAGCATTGTCTGGAACTGGTACAGGATCCTGATATAACCGGAAATGAATTAAGAACGCCAATAGAAAAAGTGGTCGGTGAAGGAGTAGATACGGTGGAAGCCCAGAGAGGAACACTTACTCATCATTATTGGACCGATGATAAAGGCGTTGTGACAAAAGTCAATATTATCGTTGGAACCACAAATAATAATGCGGCCATCAATATGTCGATCAAAAAAGCTGCTCAGGGACTGATAAAAAAAGGCACAGAAGTTTCTGACGGTATATTGAATATGATCGAGATGGCTTTTCGTGCTTATGATCCCTGCTTCTCATGCGCAACCCATAGTCTGCCGGGCGATATGCCTATGATTGTGGAAATAAAAGATGCGGATGGCAAATTAATGCAACGGATCCAGAGAGATTGAAACTGTATAACAAAAAATAAATCAATATGCGTACCGGAGTTTTTTTCTGCCAGGTCGATGAACAATGGAATATTGACATTGACGCAATAGCAAAATATACTTTAAATCTTCCGGAAGTCGAATCAGTTCAGAATTTAGGAATAAATCCCGATATCGATTTAGATAAATTGAGTGATAGTATCAAATCCAGAAACCTGGAACGTATCGTGGTTGCAGGGGACCTTCCCGGATATTTCAAACCTGTTTTTACCAAAGCAATGGCTAAATCAGGAGGGAATACCAAGGAAGTCCGCTTAGCTTCTTTTCAGGAACATGGGGCAAAAAATGGACATACTCTTGACCGTGCCAAGGCCATCGTTGCCTGTGCCACCATGGGTGTTCCGTTTTCACTCGCGGCGGTTCCCGGGGGCAATCCCGTGAATCACGCCACTTTGGTAATCGGAGCGGGAATAGCCGGAATTCAGGCTTCACTGGAGATAGCAAATGCCGGGAAACAGGTTTACCTGGTTGAGCAAAGTGGGACCATTGGAGGCCATATGGCCATGTTTGATAAAACATTTCCCACCCTCGACTGTGCAGCCTGTATCCTTACACCAAAAATGGTGGATGTTGGACAACACGAAATGATCAACCTCATGACCCTCTCTAAAGTGGTCTCCGTGAGCGGTAAGCCTGGAGCATACCGTGTAAAGATCAAAAAAAGGGCACGAAGAGTGGATGAAGAAGCATGTGTAGCCTGTGACGAGTGCGTAAGTGTATGCCCAATTAAGGTTGAAAGTGAATTCGATGCGGGAATTTCTTTCAGGAGAGCAATTTATATACCTTTTCCACAGGCTGTCCCGAATGCTTATCTGATCGATGAGGAAAATTGCAGGTATGTAACTTCTGAAGGAGAAAAATGTGGGAATTGTGTAAAGAAATGTCCCAAGGATTGCATTAATCTTGATGAAGAAGATCAAACCATAGATTTAGAGGTTGGTAATATTATCCTGGCAACAGGTTATGAATTACTGGATATCAGTCATATTGATCAATATGGATATGGTAGATATCCGAATGTCCTCACTTCACTGGAATTTGAAAGACTGACCAATGCCTCTGGTTCAACCGGAGGAAGGATAGTTACCAAAACAAAAAAAGTAAACCGAAAGACAAAAGAAGAAAGCTGGATCTTCTCCCCGGAAGGAATACCACCCAGAAGTGTAGCAATAATCCATTGTGTGGGATCAAGGAATAAAAAATACAATTCATATTGTTCAAGAGTTTGCTGTATGTATTCCCTGAAGTTTGCACACCTTATCAAGGAAAAGATCCCGAATGTGGAAGTATATGAATTTTATATTGATATGCGGGCCTTTGGGAAAGGATATGAGGAATTTGCTGACCGTATAAAATCTGAAGGAACTTTCGTGATTCGGGGTCACTCGGCTGACGTGTCAATGCGGGATGATCAGATGTTTGTTCGTGGCGAAGATATTCTGAATGACAGATTGTTGGAATTCGAAGTGGACATGGTCGTCCTTGCGGTGGGTTTGATCCCTTCACCCGGCACGGAAGCTCTGGGCAGAATGCTGGGGATCAACAGTGATTCGGATGGTTGGCTGTCGGAACTGGATTATAATGGAAATCCTACCGACACAGATAAAGGCGGTATTTATGTGGCTGGAATGTGTCAAGCACCTAAAGATATTCCAGATACTGTCGCCCAGGCATCTGCAGTGGCTGCCGGTGTTTTAGGCAGTTTAACAAGCGAAAAAGGAATAGGCAATATGAGTAGCCTGTCTTTAAGCGAAATTGAAGAAAAAGCAAAATCTGTTCATACCCTATAAGGAGGTAATTATGGCTATTAGAGTAAATCCAGGTTATATAGAGGTCCTCGACAAATTCGGAGCAGAGGATGTTCAAATGTGTTATCAGTGCGGGGACTGTTCAACAGTCTGTGCACATGCTGACGATATATTCAAGTTTCCCAGGAAATCTATGCGTCAGCTACAAATGGGATTGGAAGAAAAATTAGAAACTTCCCTTGAACCATGGCTCTGCTACTACTGCGGACAGTGTTCTGAACAATGCCCCCGCGAGGCTGATCCCGGCGAAACCATGATGAGTTTACGCAGATGGTTGATATCGCGTTATGATATCACCGGAATTGCAAATCAGTTTTTTAATTCCAGGACCAGAGAAATATTAACAGTTTTATTGATCGCTGTCCTGACAGGTATATACCTGACTTTTTATGGAATTTCCGGAGGTAGTATTCATGTATATGACGGTGAAGGGGCATTTCTGCCCAGTTCCTTTATTCATACATTTGATCTGACAGTAGGAGGGATAATGTTTCTTTTTCTCTGGCTGGGCGCACTACGGATGTGGTATTTCAGTATGGTAAAAGGAATGTCTATTCCTGTACCATGGTGGCTTTATTTTAAAAAGCTTTATGAAATTCCCTTCCAATTTATAACACAGAAAAGATATGCAGAATGTGAAAATAATGGCAATTCAAAATTGTATATGCCATGGCTGGTGCATTTTGGACTGGCATCGGGTTATTCTATCATGATTATTTTGATCATGGTATTCGTTGAACCACTTCAGGCCGGTCCTGAAATAGTCTGGCCTTTACATATTTTCGGATACCTGGCTACCATTGGTTTACTTATTGGTTGCATATATTTCGTACGGCAAAGAATAGTGAAAACGAAACATGTACAGTATAAAAAAACGCACAGTACGGATTGGATGTTTGTGATATTGCTTATTATAATTACGGTTTCCGGAATAGTACAACATATACTGCATAGAACGGGGTATCTGGAAGCAGCCAATATCACATATGTTATACACTTAATGGCTGTTGTTCCCTGGTTATTGAGGATGCCTTTCAGTAAGTGGTCACATCTCATATACCGTCCAATGGCTATGTATTTTGCAGAGATTCAGAGGGAAGCCGTAGTCAGGCAGCAGAAACTGGTTGATCCTTTATCAATAACAATCAAGTAATCATGGAAAAGAAAAAAGATAAAATAGGGGTATACATCTGCAACTGTGGAACAAATATAGCCAAAGTGGTTGATGCCGAAGCTGTTGCACGGTATGCAGCTACCTTGCCAAATGTTCATCTCGCAAAGACATATAAATATATGTGTTCCAATCCGGGACAGGAAATGATTGCTGAGGACATAAAAGAAAATGATCTTGACCGGGTGGTAGTGGCTGCCTGCAGTCCAAACATGCATGAAAGAACTTTCCGTAGTGCTTTGAGGATGGCCGGTCTGAATCAGTATATGCTTGAAATGGCCAATATACGTGAACAATGCAGCTGGGTACATAAGGACCGGAAAGCTGCCACGAAGAAGGCAATGGCTCTGGTAAGCGGTGCGGTTCAACGTGTTTTAAAACATGAAGCACTGGAAAGCATGTCGGTAGACATGAATCCAAGTGTATTGGTAATTGGAGGCGGTATTGCCGGGATGACCGCTGCTCTCGAATTGGCAGATGCCGGGAATTTTGTCCATCTTGTTGAAAAGGATGACCATCTTGGAGGCAATATCGCACGTGTTGACCTGACGGCGCCATATTATTATTCAGCCGTCGACTTATTAAGTGAAAGGATGACCCGTACTTTTGAACATAAGAATATACAGGTATACCTCAATTCAAAGCTGACTGAATTATCAGGATTTGTTGGGAATTTTGCGGCAAAGATCCAGAAGCAAAATGGTTTGTCCGAAGATGAGGCAAAAGCAAAGGAAGTGGCCATAGGAAATGTGGCCATCTGTACCGGGTATAAGGAATTCGATGCTTCGAGAGTCACACATTATGGATATGGCAAGTTACCAAATGTAATTACTTCCTTCGAGCTTGAGAATATGCTGAAATCCGGAAAGGTGGAAACCAAGGAAGGAAAAATTCCTAAATATGTCGCCATAGTTCATTGTGTGGGTAGCCGGAATAAAGAATTTCATACCTATTGCTCCAGGGTTTGCTGTATGACTGCCCTGAAATATGCCCATGAAATCAAATCTGCTAACCCGGAATGTTATGTCTCGGATGTGTATATCGATATGAATGCATTTGGTAAAGGTCATGAAGATTTCTACAGGCAGTCATCCAAGGCAAAAACGTTATTCCTGATGTATGATAAGGAAAACAGGCCTGTGATACATAAAGCAGGTCCAAAAGATGATTGTGAAATGCTCATAGAAGTACACGAGCGACTATCTGGTGAGCACATTGAAATACCGGCAGACCTTGTGGTTTTAATGGTGGGAATGGAGGCACGGGATGATTCCCATGAAATAGCCCATTTGACTAACATTAGCCAGGATAAAGATGGGTGGTTCATAGAAAGTCACCCCAAACTGGAGCCCGTCGCCACGACCACTGATGGTGTATTTATTGCAGGCACCTGTGTTGCACCGAAGGATATTCCCGATACGGTGGCGCAAGCCAGAGCAGCCGCAGCACGAATTCTTGCCCGTATCTCCAAAGGTAAGATAGAGATCGATGCCGTATTTGCCGAAGTGAATGAAGATGTATGCAGCGGTTGTCGTATTTGCAATGTGATGTGCCCTTACAGTGCCATAGAGTTTGATGAAGAAAAGAAGAAAAGTCATGTGATCAGTGCATTATGTAAAGCTTGTGGTGTTTGTGTGGCTGCCTGTCCTTCAGGGGCTATCAAAGGACGCCACTTCACTGATCAGCAAATACTGGCACAGATTGAGGGAATATTCAGTAAGGTAGAGTATAGTGAACCTGCTGAAGTGTCTTAATTTTTCCAGATACCGGATGTAATATATATCTCCTTTTCTGAAATATATATTACTCCATCTCCCTGACCCTGCCTTTACGGGCTTCCAGACCTGTAAGGGCGGGGTTTTATTTTAGAATCATTTCATTTACTGATTTCAGGACATCTTGATATATAATATTATATTTGGAAGCGATATCCTTGCTGAACTCATTGGAGAAAGTTAAGTCTTCCACAATTTCAACAGCGATGATGTCAATCCGGGATGGGATGGATATTTCAAGTTTTTTAGCCAGTTCCAACGCGGTTAAAAAGGAAACATCATGAAAACTTGAGATGTGCAGGGTTTCTTTGAAATTATCAGGGGTAAGATAATAAACGGTTCCGGGAATGCCATTTTTCGTCTTGATGGCATCAATAATAATAACCTGCTGAAAATTTTTGATCATCTCCAATATTTCCAGACCTCCCATGGCAGCAGTTAAAAATGAGATATTGTCAGAGAATAAATCCTCCTGGAGTCTTTTCACGATCTTAGGACCAATGGCATCATCGGTTAATATGTCATTGCCGATGCCGAGTATTAAAATATCACTTTGTTCTTCCGGCATAATTTTTCTGGTTTCCTGCATATGAAATAAATCATTTGTAGTCTATTATTCAATGGAATCATTTTATAAATTGCTTTTTTAGAGGGAATGCATATTAATTCCCCGTATTTTGAATTTTTTTAATTAATATTCCATATGAAACCATATTTTTATTTACTGATCTTTGTTTTGCTTGTATCCTGCTCAAAAGTATCCCTGATTAAACCCACTCAATTGACCTGCGAGTATCTCAATAATCCATCAGTCGTCGATGTGAGCTCTCCACGCCTTTCCTGGATAAATATATCTGCAAAAGGCCTCAGGGGACAAAGACAAACCGCATGGCAAGTTAGGGTTGCCAGCTCAACGGCAGGACTGTCAGAACCGGATCTTTGGGATAGTCAAAAAGTTCAATCTGATCAATCCGCCAGAATTAAATATGGTGGAAAAAATTTAACATCCGGCCTTGAATGCTGGTGGCAGGTACGTACGTGGGATCTCAATGACCAGGCATCAGATTGGAGTGAACCGTCATTCTGGAGAATGGGATTGCTGGATCCCTCTGACTGGAAGGCCCAATGGATCGGCGTGCCATGGCAGGGAGAAGAGGCGCTCCCCAAGCCTCCGGGCGGTCCGGATGCTATGCCAACAGAATATCCGCCACCTGCCCCCTTGATGAGAAAGGCATTTCAGGTCAGTAAGAAGGTTAAATCAGCAGTTGCCTTCGTAACCGGGCTGGGTTATTTTGAATTATATATGAATGGTAAAAAGGTGGGGGATGATGTATTGGTTCCCAACCAGACCAATTACGGAAAAAGACCGGACCTGATTGATCAGAATATACCCCTTGAGGATAATTTCAGGGATTATAAGGTAATGTATCTTGCCTATGATATTTCGGGTCTGTTGAAGGAAGGGGACAATGCGGTAGGCGCCATTCTGGGCAATGGATTCTATAATGCGCCGAAATACTGGGCCGGGTCCTATGGATCGCCGCGGTTCCTGGGCCAGATCCAAATAACCTATGAGGATGGTTCGGAGGAAATGATCATAAGTGATGAATCATGGAAGGTATCGAAAAGTGCCATCATGATGGACCTGGTTTATCATGGTGAACATTATGACGCAAGAAAAGAGCAGCCAGGCTGGAGCACAGCCGAATTTGATGATAGTAATTGGGCGCAGGCGGTTCAGCGAAAAGAACCCTATGGACGTCTGGTCGCACATACGGCCTATCCGGATAAGATTACCAAAAGATTGCAGCCGGTGAGTATTGAAAAAACAGAAGATAACAAATATCTTGTTGATTTTGGGCTGGAAATTTCGGGATGGTTGCGATTAAATGATGTGGAAGGACCA
The DNA here is from genome assembly GCA_024644875.1 of Cyclobacteriaceae bacterium. Taxonomy (GTDB): domain Bacteria; phylum Bacteroidota; class Bacteroidia; order Cytophagales; family Cyclobacteriaceae; genus JAGTVG01. Next base: position 27,847 of record JAHEGY010000050.1, read on the forward strand.
GAGGGGCATAAAATTGAAATAAAATACCTGAGTAATCAATATTCAGGAGACAATTCCTACATTTTCAGAGGGGAAGGACCCGAGTCCTATGCCGCAAGATTCAACTGGTTTGTGTTCAGTGCAGTAGAGATCACCAACTGGCCGGGAGAATTGAAACCGGAACATTTAACCGCCGAGGCTGTAAATACCTGGATCGAAGAATCGGCTCATTTTGAAACATCGAATCAAACATTTAACGATATCAATAAAATTTGGAAAAGAAGTCAGCTCGATAATATGCATGGAGGAATAGCCAGCGATTGTCCGCACCGTGAACGTGCCCCATACACCGGGGACGGGCAGGTAGCATGTGTAACGGTTATGCATAATTTCAACGCAAGGAACTTTTACCAAAAATGGATACAGGATATACTGGGCGCCCAGAATGTGGAAACAGGCTATGTGCCGAATGGAGCTCCCTGGCAACCCGGATGCGGTGGTGGTGTAGCCTGGGGTGCAGCAATGGTCATCATGCCCTGGGAGTTTTACCTGCATTACGGCTCACTTGATATGCTGGAAGATAATTATGAAGGGATGAAAGAATATGTCCGTTATATGCAGACCTGGATCGACGAGGATGGGATCATGTTCTCCCGGCGGGTTGGTAAAGACGGCAACGTATTAAAATGGTTCAATCTCGGTGAGTGGGTTGCACCCGGGGAAACGGTGCCGGACGACATGGTCCATACTTTTTACTTCTGGCGTTGTGCAAACCTTACAGCCCAAACAGCGGAAAAATTGAACCTTCCCGAAGAAGCAGATCATTACAGACTGCTGGCCTCACAAACAAAATCAGCATTCATGGAAAAATTCTATGATGAAGAAAACAGCACCTATGGTAAGGGGGGAGGAAATATCTTTGCGTTGAAAATGGGTGTGCCGGAGGAGCAATATGAGGGCGTGATCAATTCCTTACGAATGGATATCGAAGCAAACGACCGGCATATTGACACGGGAATCTTTGGGACCCAGTTTTTTTTCGAAATATTGGCTGAACATGGGATGCAGAACCTGGCTTACGAAGTTATGAACCAGCGGACGGAACCCAGCTATGGTCATTGGCTTGAATTAGGTTCAACAACTACACGTGAACAATGGAGTACCGCGGGATCTCACAATCATCCCATGTTTGGTGGTGGCCTGGTCTGGCTCTACAGGAAACTGGCCGGTATGCAGGCCGATCCTGAACATCCCGGTTATCGACACATTATTTTCAGGCCTCAACCCGTAGATGAGCTTTATTTCGTTGAATACTCCAATAATACTGCCTATGGTATGGCCGGGATCAGCTGGAAAAATGAAGATAAAAAATTTACCATGAATGTAACAGTGCCGATAGGTAGTGAAGCAACAGTTTATGTTCCGGTAGAGGGTGAGCAGAGGGTTTATGAATCGGGTAAAGAAGTTTCCAATGTGCCTGAAATTCAATTTATTGAAAAACAGGATAACTTTAACTTATATAAAGTCGGCAGTGGTATTTATGAATTTGAAGTGGCCGGATAGGATCGACCGACATAATAATATTTAACGGAGCAAAGTATTTCATTTGATGTAAACCCTGATGATTGGTATTCAATCCCGATTAAATTAATTGTTAATTGATCTGATTGAAGAATTCAATATCTTT
>JAHEGY010000146.1 GCA_024644875.1 Cyclobacteriaceae bacterium
CAGGGAAAAAAATCAGGTCAACTATAGCCGTAATATTTTTTGTTTCACTTTTATTCCCATTTTTTTAGAAGAGGAAATCTACACTCCACTCATGATGTTTTCTTCAATACTGATCATAATTTCATTTGGGATCTCCATGGTGAATAAAGTGATATATAACACCTCTTTTAACCGTTCTTCTGATCTTTCTTGACTTCTTTCTTTATCTCATTGATCGAATCAATCATTTCCATCAAAACAGGATTGTGCGTCGCATTATTGCGCATCTCTTCCTGCCTGAATCCTAATTTGGTATCAAGAAATCCAATAAACACCAGTACCGCAGCATAAAAAACGAAAAGAACCGGGATCCAGATAATTCGGTTCTGATTTACTATATTCGCTAGAAATCCATTTTCTGAAGAGTTCAGTAGTACTATATTCAGCATAAAGAAATTAATATAACCCAGATACATTCTGGCCCTGTCAAAATAGATCTTTGTTCTTATTATTCCTTTCTTAACTTTCCTGTTTTCCTGATTATTCATTATTATGATATTTTATGTTCAACAATTATTGCTTTATAAGATATTTTATCCCTGGCGTACAGTTTTTCCTGTATTAAGCCCCCAATGTAAGTGTTTACATTCCTGACATTTATTCCTGATAATATCCATTTATAAACACTAAATAAAAATATCATGAGGTTCAATTTCCAGACAGGCCGGATAGATACAAATTCAGTAAGATCGATTGTATTATAGTGATATGATGGATTTTTACTAATGATATCTGTATATATACTTTCCTGATCAAAAGCCGGCGAATCCCACAATAACTTTTGTTTTCTTATTTTTCTGCTATCCTGTTTGATAAAATCATCAATAATCACCAATATGCCCCCATGGTCTAGATTTCGCAATAAGTTATTAATTGTTTCTTCAATATTACCAGTATGTTTTAATGATTCTATACACAGGATCTTAGAATAGGATCCTGGTCTACGATGGGTAAGATAATTATCCAGCTCAAATTCTAAATATTTCCCAAGATCGTTTCTTTGGGTAAACTTTCTTGCATAATCTACCTCCTTTGAGCTTATACTAATTCCCATTCCCCGGATATGGTATAAATCATGTAGAAAGAAAAGGGTAAAACCTGTTCCACAGCCTGCATCAAGCACATAATCCACCTCGCTGAATGATACGACTGTTATCAACCAGTCCAATAGATTCTTGTTTCCATATGGCCGTATCAGTTTTTTATGAACAGGATAAGGCCTTCCCTTTCGACCTCTGGATTCAAACCTGATCAGATTATCATAAATACGTTTTGTTTCAGTCATCTTTTTCTAAGACAAATATGAATTCATACGCCCTATTCAAACTAAATGGGAACTTTCTTATTTTAGAATAATCAATATTTCTATTCCAGATGGGAATCAGTTTTCTCAGCCTGTAATACGGCCAATGATCCGGATAAATTGAAAGGATCCGCAATCCACAAGATGTAAAGAGATCGCACCAATTTTGAAGGTCCATTGCATCTTGATGAGCTTTCTTATTATATAATTTTAATGGTTTCATGAGTATTTTCCAACTTAGGTGGTTTGAGTTGCGCACCATATAACAAAATTTTGCATCGTCAGCGGCTACTCTGATTTGTTCCGAAATGGCTTTTTTACGATCGATCATTCTTTCCAGTGAACCAATACAGCTGACATATTTAAATTCTTTATCCTGGAATGGAAGGTCCTCGGCATTTGCCACAACTACTTCCGCTTCCGGACAATACTGCTTACTCATATTTACAGCATGGGGGGATATATCAATTCCATACGATATCGCTCCGGCCTTAGCCATTTCCTTCAGTAACAATCCGGGTCCACAGGCTACATCAAGGAATTTCTCTCCATTCCCGGGTGCAAGAATGCCTGTGAATATTTCATAAGCTTCCCTGGGCCGCAGATATCTGAATCCCCTGGTTTTGTATAAGTCGTCAAATGCAACTTGTATATCCTCCTGTTTTGACATCATTTAATCAAATATTTTGGTGTGGACCTAATGTAATCATGATATGTTTCTCCATATTTCTGCTGTAAGAACTTCTCCTCAATACTAATTTTATAGTTGATATTTAATACAAAAACAATATAGCTTATAATCATTGCGACATGAGGAATTAGTAATAGTAAACCGAAAAATGTGATAAACAATCCCAGACTTACAGGATTCCGGCTCCATTTAAACATTGAATCTGTAACCAGGAATTCTAAATTGCTTTTATGTAGTGTGTAAGCCCCCGATACAGAGATCGCCCTGCCGATCCAGGCTAGTGTTAATCCAATATATGTAAATATATCTTTCTGAAACAGATCCCTATAGAATAAAGAATACAAAGAAACCACTAAAGGCGCTAGAGTAAAAAAAGCATTAAATACAAAAATAATAAGATAGATCAGGTTGTGCTTTGTTCTGTTGGATCTCCAATTATTCAATAACTGTCCTGTAGAGGCTTCACTGGGCACCGGCCAAAAGAGAAATTCAATGATGAAACTTAAATAAATCAATACAACAATTACTGATACTATCATAATTGCATAATTTTCAGATATTCTCCAGCTGCAATATCCCAATCAAAATCTGCCAGGTCATTTTTTGAAAATGAAAATTCCCGTTTTCCTGAAAGAATCGACTCAATGGAATTCTTCATCTGTTTAATATCGTATGGGGGCACCAATATTCCATTTGAAATATTAACTACTTCATGAATACCTCCAACATCAAATGCTACAACAGGAAGAAGATGAATTATGGATTCACAAACGGCAATAGGAAGATTTTCAATAAATGAAGCATGCAGGAAGCAATTGTATGATTGATACGGGATAGATGAAACAAAACCTTTTGTGTTTACAAAGGAGAAAGAATTTAATTCTTCGGCCAGATCCTTATCGATCAATTGTCCATAAATATCGATCTTCCCCTTGAAATCCGGATCCAAACTTTTAAAAAGTTTCAGAGCAATATGGTATTTTCTCCGGTCGATATTGCCGACCATTATAATTTTATTCTTACCCCTGAATTGAGTTAGATCCTTGTCCCTGGAAACATTATACCCATTATATATCACCTTAACATCACGATTGAACTTTTCGATGTATCTTTTTTTATATTTCGAGACTGCGATAACTTTCTCAGCTGATCTTAATATGGCCTTATAAATTGGAATGTAAAAAATCGATTTAATATGATCATTTAAAGACGTGTTTTTCATTTCAGGCCAGTTGTCATGAAATGTAAAATAGAATTTCTTCTTTGCAAACACGAAAAGTACCGAATTATAAAAATCGCCATAATATATTGTATTCCTGTTATTTATCGATCTCAATATTTTGTATGCCCCCGAATGAGAATTATATAGTCTGAATTCAGCTTTTTTAAAACGATGATGCCCTATTTTATTACAAACAACAAAAATCTGATCAAATTCATCTTCAAGGCGTTTAAATATTTCATGGGTGGCTGTGCTTCCTCCCGAAAAATTCATTCCGAAATGTGTAGTTAAGATCACCAGGTTTTTAGACGAGGATCTATCTTTGATCATCAAATATTGTTTTTGTTCATTTTTATAAACGAAGATCAGGCATAATGTAATAATTCAATATACTTGGTCCTGTGTTTTATCCCTGGTAAGAAGCAGAGGCAATATGCGATTCATGAAGGGTAATTTTTAAACCAATATTATCCGGGAGTTTTATTGACATTTTCTGATGTATGAACCTGGCAAGATATTCTGTGGTCGTGAGCACATTATCAAAATCCTTTATTTCGTCCAGATTCTTATAATTCAAAGTTGACAATATACCGTTCAACAATGCTGTTGCCTCACCAATATCAATAACCACATTCATTTCATTCAATTCTTCCGAGCTGAATTCTGCATCCACGACGTATGTGGCTCCATGCATATTCTGGGCAGGTCCAAATCCTGGATCTGGCAGAGAATGCGCAATCATCATATGATCTCTAACTGTTACAGTAAACATCGATTATATTATTTATAATTGAACAATAATCCAATTTCATTTATCTCCCCTTTAACAAGTTTATTATAAAATTCAGGTGCTTCGCGAAAAGGAATTTCTACATTTATCATGAAATCAAAGTCTATGTCTCTCATGATCCTTAACACGATTTCCTTTCTGGATTGAAAATTAAAATGTTGCCTCTTATTTGCAGGTATCCGACTGACCTGTGAAGAAATTAAATGCTTCCTACCATAATGAAAACTCCCTCCCAATACCAATGAAACTTTTTTTTGCCCATACCAGCTTAAATCAACAACCCTGCCTTCAATAGCTGTATTATTTATAGCTTGCTGCAGCCCTGGCCCAGTACCGGAAGTATTATAAGATATTGTATACTTCAATGTTGGATCGGCGCCTGTTATAACATTATAATTTTGTTTTGATGCAATATTCTTTCTAGATAAATTTGTTTCCAGAATATCCATTTCAACGCCAGGTATTGTGCTGATCACAGAGGCTAATAGAGCACCTATATTCCCAAATCCAACTATAAGTACTTTGTCACCTACGGTAACTCTGGAATCCCATACAGCATTGACCACTGTCTCAAGATTGCTGATCAATGTTGCTGTTTTAGGTGATATCCATTCGGGAATAATACTGACATCTCCCTCCTTAACTACGGCATAATCCTGATGTGGATGCATAACATGAACTAATTTCCCCAGCCATTTTTGTGGTCCCGCAATTACCTCTCCGACAAGAGAATATCCATAGGTGAAATCTGAATTAAAATTCCCATTCATATAAGATACAGTCATTTCTTCAGCAACTGATTTATCATCAGGCGGATGACTGATAATTGTTCGCTCTGTCCCCGCACTAATGAATGAGTAAAGTGATTTTAGAATTAATTCATCGGATCCTAATTGTTTAGAAGATAGGTTAATATCCCTGAACCGGGATTGTCCCTTTCCATTATGCCAGAGTTGTAATCCTTTGTAAAAATCCATTTTCTTAGATTTCACCTATAAACATCATTTGATTCCCAAGTGGCAGGTATCTGAAGGAATTAAAATATACTGCTTCCTTCAGATGCTGAGCATCTCCAAAATTGAAGCCAGTAACACCCGATCCTAGTATAATAGGTGCAAAATGAACCTGGATCTGGTCTATCCTATTCTGACTTAGAAAATTAGAAGTGGTGAAAGATCCCCCTTCGATATATAATGTTCTCAATCCCAGGTTATATAGTGTTTTCAGTATTTTGGATGTATCATAAATACCTCCTTCTTTATTCAAAATAAAATTATCAGCATTTTTATTTATACCCTGGCTGAAAGAGACAAATTCGTTTTCTGAAATTTGATAATTCTGTATATCTAAGTGATCCCCTCCTACTACAATCTTTTTTGGATCATCACCGCTAACATGGCGAACCGATAGTAATGGATTATCCGATTGTATTGTTTTTGAGCCTACAAGGATCCCATCCAGGAGTGCTCTCATCCTGTGGGCATGGATAAGGTTTTCCTGATTGCCTATCCACTTTGAATCTCCTGAAGCCGAAGCTATCCGCCCATCCAGTGTTTGGGCAAAATGAGTAATAACATAAATTTTTTTATTTTTCGCTGCATAAAAAGGCAGAATAGAATAGGGTAAATATAAATTGAAAAGATTCCTGTTAATCAATGAAACCCTTCGGCTGTAAGAGATTTTGCATTTAAAAGGTTCTGTACTGTATACATTTACATCAAACTTTGAATTCTTTACTGGTTTATTATTAAAAGAAATATTTACTGCGTATGCATCTGATCCTGGTTTTGATTTTTTTCTCTGATGGATATATTGCCCGGGAACATCCATATCAGGTTGATCTTTACATAATTGTTTAATTCCTTTTTTAATACTCAGGATTGTTTCCCAGGCCATTCTGTTAACTATTCAAGTATTATACGGTAACTTAAAAATGATTTTATATGTTCAACTAATTTCCGGAATTTACATAAGTTTTAGCAAAACATTTACCTTTTACTGAAATGAAATCGGCAATATTTCCCTTTTAAGGAACCTTTCTAAGAACTATACAATATAAAGTTCAATTTAGTTGCTGCACCCATGGATTTATTTTGGAGATTCATTATAGAATGAATCTTCCTGAGATCAATTTATAAAAATATCCTGCTCTGTATATAAATCTTCGTATTTTTGGCAGCCACATTTATACCGTAAAAATTCAGGTATTATAATTATGGCTGATCAAAATCTGAATATATAAGTTAAGGACCAAGTATAAGCATGGCATATAGTATGGATTCATTTTTTAAATTTCTTAAGGCATTTCTAATAATCCTTGGTTTTCAGTTTCTCCTGGGATGCGCAGATAATCAGGACAACAAGGAAGAGACTGATAGGAAGGCTAATGAATTTAATGATTACATTTCTTCAATAAAATCATGGCAGGAAAGGCGTATTACAGGTCTAAAAAAGAACTGGTTAACCCTTGCCGGGCTTTTTGAGTTGCGGGAAGGTAAAAATACTTTTGGGGCTCATCCCTCCAATGATTTCGTTTTTCCAAATCCAAACACACCGGACTTTATTGGAACATTTGTAATGGAAAACGGGGTCGTTTCCGTTCAGATAAATGCTGATGTAAAAGTTAAGCATAATGATGAGATTATTACTGAAATGACTTTAATGACTGATCAAAGTGGTTCACCCACCGTATTACAGGCTGGATCCCTTAGCTGGTATATAATTAAGCGTGTTGATAAAATCTATGTTAGGCTCAGGGACAGCGAGAATCCCGATATAGAAAAACTCACAAAAATTAATAATTTCCCCCTCGATACGGCCTGGCGCTTAAAGGCACAATATGAACCGCATATGACCCCCAAGGTCATTGAAACCATCACAACCTCCGGTGACCCAAGCAGGATCACCTCCTCAGGTGCTGTCGGGTTCAGGATAAATGACCAGTATCACAGACTTGATGTATGGGCACTGGGTGACTCCGGCAGGTTCCAGACCATTTTTGCAGACGGAACCAGTGGATTGGAAACCTATGGGGCGGGCCGTTTCATCGTAGTTGAAAAATCGGGTGAAGACGGAGAGTATATCATAGATTTTAATAAAGCCTATAATCCACCCTGTGCCTATACCGAATTTGCAACCTGTCCTATTCCTCCTCCTCAAAACCGTCTCCCTATTCGAGTGATTGCAGGAGAGAAAGTGGACAAGGACTTTGCTCATTAAGTTCTCCTCATTTATAAATCAGTGGTATAGAATTGGGTGATCTAATCAGGCTTTAGCAGATATTTTAAAACGGGTGGATTAAAGTGGATAGATTAAATCCCGCGTATTCAATCAGGAACAATGTTACATGAGCAATATATGAAACAAATTGAAATCACTACTGCCAGAGGAGAGATTAACCAGAATTATCAATGAATAATAGGGAAAAAATGAAATTTTTATTTGACTTTGAAAAATTGGAACAGTTTTTGGACGTTAGCATTTATAATAAAAAACTATTGTCATGAGAAAAATAACAAATATTATCGCCATAACAATTATCCTTAGCATTTTTGGATGTGTTGGAGATGAGGGACCGCAGGGACCAGCAGGACCTGAAGGGCCAGAAGGACCGGCAGGACCAGCCGGAGAAAGCGGTTTCGTCATGGAATTCGAAGATATTAATTTTACCGCTCCCAATTATGATGTATTCCTTACCTATCCAAGTAATTTCGAAGGCCTGGATTCTGATGTAGCCCTGGTATACCTTTTATGGGGTGTAGAAACAGTTGATGGTGAAGACCTCGAAGTATGGAGACAATTACCACAAACCATCATCGATGAAAGAGGTACGCTGGTATATAATTATGATTTCACCAAGAATGATGTCCGTCTATTCCTCAATGCATCATATGCTCTGGACAACCTGACCGCAAATGATACGGATAACTGGATTGCCAGAGTGGTGGTTGTTCCCGGAGATTTCTGGGCTTCAGGCAGAATTATGGATGGTATGATAGAATACCAGGATCTGAAAGAAGCGCTGGATCTACCAGACTTCCCTGTTCATAAAAATATTATTATAAGATAAAATGATACTTCCTGCCTTTCACTAGGTGGACCTGAATCACAATTTCCAGGGGTGTATGTTTTATTAGCCGGTAGAAAGTCTTAACTTGAAGCTTCTACAAAAATATAAAAAAATGGCTGGTAAAACATACACTCTTTTTTTGTTCCTTCTGCTTCTTCCTCTAATTGTTAATAGCCAGGAAAGAAAATTATCAATTTCCGATCCTGCCCTGATCGATGAATCTTATAACCTGTATTTTGCAGGAGATGTATTTCTTGCGGGCCAACCCATGCAGAAAAACCTTGATTCATTAATAGAAGCTGGTGTAAAGCTCGTGATCAACCTCAGGACTGATGATGAAATGGATCATCTGAGTTTTAACGAGTCTAAATACCTTAAATCAAAAAAGATCAAATACATTCATATCCCTATGGGTGGTGATGCCGGATATAAAGCAGATGCCATAGATAAGATGGGAAAATCCATCAATAAAACAGATGGCAAAGTCCTTATTCACTGCCGTTCTGCCGGACGTGCAACCTATGCCTGGATGGCCTGGCTTATACGATACCAGGATTATCCCATTGATGAGGCGGTCCGGATGGGAAGTAAGGCAAGATTTGCCGTACCTTTTTTTGACCTGCTCGGATATCCCATCACCATTCAGAAAAAGTAAAGGCTGATTTTCCAGGTAGATCCTTTTAAATAAAGTTTACTTTTTTGACCAGGATTTAAACCATTCTGTTAAAAGTTCTCCGAGCTTACCACCCTCCTTAAAAATGTATAATAAATAAATATAATAATTCATATTAATATATGTTCATTTGTTCATATATTTGTATTGAATTATGTTTCACATTAACGACAATGTATTATGAGATGGATATTTTCATTACTATTTATAGTCCTTATAGGATTCTCAGTTAAGGCCGGCACAATGAATAATGCTGACGATGGTTTGTATTTTAAAAAAACAGTTACCGGTAACTTCTCAGAAATAGTGGAAAAAGTCAGGGAAAATTTGAAAAATCAGGGCTTCAGCGTTATAACTGAGATTGATATGGATAAAAAACTTAATGAAAAACTGGGCACAGATGTTAAGCCTTACAAGATATTGGGTGCATGTAACCCCGGATATGCGTTTAAAACCCTTCAAATTGATGATAATATTGGAGTATTCCTCCCCTGTAAGGTAATTGTTAAACAAATGGAAGGCAATCAGGTAGAAGTCGTATCGGTAAATCCGGCTGAAATGATGCGGATGATGGATAATGAGGAGCTAACTAAAGTTGCCGAGGAAGTCAGTATTAAGTTAAAAGCGGCAGTAGAAGGTCTATAAACCATACTTTTTAATCTGAAGATATACAATAATTACAAATCAATGGGTTTACCACAAACAATCAGTGCGGTAGCCTGCTCTGATAAAAACCATATACCCAGGTCCCGAACAAAGCACTAATCAGGGAAACCAGTATAATGCTGTATCCATTTCCGACAAGGGCAAATAAGGGACCGGGACAGGCACCGGTCAACGCCCAGCCGCATCCAAAGATCAAACCTCC
>JAHEGY010000241.1 GCA_024644875.1 Cyclobacteriaceae bacterium
TAACGGGTATTCGTTCATCACCTTCAACGGTACCGAATACATCATCGACTGGAAGGTGGCAGGAAGTCCTTCCGATCACCAGATGAATATCCATGTGCCGCGGGGCATACAGGCCGGATCTGCCGACACCACCTTGTTGACCGTTAATTTCTTCAACGGGAGCGAACAATCCAGTTTGGAATACAGGATCTTGGGACTCACCGAATGGGAATCCATGGATAAGGTGGACAAATACGATCCATATTACCTGAAAATAAACCAGCGCTGGGAGAACCTCAGGAAGCTCAGGATCGACGAATTGTGGGCTGCAGATACCTCGCTGGCGGATCAATCCTTTCCCGGAACACCCATGTCCAGGCCCCGGATCTCCACCCACCTGTGGGAAGCGAACATTGGCTCAGACTGGCCTGCAGGCAGGCATGTCATTGAGGTCAGAGCGCAAGACAGGTACGGCAGGACATTCAGCGCTTACCATACCATGCGGGTGGTGGCAGAGCGGAATTAGACTGCAGAAAGGGCCACTGGGGATATATGGGTGACAGTATCCCATCAAATTTCTATTTTAGATGAAATTTGGACCACGTGAGAACAGCCCTTGAATTTTTTGCACGGGTTTCGTGCATTGCCGCTTTTGCCAGTTGTGAAACACAACCGGATCAAACCAGGAATAATTGACAAATACTGATTCAATGAATAACTTATGCTGATGCAGAAAGCAGTTCATTCATCTAAAGTCCTTCAATGGAGATGGATCAGCATATTTTTGTTAGGTATTTCAGGCAACACGCTTGTAAATGCAATACTGGATTTTAAATACCAAAGGTCTTTACTTTCCATAAGTTTAGCTGAATACGTTCTTTCAATTATTGCCGCAGGCATTCTTCTTGAAGGAACCAGATGGATTTCAATGAAGTTGAACCGGATTCTGACCTGGGATGAAGCCCCTATTAAACGCCTTGCCTTTCAATTGTTTACACATTTCACCTTTATTGCTGTCGTATCGAGCACCCTGCTTTTTGCAATTACATATATCCTATATGGCAATTTTCATGTTCTGAGTGATGTATTCATTATAGTATTATCGGTGGTGCTATTGACCTTTTTTTTTGGTACAGTAGATACCGGGATCAGTTTTTATACAAATTGGAGAAATACAATCAGCCGTTCCTCCCTCATCAACAAAGAAACAGGAAAGTTTCTAAGGATTACTCTGGGGAAAAAACAACATCTAATAAATCCATCTGAAATTGAATCCATCTTAAGTATGCAGAATCAGGTGTATATCTACACTGCCAACGGTAAACGTTACCCAAGCGATAAATCTCTGGATTCTCTGATGGATTATTTAGACTCAGGTTCGTTTTTTAAAATAAATCGCCAGGCAGTTTTAAAATTCTCTACCATCAGATCCTTCAAGTCATTGACTCATGGCAAAGTGGCTGTGACCTATTCACCCGATGGAAAAGACTTGTTTCAAGGACAGATTAGCAGAACCAAAGCCGCTTCCTTTCGAAACTGGATCAGAGAATATACAACACCAGAAACTAATATCTCCGATAATTAAATTGCATCCTGAGCTTGTTTACAGGATATCTTCTACCATTTAAAAACTCTCCTATCCAAGTTGCCCTTACCAAATAGTGATAACTCAGAAAACAGGCAAGGGTCGTGAGCAATAATACAATCAGGAATTTGAAGAATGCCGGGATATGAAGATCAACCAGCAATCCGGGAATAAAAAGTGTAAATGGAAGGTGAACCAGGTACACCCAGTATGAAGCATCAGATATATAACGTATCACCGCTGAGTGAGAATTAGCATGTCGTAAAAAGATACCAATATATCCAAATACGAAGAGCCAGATTATCAGTGCATTTAAGGCCCCGTATATAACATCTCCTATTTCACTCCAGAAAATGTATTTGGTAGTAAATATGAGTAATGCGGTGAAAAGAAAGATCCGGTCAAAAGACATCATGTGAACAAGGAGGTCCCTGGATTTAAACAGTAGCCATCCTATACTGTAAAACAATAAATAGAATATCAGAATCTTATAATCTGGCAGAAAGGAAATGGAGGTGGGAACCCAGGTATCCCAGATCCAAACCAACATCAGGAATACCAGGATCGAATGAAGCAGTATGAACGCCAGTTGATGTTTTACAAGCCAGTTAAAGGACTTTACTACTGGACTGCTGATCCTGGGAATACGTTTCAATACCATCGCTAAGACAATAGCAACAGATGTGATAATGATAAGATAGTACAAGAACCAAAGATGATAGGTAACTTTCGGAAAAATTGTCGGATTCATTAATGAATTGGAAAGTACCGTATGAAACCGGCCCGCTGTAAAACGAGCCGCCCAGGAGATAGCCGGATGAAGCAAAAGCAGGAACAACGCAAACGGAAGTGTTATCCTGGAAAACCTGTTCTTCATCATTGATCCGATATTGCGCTTATAAAAAAGCAATGAGCCGAAAAAACCCGCCATTAGGAAAAAAACCGGCATTCTGAAAACATGGATAAGACTGTTCAGATAGTTCTGGAAAATACCTTGCGCATAGGGATCCTTAGGCCAGTAAGCATCCGCTCCCAGGGTATAGGGTTCTGATGAATGCAGAACTAGTCCAAGTAACATCATTGCAGCTCTAAGCGCATCAAAAGCGTGTATCCGCTGGGTTAGATTAAATCTCATATCCATTATAAAATGCTTTTTTGATTGATACGAAAGTAGGCACCGGACTATTTTTCATCGAATCATAAACATAGGATTTGGTTGAACTGCTATAATTTTTCAAGTGAAGTGTAATTGTTTGATCATTGAAGCTTAGATTGATCTTGAGTAATCATGCTTGAATGATTTTTTGTAGATAAATGCCGCTGAAATAATAAATCCTGGGCTGCTTCCCTATATACCGAATTGAAGCGGTCTGCATACTCCAGAGCTCGAAGCATT
>JAHEGY010000147.1 GCA_024644875.1 Cyclobacteriaceae bacterium
CTTTGAAACCGAAAAGCTGGTGGTTAACGAAAATTCAAATGATAAATGGGTTTGTTAAAAGTAAATCTCTGGAGAAGAAGAATATGGGCCTTAGATTACAAGATTTTTTATGGAGAAATTGTATCGAACAAGGAATGATCTCTTATAATGAATCGCAATACATACCCGTGATTAAGTATGACGATATTATGAAACAGGTTCAGCCTGAATCTTATATTCCATGGATCCGATCTGCACATTGCCACCTAAAATTAGGAGATCAGAATAATGCTCTAAAAAATTTGAAAAATGCGATTGACAGGGGTTTTTTAGACAAGGAGTATTTGGAAAAGAACTTTGATATTTTAAGTTCAGAAAAAGAATATCAAAAAATCTTAAAAGATCTGAATAAATGATATCAAATTGAAATTGTCTCCATCCTGACAAATTTCTGATAAAATATTGAAATGTAATCTAGCACACATTTTATTGTCCACCAGGAATTTATCTTTAGCTGTATAATTAAGATAATCTGTTATTTAAAATACGGAAAATAACAGCTGCTTAATAATTACTATCAAAGTATACCCTTTGATGGAATTAGTCTATCATAATAATACCATGTTTCTCAAATTCATATATTATGCTGGAACACACTTTGGTCAAAAAACAGATTCTTATCGTCGAAGATGATGAGGAGATTTCAGATTTGTTGGAAATACATCTTCTGGAACTTGGATATAAAGTTATTAAATCTGCAAATGGGAAAAGGGGCCTTGAAATTGTCAAGAATGGGATTATGGACTTTATTATTCTTAATGTATTACTTCCGGGGATGAATGGATTGGAGATTTGTAAAGAGGTTAGAAAAATGAATAATTATATTCCGATTATATTTCTATCTGCTCAATCAGAAGAAATTGATAAGATAATTGGATTGGAAATTGGTGCTGATGATTATTTAACAAAACCTTTTAGCATTCGTGAATTACTTGCGAGAATAAAAGCAATATTTAGGAGAATTGAATCGATAAATCAAGAGGAAGAAGTTCAAAACATGATTGAATACGAAGAATTGCTAATTGATGCCTACAAAAGAAAAGTAACACTAAGAGGGGAAAGAGTTGAACTGACACCCATAGAATTTGATTTGCTTTACCTATTGGCTTCAAATCCAGGCAGGATATATACCCGCGACTTGTTACTTGACAGAGTTTGGGGTTATCAATATAGAGGTTATGAACATACTATTAGTTCACACATTAATCGTCTACGAAGTAAGATTGAAACAAATTCCTCAAAACCCAAATATATATTGACTACTTGGGGATTGGGTTATCGATTCAACGATAATATAACTTAATAACTTTCATCTTATGATGTGAAAATTTTTTGACCAAATATCTTGACAACCCCTCCCTATTTTTTAGTATTTCAATAATTATCTTGGCTATTATTTCTTCATTGCTATCATCTTATATATTTCTTTATAATACAAAGAGAAAAGAGAGACAAGTTGAAGATTTTGTCTCTCTTTTTGCCTGGGTGATACCAGCATCATAGAAATAACTCCCGGGCATAAAGATTACTAGAAAGTGTCTGGAAAAGGTGGGAAATCCTCCGGTATCGGAGTATTACCTGGGGCCTCGGCACCTTTCTCAGAAATAACCGGGCAATTCACCACCACACCCGGATGGTCAATGGTAACCAATCCCGCAATTTGAGCATCAAGGATGTCTTCAACGTCATCAAATAGTGCTTCAGGGTAGTGGGTCGAAGCATAAGGGGATGCCAGAATATCAGCAAGGGTTTTACCCGGGGCGGTATGTACAACATTTACATTCCAATGCACTGAATATCCAGGTTCGCCAGGGATAAAAAGAGCTACATTCGCTTGATATGTTCGATCTCCACCAATTATGTACAGCTGATTTTGACCACGCTCAGTAACTTTTTCAACACCTCCCAGGATATAATATATTTCCTCTTCCTCGTACCAACCATTTGCAGTTAAAACTCCGGAAAAGTCACCCATCTTAGCTGAAGATTGGGATACCTCAATTTGAGATGATGCAAAATCCTGATTGTTTTTTGGATTGACCTCATCAGTCTGATTACATCCAATAAATGATATCACAGAAATAAGGAATATTCCTAACCATAATTTAATATTTAACATTTTGACCTCCTTGTTTTAGTTGAAAATTAATTTATGGTGCTATATTACTTTTTATGTATCACGAAATTCTCACGATAAAATAAAGAAAATGTCAAATAATTATGTCTGATCAAAAACCTTAGTAATTTTAATTACACGCGGATTAGATGATGAACGCTCATCCGTCGATCCATCAATGAAAGAAATGATAGATGATTTCAGTAACTGCGGAGGAAAGATCCTTGCATGTTCACTCTGCAGCTTGAATAATGAGGAACTCAAATCTATCTTCATCAATTCAGACAATGTAAAATCGATTCTAAAGAAAGCAGATAAATAGAACCAGGTGCTTTTCAAAGCTCTTTAGAATATTTACGATATGCTTTTCTGGATTTCATTTGAGACCCATACAGGTTTACCTGCCAGTGTATTCCCAATTGGCGTGGGTGAAACCGGATTACCAGTCGGTATGCAGGTAATCGGGCCATTTCTGGAAGATGCTACCTATAGGAATTTACTGTTCTCGTATTGTTACACCTTTGGGCAGCGTTATATACTGAGGCATTCCCGCCAGGTTGATCAGGAGGCGGCCATCATTCATTTTTATTTCAAGGGTATTGCCGTAGCCATCTACAGCTGAAAAACTCTTTTTCGTTGATACATCAGTCTCTACAGTGATGGTGTGCGGTTCTTCTGTCGTCCAGCTGGAGATCCGATAATCGTTGTTGTCATTCCGGAATAAAAGCAAATAATCATTGTCATTTGATACATCGATCCGTCGTGTCAGTTGATACCCTTCCATCTGATGGTTCATCACCTGGACTGCCTGATATCCCGGTTTGGGTTTAAGATCATTGGTTACTGTTCCAAAATTATGTTCACGTTCCCCCGGATCTTTACCATCGTTCATCCAATCGTACCATATTGATAAGGGAATGTTATTTAAACAATTACTCAGCTGCATTCTTACGATATATTCAGCCTGTGTCTGGATAGAAACCCCTTCTGTATGGGTTGAATATCCCCATTCACTGCTGATGATCGGCATTTCTTTTTTACCAACCGGGGCATATCTTTCAATCAACTCCCGCAATTCCCTATAATCGGTGGCAGCCGTTTCCGGGGATTTGGAATAGTTCCGATAAGGATGAACACTTACCGCGTCAAGGTACGACAGTACACCGGACGAAAAAAAAGATTCCAGAAATGATTGGGCTACTTCAGAGGTTGCGGGTCCGATGATTGAAGCATCCGGCACTTTTTCCCTGATTGCCTTCGCGGTTGCTATTGCCAGCGTAGTATACTGTTTAACATCCGGCTTTGGACTCCAGAAAAAAATATTTGGTTCGTTCCAGATTTCCCAGATGATATTTTTGTCCCTGAAATGCTCTGCTGCTGCAGCCGACCAGCGCGCAAATGCTTTAACGCTTTCAGGATGCTGCGGTGAAGCAACATTTTTCCGTACTTTCCCATTTATGGGATTTATAGATTCAACCGTTTCTTCATAAAGTGAATTGGAATAATCGAGGATATAAAGAGCACCCAGCCCTCTTTTCTCCAGGTTCGACGTTAATTCGTCATACCCGGACCAATCATAAACGCCTTTTTCCCGTTCGGTGGAACTCCATATGAAATCCATCCGGACATACTTAAAACCTGCCTCAGCAATCATGTCAAGGTCATTTTCATGCCCGGTGACAAAATGTATGTTGACTCCTGCACAAACCCTGTTTGGAGTCCCGAGCGGTTTATTACTATTTCCTAACCCATACATTGGCGATTTTACAAGGAAGACGGCGCATAGAAGAAAAAATACTAAAACAAAAAAAGTAAGTCTCATGGATACTTGTAGTTGGGGAAGAACAATATAATTATTTATCTGATCTTATAAAATGAAGTTTCGAATTTTAGCGATTTGGATTCAAAAAAGGAATCCATGTAACATATACAGCTTATTTCGTCAGCTCTTCATCACTATGAGCTTCGTTAGGAGGAGATTTTCGAAAAAGCAGGCATAAACTTCCATAATCACCCTTTAACCCACTTTTCTTATTTTTGGCCCGCTGTTTGCATTATGTATATTAACTAATAAGGTAAGGCCATGAAAACACTACAAATAAATCGGATTACCTTTCTTTTCATCCTGATGTTGGGATGGATGACTGTGAAGGGACAGCAACAATGGGAAGTTCCTGGTGATAACTTCAGCCTTGAAGGAGCACTGGAGATATTTAAAAAATCAGCAACGCCGGAAGAATTCGAAAGAATGCTTAATGATCCGGACGCAAGAGTTAATAATCTGGACCTGAATGGGGATGGATATATCGACTATATCAGGGTCATCGACATGTATGAGGGGAATGTACATACTTTTGTTTTACAGGCCGCAATATCGGAATTTGAAAGTCAGGACATAGCTGTTATTACGCTGGAAAAACTCGCAAATGGAAAAGCTATTCTGCAAATTACCGGTGATGCTGATATTTATGGGGTTGAAACAATTATTGAACCAACAAGAGAGGTAAGAACCTATGCTGGTTATAATACATCGCGGGTGATTGTAAATGTATGGTCGTGGCCGTTAGTAAGATATATATACGGGCCCTATTACAGTGTATGGGTATCACCATGGGGGTGGAGCTACCGGCCGTATTGGTGGAGTCGATGGAGACCCATTGTATATTATGATTATTATTCATTCTGGAGGCCGTACAGATGGCATTATTCTGTATGCTTTACACACAGGATAGTATATGCCCATAGAATATACCATCAGTATAGAACAACTTCCGTGATCGTACACAACAGGCATAGTCATAGAATAAAAGAATATAGATCAAGATATATTGACCGGGATGGACACTATCAATCACGCGAGAGCCGGTATAGCAGTCGCGGTTCGAACGCTGTCAGATATAATTCTGATGGCCGGATCATGTCAGATACCAATGCGCGTATCAGAAACAGAACTTCCTCTGTCAACAGTACAAATCAGAGTAGATCATCAGCACGAAGTGAAAGCGCAAACACCGATCAAAGGTCTGGCCGTACCAGTCAGCGATACGATAACAATTATAATGCCCGGACAGGAACTGAAAGATCAAATAGCAATGCACGCATGAGAAGTTCTGATAAGAACTTAAATATGCAACGACCTTCAGGAAGTTCTTCGGCTAATACTAATATGAGAAGGTCCTCTGGCAATTCCAATATCCAGAAACCTAATGCAAGAACAAGTAATGGTAGCACTTATCGTGGATCAACCGGTAGTACTAAGGTTCAGCGTTCATCCGGACGATCGAGCAGTAATGCTAACATTCAAAGGTCAGAACAAAGATCCGGGAGTAATTCAAATATCCGTCATTCATCTGAAAGTTCAAACGCCAGGAAATCGTATAGCAGTACCTCAAGGAATTCAGGTACTCGTTACTCCCAAGGAACTTCAGGTATTCGTAAATCTACCAATAGTAGATCTGAAATTCAACGATCGTCCAGCCGATCCGGGAGTACAAATTCAAGAAGTTCGGGGAGATCAAGCAATAGTAAAAGAAGAGGAAATTGATCTTCTGCAATTTCTCTGATAAAAATAGATGATCATTTTATGTTATTCGAATTCCTTCTGTTTAGAAAAGTCGGCTGAACAAAAACTTAATTTATAATAGTCAGCAAATAGTCGAAATCCAAAAAATCCCTACCGGATCAAGGGTGGAATCAAAACAAAGGATACTGATTTTTAACATGCATTTATCAATATATTGAACAATTTTTGAAAAACCGTTGAAGTATTTCCTAATATAAAAGATATTTGGACCAGGATTTTAAACTTAGAATGATTGATAAAAATTAATTTATACAATATGAAGATACGGAATATCATACCCATCATTTTTCTATTAATCTCTGCAAGTATTTTTATTGCTTGTGAGGATGAAGACGGGGATGAAATAAAGATCAGTTATTATGATGGAAAAGAGAGCCATAGAGCCGGCGAAGATTGCATGAATTGTCACTATAATGGTGGATCCGGGGAATATTGGTTCCAGATTGCAGGGACTGTATATGACAGCACCTTGACAAATATATACCCTGGAGCAACGGTAAAATTGTATTCTGAACCAAGTGGAGGTGGTGAATTAAAAAATACTATTGAAGTTGATGCATTGGGGAATTTTTACAGCACGGAGCAGATTGATTTTGGAAATGGTCTATATGCTGTTGTCCAAGGGGTTGAATTAAATAAAAATATGTTATCTGCCATTACCACAGGACGCTGTAACAGTTGTCATGGGAACTCACAGGATGTGATTTGGACAAAATAGATTTTACGGCCCCATAGGATTGTAAAGTAAAGTTAATCAGTTAAATATTTATCCAAGTCATGCTTTTTTACTCATTCATTGAACTTGTCTTCCATAATCCCTAACTTCAACTACCACCAATCGCCATTCACGGATAATACCATGTTAGAAAATGTTCACAATCACATCATCAATGAATTGCAGCAAAGTTCCAGGACTGACACTGTATTTATCATTTCGGCAGTATTGTACAACCTGGTTGTTTTAGGAATAAGCTGGGGAGTTGCTGCCGGAGGAAACCCCAACGAACCTTATCCACCAGAAAATGATTTTATCCTGGCCTTGCTGATCATAGCTACCCTGATGATCAATGCTTTTATCGTTAAAGCCCTCCAGGCAGGTAAAAACACACGCATTAAACTTTTAGATGGCATCATAAAGATGTACCAGGATAATGCGGTAGATAAATATTATGATATTGAATTGCTAAAGGCATATACTACCCGGTATAAGTTATTTTCTGTGATCATTATAATCCTGGCATCAGTCGCTATTTTTATTCCCCTGGTCGCAAGGGTACTGGGATAAATAAGAGAGTATCAGCTTCAAAAAGATATTTATTAAATTTCTGAAAATTACCATTCAGGTTTAAATCGTATTAACAAGAGGTATTATTTTACTATTTTAGTATCTGGACTTTTTGTACGATCATGCTAAGAATTAAAATTTTTTTTGCCGTATTTTTTTGTGCCGGAATAATTTCCGCTAAAGCACAGGAAAGGCTCGAAGCCTTCCAGATGAACGAACGACTCGGTCGCGGGATCAATATGGGCAATTCATTTGAGGCCCCTTCGGAGACTGAATGGGGAAATCCCTGGGATCCTGAATACTTCAAGATCATGTCTGAATTGGGTTTCAGTCATGTCCGGCTGCCTGTCCGGTGGGAACCAGCGGATCGTAGTATGGCCAATAGCCCATATACCATTAACCCGGATTTCCTGGATCGCATTCAGGAAGTAGTGGATACTGCGCTAAGCAATGGTCTTCATATCATTGTTAATATGCACCACCATGAAGCTTTATATGAAGATCCGGCCGGTCAGAAGGATAGATTCCTGTCACAATGGGACCAGGTAGCGAACCATTTTAAGGATTACCCTGACTCCCTTTTGTTCGAGGTGTTGAACGAACCCCATGGCAACCTTACACCCGAATTATGGAATGAATATTTTGCGGATGCCCTCACCGTGATTCGGAATACCAATCCCACACGAATGGTGTTATTGGGCACAGCCGAATATGGCGGCCTTGGAGGCATTGTTCACCTTCAGATCCCGGATGACGAATACCTCATCCTATCGGTTCACTATTATAATCCTTTCAATTTTACACACCAGGGAGCCGATTGGGTCGGTTCTCAGTCCGAGGATTGGCTGGGAACAGAATGGCTTGACACAGAAGCGGACCGTGAAGCAGTGGTCAGTGATTTTGCCTTTGCCCTGGAGTATTCCGAAACAAATAATATCCCTTTGCATGTGGGTGAATTTGGTGCCTATGAAGAAGCAGACCTGGATTCAAGGTCCAGGTGGACAACCTTCCTGGCCCGTTGGTTCGAAGAGCAGGAACTGAGCTGGGCATACTGGGAGTTCAGCGCAGGTTTCGGGATATATGACCCTATCACAAAACAATACCTCACACCCCTTGTTGACGCGCTATTAAACAACGAAATGCCGAATCCTACCCCCGTGCAGGCGATACCGGTTTATGCGAGTGATTTTACAGGCGGAACAGATGGCTGGGTTCTCCAGAATGGCGGTAGTGCCAGCAGTTCACTATCGGCCTCCGAGGGAAAATTGAATGTCTCAATCACCAATGGTGGTACAGAATCCTGGCATGTTCAGTTGATAAAGCGCAACATACCACTGGAAAAAGATAAAATGTACCGTATATCATTCAAGGCCATTGCCAATGATAGCAGAAGTGCTTCTTTTTATGCAGGAAGGGATAGCGATCCATGGGATGCTTACAGTGGGTATAACGGGATCAGCATTCCGACGAACGAGACCGCCTATTCTTTTGCATTCACCATGACCAATCCGACTGATATGAATGCAAGGCTTGTATTCGATTTTGGCACGGATACAACCGGGGTGTCGGTAACTGAAATAAAAGTGGATGAGTTGAGGATACTGACCACGGCCCTGGATGATGTTGAGCTTCAACCCCGGTTGAACATCTATCCGAATCCCTTTGAGGTCTTCCTCTACTGTCAGGATCTGAACAAATTTGAGTATCTGGAAGTTTATGATCTGCAGGGAAAGTTGTGGCGAAAATCATCTATCGCTCCTAATGACAGGGTGATCAATCTGGATAAAATTCCAAAGGGCATGTATCTGCTGCGATTGAGTGGAAAAAGCAATCAAGAGAGTTTTAAAATTATTAAGAAATAACAGCTCTCAGAATTTCCGGCTTTATTTTGAAAAAATCCAATTAAAAGGATCTCAACCCATACAATGGCCATTTCAGATAGTCTTTTGAGGAATTGAAGATCTCCTTCCACAGTGCACCGAATGCAACACAAAATTCCCCTTAAATTATTTCAATTTCTTGCTATTTGACACATTGCATTTCGCCTATGGTGAAATATCGTTCCTCGGCTGAATATATTTTGCCTTGTTTATTCACACAATAATATCATTGAAACAATCGATGGACTTTCATAGTTAATATAGGTATAGATCCTATTATAAGGAAGAATTATTTAAGAAAGGAAAGACTATGCGAAGCTTATTGATATTGGTAATCGTCCCTTTGATATTCTGGAGTTGTGCCGGTTCACAACCTCTTGTAATGATCACCAGTGAGAACGTAATTCCTCCCGTTGAGGAAAAAACAGAATATGAAATTGACATCATAGATCCCGGTTTTAACACCTGGTTCCTTACCCAGTGGAATCAGGCTAAAGATAATTCCTATAAATTTTATGATACCTGGAATGACCGGTATGTACAGGCATGGAATTTCAAGGCCACCCATCCAAGGTACAGCAGGTTTTTCACTACCACAATCAATTACAATATAAATGAAGATTATGGGATGGAAGTGAGCCGTAAATTATATTATTACTTCAAATATGTAGAGAC
>JAHEGY010000148.1 GCA_024644875.1 Cyclobacteriaceae bacterium
TGTCATTAAATCCGTTTCCTGTGTGCGATCATGGATATTTTTCCCAGGATCTGACTGGTAGGGGAAAGACCTGATATTAAAAAACAATTCTTTTACGATCTTCAGCAATCTTTTACGGAATTTATTATAGGTATTATAGATGTATTTATTATCGGAATTTAAATAGAAATTCATGTTTTTTCGGAAAAGCTCAAGGTCTTTGATAACTTTCACGATAAGCCTATTGGCATTTTTTATATCTGTTACGGCTTCAACTTCCTCAGTGGTCAGGTTCTCAACGGGGATCAGAGTGGCGTATTTCAGGATCTTACTGTATAGGTGTTTTATCTTAAGGGTATACATGTCCTGTATGTTGATATCAATTGGAATATCAGAGATCTCCAGTACTTCACCAATCTTTTTAGTCGAGAGAAGATCTGAGCGGTGCACATTCAGACTATGAGCAATTATTTCAAAAGTAAGGTCAAGCAAATGTTCTGTCTCCTTGTACAATGCATGTATAGTGCTTTGAGGGTGTAGGAGTATTTTATCCTTGAGATATATGGTCTGTTCAATTTCAACCGGGGCATCTTTAATTATTCGGTTTAAAATATCTATGAGCTTATTGATCCAGGGTACCATTATTGCCACCCCCAGAACATTAAAAAGGGTATGAAATAAGGCTAGTTTTAAGGTATAATTTGTATCGTTTATTCCTAAAACCTGAGCCAGGTAATCGACACTTTGCATTAATGGATTTAACAGGAGTAAAGCGACCAACCCTGTTATTATGTTGAATATAAGATGCGCAACGGCTAGTTTTTTCCCGGCCTGATTGGCTGCAATGGATCCCAACAGCGCAGTAAAAGTTGTTCCTATATTGGAACCAATTGCTAGTACCAGGGCATCAGGATAAGATATCTGCCCTATGGATAGTGCGGTTAATATGATTGCCAGCGTGGCAGCACTTGATTGTAAAATAATGGTGACCAAAATACCTATGCCAGTATAAGAAAGGACCGCCAAAATTCCAGGTTCACCTTCACTGAAAAGCTGCAGATCGAAAGAATACTGTTCTAGTCCAGTCTTAAGATAAAATATACCGAAAAAGAAAAAGCCCAAACCTGCAATAACATAGCCCCAGGCCCTGATGGTTTTTCTCTTTTGCATAATAAAGATTATACCGAAAGTGATCATGGGCAGGGCCAGTTTCGAGATCTCCAATTTCAATCCAAATAAGGCTATCAGCCATACTGTAAAGGTCGTGCCAATATTGGAGCCAAATACGACGCCAATACCTGCTTTTAAACTTATTAATCCAGCCGTAATAAATGATATGACAAGTACAGATATCATTGAACTAGAATTCAGAATAGCGGTTGAAAAAATGCCAATGTTTATGCT
This sequence comes from Cyclobacteriaceae bacterium, assembly GCA_024644875.1. Lineage (GTDB taxonomy): Bacteria > Bacteroidota > Bacteroidia > Cytophagales > Cyclobacteriaceae > JAGTVG01. The sequence goes on from JAHEGY010000148.1 coordinate 1,384, forward strand.
CTTAAATAGATTATTGGTTGATCTCCTCAAAATAATCCGAATGGGTCCTTCAGTAAAAATTTTAAACCCTTTTTCCAGATTTAATATTCCGAACAATAAAATGGTTATACCAACGCCAATATCAACCATTGAAGGGTAGAGGATAAGCACAACTCCAATTGTCACGCAAAATGCAAGAAAAAATAGAGGTATTCTTTTAAAACTAACTGTCATGCTAGACCTGGTCATAAATCTTTCCCGGGAATAAATGCTGCAAATTTAAAAATAAGGACCTCGTAAATGGTGTTAAAATAATTAAACCAAAATACCAAATAAAAATACCCAGAAACCCGGAATATTTCACAGAATAGTTAATTTAGAACAGACTAAAAATTTATTTTAAAATACTATTAATCAATAATTTATAATTCTCTAGTTAAAGTAATAATTTAAATTTTGCTATTCATAGTAATCAATTTCTAAAACATCCTCAATGTTTACAGGACTATTTTCTTAAGCTTCTAAATGAACCTGTTTCTTCCGATATTGCAAGGGTGTATCTCCCTTCCACTTCTTGAACATCCTGTTAAAATTTGAAAGATTATTAAACCCGGAATCGAAACAGATATCGGCAATGTTTTTATGGTGATCAACGATCTGTTTTGCTGCATGATTCAATCTTAGAAGATTGATAAAGTCCGTAAAGCTGTACCTGGTCCTCTTTTTAAAATAATGACTGAATGCAGAATCGTTCATGCCAGCAAGTGAGGCAACATCTGTGATTTTGATCTTGTTTAAATAGTTTGATTGAATATAATTGAAAATAGCTTCAAATTTATTTGATTCATCAGGCCGGCCTATATAGGAATATTGATCACTACATAATGTTTTATAATCTCCGGATTCAGCCAGACTGTTCAGGATCTCCATTATATTAATATATGTGCTGAAATCAGGCTCAAGCGTAAATTGGTAAAAACTTTCCAATATTTTTTTTGTAATATCCCTTCCAAAAGATAACCCTTTAGCAGATGTGTTTAATAGATTCCTGATATGATTGAATTCAGCCCTATTTAGTAATTCATCACCAAAAATATGATTGTTGAAATGTATGACAATGACCTGTATATTGGATTGTGAACTTTGATCACCGGATTTTGTACTTATCCAGGCATGTGGAATTCCTTTCCCAACCAATACCAGATCATTTTCATCAAACTCAGAGACATTATCACCCACGACACGAATTCCTCTACCGCCTAATACAAGCGTGATTTCGTAATGATTCGAATGATAATGCAATGGATAATTTAAATTTTTAGTTTCGAATGCATTGATTTTAATTGGATTCCTGCGATCCACATTTTGCTGTTGATTTACTCCTCTCATAAGATAGTGAACTTAGTTGGCTTCAATTTATCAAAAAAAATCATAATTGTACAATTAATTAGTGCGATTTATAGCCTTGGGCGTATTTTAAAACAGATATTTATTCTTTTTTAATTGCCATTTAGATATTATTAATGCCAACCATCAAAAAATATTTAATAGTATCTATATTTTACTTAAATTCGGCGGATTAATAAACTAAACATGACTGAAATGAAAAACAAGATCTTAACAATTATTGGACTGATTCTTTCTGTTTCTGTAGTATATGCTCAGGATGTTGATGAAATCATTAACAATTATTTTGAAAATACTGGAGGGGCAGACAACTATGAAAAAATGCAGACCTTACAGGTTAAGGCTGTTATGAACCAGGGTGAAATGCAGCTTAACATGAAAATGATACAGAAAAAAGGGGATAAACTGCGTGCAGAAATTCAAGTCCAGGGTAAAACGATTATCCAGGCCTATGATGGTGAAACAGGATGGTTTATCAATCCGTTAATGGGCAGTGAGGCTCCGCAAAAGATGCCGCCTGAAATGTTGGAAGAAATGCAACAGGAAAAATTTGAAAGTGAATTACTTAATTATAGGGACAAAGGACATAGTGTAGCACTCGAAGGCACAGAGGAAATAGAAGGAACGGAGACCTTTAAATTGAAACTAACAAAGAATAACGGGGATATTGAGTATTATTTCTTCGATACTGAGTATTTCGTACCGATTATGCAGCGTGCATTCGTTAAATCCGGACCGGCAAAAGGACAGGAAACGGAGACCTATATCAGCGATTATCAGGAAGTAGGTGAATTCATGATGCCCTTTTTCATCGATACGAGAATGAACGGGCAGTCTGTTATGAAAATGACCATCGAAGGGTATACATTAAATGAGGAGATCGATGATTCAATTTTTGTCATGCCGGGTGAATAATGGATCATAATACGTATATCGTATTTATAATCTGATCTTTGTAGAAACACACATCTTTAAACATTACTGTAATGTATAGATCAAAATACATCCTATTATTACTATGCTTACTAATTCTTCCTTTCAAGAATGGTAACGCACAAAAAAAACCATTGAAAGGCAAGGCATTGTTTGGCTCTTTGCGTGCCCGCCATATTGGTCCTGCTGTAATGAGCGGCAGGATCTCTACAATAGATGTTGTAAATAGCAAACCTGAAACAATGTATATCGGAACAGCTGGCGGGGGGCTCTGGAAATCCAATAGTGCAGGCGCATCTCTTTCCCCAATATTTGATGATTATACCATGTCTATTGGTAAAATCCGAATTGATCAGCAACACCCTGATACTGTCTGGGTTGGAACAGGAGAAACCTGGGTTCGGAACAGTGTATCTGTAGGAACAGGTATTTACCGGACAACTAATGGCGGAACGACCTGGGAGTTCAAGGGATTAGGGAATTCTGAAAGAATAAGCTCAATAATTATTGATAAATCGGATCCGAATGTTATTTACGTAGGTGTTTTAGGAGATCTATGGAACTCAAGTGAAGACAGGGGCATCTATAAATCAATAAATGGTGGAAATTCCTGGGAAAGGATATTTTTTATTGATGCCAATACAGGCTGTGCCGATATGGATGTCGATCCTGAAAACCCTGAGATCCTTTATGCTGCCATGTGGGATTTTAGGAGACAACCTGATTTTTTCACCTCGGGCGGTCCGGGAAGTGGTTTGTATAAATCAATTGATGGAGGAGAGACTTGGTCAAAGATTCAAAATGGTTTGCCGGACGAAACCCTGGGAAGAATGGCGGTTTCAGTTGCCCCGTCGAATAATAATGTCGTTTATGCCACGGTTGAAGTTAAAGATAAGTCTAAAAAGGGATTATATAAATCATCGGATGCAGGAAATAACTGGGAAAAAGTCAATGGGGATTTTAACACAACCGTAAGACCATTTTACTTTTCACGAATGGCGGTGGATCCTTTAAATGACAGTATTGTATTTAAATGTGGATTAGACTTAACCATTAGTAAGGATGGAGGATCGAGTTTCAGGACAGTAGGGAGTAATGTGCATTCAGACATACATGACGTATGGATCGATCCAAATAATACAAAGCATATCATCATAGGAACCGATGGGGGTATTTATGAATCTTATGATGGCGGATATCTTTTTAAAATGTATATGAACCTGCCAGTATCTCAATTCTATCATGTAAGTGTGGATATGGAATCTCCCTATAATGTGTATGGAGGCTTGCAGGATAATGGTTCATGGTATGGCCCATCGAGTAGTCCGGGGGGTATATCAAATCAGGATTGGAAAATGACTTATGGAGGAGATGGTTTTTATTCGTTCCGGCATCCAGTGGATAAAGATATAATATATGCGGAGTATCAGGGAGGTGAGATCATTAGATATAATGAGAAAACAGGGCAGGCAAAAAGTATAAAACCCTACCCTGAAGCGGATCAACCCGAATTCCGTTTTAACTGGAATGCTCCAGTCCATATCAGCCCTAATAATCCTGAAAGGTTATATTTCGGCAGCCAGTTTTTACTTAAAACAGAGGATCGGGGTGAATCCTGGGTCAAAATATCAACGGACCTGACTACCAATGATCCAGGCAGGCAAAGACAAAAAAAATCCGGTGGATTATCAATTGATAACTCAACGGCTGAAAACAATACGACTATTTATGCCATTTCTGAATCACCGAAAGATGAAGAGGTTATCTGGGTAGGAACTGACGATGGTTATGTACAGGTTACTCAGGATGGTGGGGCTACATGGAATAATGTCACAAACAATATTCCCGATATAAAGTCAGGCACCTGGATATCCTATATTGAGGCAAGTCACTATGACAGGGACGTAGCCTATGTTACCATAGATGGTCATAGGTCAGGGGATATGAATAGTTATTTGTATAAGACCACTGATTTAGGATTGACATGGCAGCAGACTGCTACTGAGGAAGTTGAGGGATATTGTCTCTCGGTACGGGAGGATCTGGTAAATTCTGGCCTATTATTTCTGGGAACAGAATTTGGGCTCTATATTACCGTTGATGGTGGTAATTCCTGGTCCAGGTTTGAAAACAATCTACCTCGAGTTGGTATAAGGGATATGGTAATTCATCCAAGAGATCATGCCCTGATAATGGCGAGTCACGGGCGAGGTGTAATTATTCTGGATGATATAACGCCACTTCGTCAGATGACACCTGAAGTTACAGAAAATGATCTATACTTTTTTGAAACTGAACCTACAGTACTAAAAGATCCGGGTAGCGGTACTTCCTGGTATTCAGGTGCAGGTAATTTTGTTGGATCCAATCCGGACGAATCGGCAAAAATTGTCTATTACATGAAAAAGAGGCATACATTCGGGAAAATGTACCTTGAAATATATGATTCTGAAGGAAACTTTATACGAGAGGCCCCTGCAGGAAAATCAGCTGGAATAAATATTGTTGAGATCCCAATAAGATCAAGGAAGCCAAAAGCTCCTCCGACAAATAACAGAATGGCCCTGGTTGGATCATTGTTCGGTCCATCACTTCCTGCCGGACCATATAAAGTTAAATTGATAAAGGGGAAAGATACTTATGATTCACAATTTGAATTAACCTATGATTCAAACAGTCCGTATTCCAATGAAGATCGTAAGATTCAATATGAATATACCCGGAAACTTTATAATATGACAGAAGACCTGGCATACATATATTATGTCCTACAGGAAATGACCACTCAGGCAAAGTCAAGAGCTGAATCTGATAAGAAACAAAGTAAAAAGTTACTGGCCTTCGCAGAAACAACAGAAAGACTGGCTTCAACGCTGGTATCGTTGAGTGGTGATTTCTATGTTGATGAAGGTGAGGAAATTGGTGAATTGATCTCTCAATTGTATCGATATGTGAGTTCGTATCCGGGTAAACCGTCTGATTCACAGATAGATCAGGCTGAAATACTGGACGATAAGCTGGATATTATAAAAGAAAAGTTCGAAGTTCTTGTTTCAGTAAATCTTCAAAAGATAAATGACAGGTTGTTGAAAAATGACCTTGAGCCCATATCTTATTTACCTAAGGAAGATTTCCTTAAAGAATAATAATACCGGGGTTCCACCCTCTATTTTTATGCATTATGCTGGATTTCCTAACCTTTGAGCTAAACACATTTCAGTGGACCATGGTTATTATATCTGCTTTATTGATAGGGATGTCAAAAACAGGGATCTCAGGGGCAGGGATGGCGGTTATCCCGATCATGGCTGCAATTTTTGGTGGTAAATTATCAACCGGGATCGTTCTGCCACTGCTCAGCATGGCTGATGTCTTTGCAGTAAGTTATTATCACCGTCATGCCAACTGGTCCTATGTATTGAAATTACTACCCTGGACGGTCATTGGAGTATTTGTCGGGATCTATGTCGGCGATGTGATTGATGATGTCATGTTTAAGGATATCATGGGTATTATCGTAATGCTCAGTGTTATAATACTCGTTTGGAGAGATGTTAAAAAAGATATCAGGATACCTGGAGGGGTATTGTTTCCAGCAGTAATGGGACTCGCAGGAGGATTTGCTACTATGGTGGGAAATGCGGCAGGGGCTATTATGGCCTTATACCTTTTATCCATGCGCTTACCTAAAAAGGAATATATCGGAACTGGTGCCTGGTTTTTTCTGATTATAAACCTTTTCAAAATACCATTTCATATACTTGTTTGGGAAACAATTTATATAGACACATTCATTTTTGATCTGGTCTTGCTGCCTTTTATTGCGATAGGAGCATTTATGGGTATATATATTGTGAAAATTTTCCCCGAAAGAGCCTATAGAGTATTTCTGCTTCTGACCACCGCCATCTCAGCTTTAGTACTAATTATTCGATGATAACGTTAAAATAAAACAATTACGAAATAATTTTCGTTTCAATTTCATATATAATAGCTTTTATTATAAATTTCAGGTGGTGATGCCTAATCGTTATACAACATACATTTTAACTTTAATATTTAGCTTGTATCTCCTAAGCTGTGGGAGCTTTAATCCAAATTCTGATATAGAAGTGGCTGCATTTCCTCCTGAAAATATCAATGGTATCGATGTTAAGGATCATATCAAGGAATCTTTAAAGATCATGTATCCGAATATAGGTAAGTATAAATTGGAAAATGAGCTGGATGGTCATAAGGCGTTGTTTCATCTTGGGGGAAGTTATTTCAAAGTTTCCTTTGATGCAAAAGGAAATTGGAAGAAGTCGAAGGTTGATATACGGTTTACTAAATCAATTTGTGATAATGTGAGAAATGGCATCCGTGATACAGAGTTTAAAGATTGGAAAATCATAGATAAGGAACTGGAAGAGAAAACAACCAAAAAGGAATATAAATTCGCCTTTCAAAAGGGTAAGGACGTGTATGAGCTGAAATTCGATGGGGAAGGACATTTGATAAAAAAGGAGAAAACAACCATACAATTCGTGCAATAGCCATCTCATAATAATCATCCTTATTACTGGATATTTATAATTTTTTATTATAATTTAAATAGTTGATTGTCAATCAATTATTAAAGTTATGAAGCTGACCACAATTGTATTGTCTACACTACTGGCCCTGGTTTTTAGCCAGGATCAGGATGACTATAGAAGGCTTCGTGAAGATATGGTTAAAACGCAGATTGAGGCACGGAATGTTTATAACCGGGCCACTTTGAAGGCAATGCGTACTGTACCTCGTCACGAGTTTGTTCCGGAATATATGAAGGCTTATGCTTATGAGGACCGACCATTATCCATTGGGAATGGACAAACAATTTCTCAGCCTTACATTGTAGCCTTTATGACTTCGGTAATCAATCCTAAACCGGATGACCGCATATTGGAAATTGGTACAGGATCAGGATACCAGGCAGCTGTTCTCGCAGAAATCGTTCACAGTGTATATACTATCGAAATAATTCCGGAACTTGCTGATAAAGCCAAGGCAAAATTTGAATCTTTGAACTATTCAAATATATACACTAAGACTGGTGACGGATATCATGGCTGGCCGGAAGAAGCTCCTTTTGATGCCATTGTCGTAACAGCAGCTCCGGATGAGGTCCCGGAACCATTAATTGAACAATTAAGAGAAGGGGGAAGGCTGGTTATTCCAATAGGACCAAAATATAGTGTACAAAGTCTGCAATTGCTGACCATGAAGGATGGTAAAACCAGTATTAAAAATCTTTTTCCAGTAAGGTTCGTTCCCTTCACACGTGACTAAAAAAAGGCACAAACTCAAATAGGATGAGATTTGTGCCCAAACTCGTGAGGGTGATCACTGAGTATTTAAGCAGGTTTCTTATTCCGGATTAGACAATTTTCCTGCAAACAATATCGCTCCGGTATGTTTCTCTTTTATAAAGAAAATAAAAGGCCTGTTGAGTGTTAACACTGGTTTTTCAGGAGGTAATGATGTCAACGACACTTCCACTCCCGTTACCGCCGCCGCTTCCGTCCCTTCTTCATTTACCTCGATTACCGCTTTATGTATTACCCTACTGATCATCAACCCATAATTCTCTTCAAAGAGCCGTGTAAAATCTGCTCTTTCAGTAAAGGCAATTTCCATCCCCATATCACTCAATGCATCATTCAACAGGGCCTTATATTCAATTTTAAATTTTGGTATAAACAATTCTGCCTCTATTGGCTGAATTGAGTTATTCCAATTCTCAAAAGAATCTTTATCCAATATATCTAATATGTCGTCAGTTTTCTTTCCTTCCACCGGTAACAGTACCATCATAGAATACT
>JAHEGY010000242.1 GCA_024644875.1 Cyclobacteriaceae bacterium
GAAGCCGGAATTGAAGAATGGGTGATCCTGGAACTTAAAGTATTGGCTGATGTTGGATTGGTAGGTTTCCCCAATGCTGGCAAGTCAACATTGCTTTCAGTAGTTTCAGCAGCAAAACCTGAAATTGCAGATTATCCATTCACAACTATAGTCCCAAACCTTGGTGTGGTAAAATATCGTGATTATAAATCATTTATTATCGCTGACATCCCTGGGTTAATTGAAGGTGCAGCCGAAGGAAAAGGACTTGGGCACCGTTTCTTAAGACATATTGAGCGCAATTCGATTTTGCTTTTTATGATACCTGCAGACGCACATGATATCAGGAAAGATTTTAAGGTTCTCATGAGCGAATTGAAAAAGTATAATCCCGAATTACTTGACAAGAAGAGGATTTTGGCAATCTCCAAGGCTGATTTGCTTGATGCGGAATTAAAAGAGGAGTTAATCAAAGAACTACCAGGTCAAATTAAATACGTATTTATCTCATCGGTAATTAATGAAGGCATCGACGAACTTAAAGATATTTTGTGGAGGGCTATAAATGAGTAAGCGTGTCAATATGTCATATATTATTAGATTGGCAAAAAGATTGTTATTAAAAAAGACTCAAAAAAAGTGATAAAATGGCAAAAGATATAGATAAGGAAAAGGTAGAAAATCCAGAGATTATTGAGGGATTACCTGAGGAAAAGGAAGAGGCAGCTGCAACTGCGCAGGATCAGGAAGAAAAACCGGAAATGAAAATAAATGGGGATGAATCAGATGATTCAGCAGAAGAATCAGTTGATAATGAAATAGAAAAATTGAAGGCTGAAGTACAAGAGGCAAAGGACAAATATTTAAGATTGTACTCAGAGTTTGAAAATTTTAGAAGAAGAACAGCCAAGGAAAGGCTGGATTTAATAAAAACAGCTACTGAAGACTTGATGACCTCTTTGTTGCCTGTGATGGATGATTTTCAACGAGCACAAAAAGCCCTGGAGGAAAGTGAAGATCACAAAGCCTCAAAAGAAGGATTCGATTTGATTTATAACAAATTCAACAACATACTACAGCAAAAAGGATTAAAACCCATGAGTGATAAAGCGGGGAGTGAATTTAATACAGAATTTCACGAAGCAATCAGTCAGATGCCTGTTGAAAAGAAAAAAATGAAAGGAAAAATCATTGATGTCGTTGAGAAAGGGTATTATTTGGATGATAAGGTTATCAGGTTTGCAAAAGTTGTTATAGGAGCATAAGCATGGCAAAAAGGGACTATTACGAAATTTTAGGAGTTGGAAAGTCTGCCTCTAAAGATGAATTAAAAAAGGCATACAGAAAAATTGCCATCAAATACCATCCGGATAAGAATCCAGATAATCCGGATGCAGAAGAAAAATTCAAGGAAGCTGCTGAAGCCTATGAAGTGTTGAATGATGAGCAGAAGCGTCAGCAGTATGATCGATTTGGCCACGAAGGAGTTCGTGGTGCAGGAGGCGGATTTAGTGGAGGAGGTATGTCAATGGATGACATTTTCTCTCAATTTGGAGATGTGTTTGGTGGTCACAATCCCTTTGAAAGCTTTTTTGGTGGCGGTGGAGGATCAGGACGCAGAAGTTCAGGCAGAAGAGGATCTAACCTTAGAATAAAAGTTAAGCTAACTCTGGATGAAATTGCTCATGGTGCCGAGAAAAAAATTAAAGTAAATCGTCTTGTTGTCGCTGATGGAGTATCGTATAAGGATTGCAGCACCTGTGGTGGAACCGGCCAAATGAGAAAAGTTGTGAATACCATGCTTGGTCAAATGGTGTCAGCCTCAACGTGCCATACCTGTAATGGATCTGGAAAAATCATTGATAAACGACCTGCCGGTGTTGATAGTAGTGGTTTATTGCAAAAGGAGGAAATAATAGATATAAAAATACCTGGCGGTGTTGGAGACGGCATGCAGCTCTCCATGTCAGGCAAAGGAAACCATGGCCCAAATGGTGGCCCGGCCGGAGATCTACTGATCCTGATCGAAGAAAAGCCTGATGAATTGCTCAAACGTGATGGGAATAATGTAGTTTATGATCTCCATCTCAATTTTGTAGATGCGGTATTGGGAACATCCGTTGAGGTTCCTACTATTGATGGGAAGGTAAAAATTAAAATTGAACCTGGGACACAATCAGGAAGGATTTTGCGGCTTCGGGGAAAAGGAATTCAGGACATTAATGGTTATGGCTCTGGAGATCAGCTGATACATGTAAATATCTGGACGCCAAAACAAATATCCGTAGAGGAAAAAAATGCGCTTGAAAAATTAAGAGAATCTCCAAATTTTGTTCCAAACCCAGGGAAAAATGATCGTTCTTTCTTCGATCGCATGAAAGAATTCTTTTAATCTACAGCAAGATAATATTCATCGAATTATTAAGAGTAGCTGTAACCTTTAATAACAGAATACCGTACGTGGTGTTATGTGGAGAAATGGTATACTACTCACGCTTGCCTTTTCGGCAAGCTTCGTGTTAAAAGCTCAATTAAATAATTCCTTTACCGTTTCAGATAATCAAGAAATTGACAAAGTAAAGTTTTCTCTGAATTCGACTAGTGGTCAGGGTGTAATAGAATCTGGCCTCAAAGCCAGCCTTGTGGATATTCATAGTACTTCGGATGTAGTTGAGCCGCATTATAATGAGAGAATTATTGACAGAACAAAAGAGGTCACAGTTGCCTTAGGTGAAGAAAATAACGCTTCGTTAAGCACCACAATTACCAAACGTATGTTTAGCACCCAATCCGTTGAAGATTATACATGGAAGGTGTATTTATCAAAACTCAAACCGCTGGATTTAGATTTAAACTATGCTATTGGAGACACCTATATTGATCTTTCGGATTTACCTATTGAAAAGTTGAAAATGAGATCTGGAAGTGCCAATGTCAAAGTGAATTA
>JAHEGY010000243.1 GCA_024644875.1 Cyclobacteriaceae bacterium
CGCAGGAAGAAGGAACAGTAGTATTTAAGGCTCCGGGGAAAGGGCCTTACCGCTTGTTCGTTTATGTGAATGATGGTCAAAACCATTCGGCAACAGCCAATATTCCTTTTATGGTAAACTAAGATTAAATAATTGATGGCTTGACAGAGAATACATTAGAAAGTTATGTAACACTTGAACTTCCTGTGCAATGGGGTAATATGGATGCTGCACAACACGTGAACAACACGGTTTACCTGCGTTGGATGGAATCTGCAAGGATTGAGATGTTTAAAAAAATGCATGGAGAAGATTTCAAGTTTAGGAAAATTGTTCCTATTCTGGCCTGGCAGGATTGTAAATATATCTTTCCGGTGACCTATCCGGACACCGTTGTGATTAGTTTGGATATCATTGAATTGATGGAAGATCGGGTGCTTTGTGAAGGGAAAATCTATAGCAAAAATCACGATCGGCTCGCAGCCATCTCCAAGACCTTGTTGATGGCTTATGACATGGAGGAATTAAAAAAACACCCTTTTCCTGAAGCCTGGAGGAAAACGTTCATCGATTATTACGGAGAATCCATTTTAAAGTAACTTATGCAGTTGTATTAATTTTCTAAAAGCTCAAAAAAATACCAGATATAAAACCTCTTTAAGTCATTTATTTCTTAGGAGGTTTTTATTTTCAAATAAAACGAATCGACTATGAAATCAGAGCAACAATACCTTGGAGAAGCCTTAGCTCATTTAGAAACCCAGGAAGTAAAAGGGGAATATGTGAATTTTGAAAATGAGGATTATTACAAAATCTCCAACAGTAATAATTTAAGACCCTTTTTTATGAGCATTGTAAGTGATTCCAATCACTGGATGTTTATTTCAAGTAATGGTGCCTTAACCGCAGGAAGAAAGGATAGTGAATCTTCCCTTTTCCCGTATTATACCGATGATAAAATAACCGAATCTCTGGAGGTAACCGGCAGTAAAACCTTGTTGCAGGTTCATTTGGAGGGCAAGTCCCTTTTATGGGAACCTTTTTCTGACCGGTATGAAGGCCTTTATACCGTCACCAGAAATCTCTACAAGAACAGTTATGGCAATAAGATCATCTTTGAAGAAATTAACGAGGAGCTGGGCCTCACCTTCCGGTACCAATGGAACTCGAGCAATGCCTTCGGATTTGTTAGAAAAGCCAGCCTCCTAAATAATGCGAACAAAGAAATTAAGGTTACCCTATTAGATGGTTTGCAGAATATACTGCCCTATGGGGTAAATACCGATTTGCAAAATGGCAGGAGTAACCTCGTGGATGCTTATAAAAAGAGTGAATTAGAGTCGGATACCGGCCTGGGAATATTTGCCCTGAGTGCCATAATTGTAGACAAGGCAGAGCCAAGCGAAGCCCTCAAGGCTACCATTGCCTGGTCTGTGGGTTTAGAGAAGCCAAAGTATCTGGTCTCTTCCCTACAACTCAATGATTTTAGACGAGGTAAGACGCTCAAGAGCGAAACTGATATCAAAGCTGAAAAAGGAGCCTATTTCATTAGTACCGATTTAAATTTGGCCGCAGCATCGCAAAAAGATTGGATGCTGGTTGCTAATGTAAACCAGGGCCCCGCCCAGGTTATCGACATCAAGGAAAAATTGAAAAGCCCTCAAAACCTAGCTAAACTAGTCAACCAGGATATTGCCCTGGGTACCCAAAACCTGATTGATTTGGCTGCCGCAGCAGACGGTTTACAGCTAACCAGTGATAACCTTCGTACCGCCAGGCACTATTCCAACGTGCTGTACAACATCATGCGGGGTGGTATTTTTGATAAGAATTATGAGATTCAAAAAAAGGATTTCACGACCTATCTGCAGAAGGCTAACAAAAAAGTCTGGAAAAACAATAAGGCGGAGATAAACGCTTTGCCTTCAACTTTCTCTTTGAAAACCTTGCACCAACTCGCTTTAGAGAACACAGATAACGATTTCAAAAGGTTGTGTTTTGAGTATATGCCTCTAAAATTCAGTCGCCGGCATGGAGACCCCAGCAGGCCATGGAACAAGTTTTCCATAAATACGCAAAGTGAGGTAGATGGGTCTAATATTCTGGATTATCAGGGCAACTGGCGGGATATCTTCCAAAACTGGGAAGCCCTGGCGCATTCCTACCCGGAATTTATAGACAGTATGATCCATAAATTCTTAAATGCCACCACTTTTGAAGGCTACAATCCCTACCGTGTGACCAAAGATGGGTTTGACTGGGAGATCATAGAACCGGACGATCCCTGGTCCTATATTGGGTACTGGGGTGATCACCAGATCATTTACCTTCTAAAATTTTTAGAGTTCATACAAGACTATTACCCCGACAGACTGGAAGGCTATTTTAATCAGGAGCTGTTTGTGTATGCGAATGTTCCCTATAAGATTAAAAGTTATCAGGATACCTTAAAAAACCCCAAGGATACAATTGATTTTGATCATGAGCTAAGCGAAGAGATCATCAAAAGAAAAGAGGAGATGGGTGCAGACGGGGCCCTTTTGACCGATAATAGCGGGGAGATCTACAAGGTAAATCTCCTGGAAAAATTGCTGGTCACCCTGATGGCAAAATGCTCCAACTTTATTCCGGAAGCCGGGATCTGGCTGAATACGCAAAGGCCGGAATGGAATGATGCTAATAATGCCCTGGTAGGGAATGGGGTTTCTATGGTGACCCTCTATTATATAAGAAGGTTTTTAAGTTTCTTTCAAAATACGCTTACCAATTCCTCTTTTACCCAGGTAGCCTTGTCTGAGGAATTGATTACCTTTTTTGAGGGGCTTAGCACCACTTTGGAAAAATATGAGAACACCTTAAAAGGAAAAATATCAGATAGCGACAGAAAGTCAATTTTAGATGGCCTGGGGCAGGCGGGGAGCAACTATAGAGCCACTAT
>JAHEGY010000051.1 GCA_024644875.1 Cyclobacteriaceae bacterium
TCTCTCAGATCATTAATAAGTTTATTCAATTCCGGAGGCAGCAGGATTTTAATAGTCTGATCCATAAGATAGCCATCAGGATCTGATACAAGATTCACTGCTTTATCAGTACCGATATCCAAAGCAGTTTTTAATCCTTGAATTACTTCAGACTCTGATAATCCGTCATCCCCATACATGATCGATTGCATCAAAGTACTGCTTGTGCTGCATGATGTAAAAAAAACACCGATAAGGAGTTTTATCAATAAATTTTTCATTCAAATGGATTTTATTAAATGTATAACGACTAAAATTCATTTTAATTGATTTCCGGGTAATAATCCTTATCATTTGTATAGTTTTGTTCATCTAAGATGGTTCAATTATGGATACTTCAAAGATCATTTTTGTCATTGACTTTGACAGCACTTTTATTAAATCGGAGACCTTTGATTTATTAGGTCAATATTCATTGGTTGATCAGCCAGATTCGGAGGAAAAACTTAAAAAAATACATCAGATCACAGATGAAGCTATGGAAGGGAATATGGATTTTCCGGAGTCCCTGTCCAGCCGTATAACCTTATTGGATGCGTCAAAGCATCATTTTGAACCACTAATCGAGGAAATCAGGGGAGATATTTCACCTTCTTTTTCCAGGAACAGACAATTCTTTATTAATTATTCCGATCAGATTTATATAATTTCCAATGGATTCCGCGAAATCATTGTCCCTGTTGTTCAGGATTTCGGTATTCCTGAAAAAAATATTTTTGCGAATACTTTCACTTATTCCAGTGATGGCAAAATTACAGGATTCGACAAAAATAATATTTTGAGCAAGGACAATGGAAAGGTTGAGTTGCTAAAATCACTAAACCTCAAGGGTGATATATATGTTATTGGTGATGGGTACTCTGATTATCAGATCAAAGAGGCTGGACTAGCCAATACCTTTTACGCTTTTACTGAGAATGTAGAGCGGAATTCAGTTGTGGAGAGAGCGGATCATATAGCACCCAGCCTGGATGAGATCTTATTTCAAAACAAGATAGAAGCATCCATCTCATATCCCAAGAACAGGATCTCAGTACTTCTGCTGGAAAATGTGCACCCTCAGGCCGCTGAATTACTTAAGCAGGAAGGATACCAGGTAGAAACCGTTTCCTCGGGGTATGATGAGGATGAATTGTGTGAAAAGATTAAGGATGTTTCAATTCTCGGCATCCGGTCTAAAACTGTGATCAGCAAAAAGGTTCTGCAACACGCCAACCGTCTCATGGCCATTGGCGCATTTTGTATAGGAACCAATCATATAGATCTGAAGGCATGTCAGGATAGGGGTGTGGTCGTTTTTAACGCTCCTTTCAGCAATACGCGGTCGGTGGTGGAGTTGGCGATAGGAGAGATCATCATGCTGATACGAAATATCCCGGATAAATCCCAGGGTATGCATAAGGGTATATGGAACAAATCGGCCAGGGGAAGTTATGAGATCCGGGGTAAGAGGCTTGGGATAGTAGGATATGGGAATATTGGGTCACAATTATCGATACTGGCTGAATCATTGGGTTTGAAGGTTAGCTATTATGATATTAGAGAAAAACTTGCGCTTGGCAATGCTCAAAAATCAGGTTCTCTGGAAGATTTGCTGAAAGAGTCTGATATCGTCTCGATTCATGTCGATGGCCGTAAAGAAAATACTGATCTGATTGGAGATAATGAATTCAAACTGATGAAAGACGGCGTTATTTTTCTGAATTTAAGCAGGGGCCAGATTGTAAATACAGATGCCCTGGAAAAGCATATTAAATCCGGTAAAATAGCAGGTACTGCGGTGGATGTTTTTCCCTGTGAACCCAAGAATAATGAGGAACCATTTATATCTAAACTCCGAAATCTTCCAAATACCATTTTAACACCCCATGTAGGCGGATCTACACTGGAAGCACAGGAAAATATTGCCCAATTTGTCCCCAGCAAGATGATCGATTACATCAATACCGGGAATACAAATAATAGTGTGAATTTCCCTGAACTGCAACTGCCGGTATTTAAAGATGCTCACCGCCTTATCCATATACACCATAATGTGCCTGGCATCCTTGCCAAAATCAACAATGTTCTTGCCGGTGATAATATAAATGTAGTTGGGCAATACTTACAGACGAATGAAAATATAGGCTATATGATTCTTGCGGTTGACAAGGAATATGACAGGCAGGTAATTAAAGAATTCAGGAAAATAGAGAATACAATCAGGTTCCGGGTGCTTTATTAGAATAAAAAAAACCCATCGAGCGATTAAAGGTAATCAAACCTCAAATTGACAGGATTTGAGCTTCTCAACTGTATCAACAATCCACTGTTAACTCCGGAAATCCGGAGACCTGTAAACAGGTTGAGGCCCGGTTTAAACAGCAAGAATTACTCGGTAAATTGTTAGTGTTAAGTTTGATTAATATAATGTCAGCACCGATGGGTAATCTTAAATATCTTTATCAAAGAACATTCGAAATATTGGAAATAAAGATACAAAAATAATTAAATTCAACAATCCATTTTGAATACTTTATTATATTTATTCAAACCAATGCGAATACGCTTCCTATGTTAAGGTCATTATCCTTCAAAGCAGACCCTCCTTTATCGTTTCATACATACAACTATCATTGGAAAAAAGCCACTAAGGAAGGATATATTGATAATCACATGGATCCCGGGGTAAGACCGGGAATTATCAAACAAGTTCTTGATGGGCTGATAGAAATTTTTGCTATTCCCGAAAGCTTTCACATTATTTTATTGAAGGAAAATAAATTTTTGGTTCAATCGCTTGCCAGTCTGATGCGGAGAGGGTCTATTATAGCCAGTTCTTCCCTGTTTTCAGATAACTTTAAAATGCAAGCAGATGAAGATTTCAATCATAATTTTCTGAGTGAAGATCTTTCTAACAAGGGCAGTAAGATATTATTACACTGGGATCTCAAAAGCGAGAAATCCGGCGATCTGCTGCCAGAGGATCTCAAAAACGAGAAATCTACGAAATGGTCACCAGAGGGTCTCGTAAGCGGGGATATGGGTGAGATGTCATTGATCATACAAGATATTGATCCAATGACCGGTCGTAAACTACATCCCGGTGATCTGAAAGAAAACCTGGATCTTAATGATTTGAATTTTATTCATTTGGATATTTCTTTATCCAGCCCAACGGATCCCCTGGATTATAATAATATTCAATCTTTCAGCTTCGAAACAAAATATGGATTCGGCATGGACCAGGATCTGGTAGTCTGGATTTTGAGAGAAGATTTATTTGATGAATTGGCGGATAAGTTTTCCGGTAAATTTGTAGAATTCGATCCTGGGGCTGCAAAATCGAAAAAGTGTATTCTTCAGCCTGAAATAGAGATTCAAAGGATTTATGTTTTAGGCAAGATATTGCAGGATTTTTTGAATAGAGGCTTAGCAATAATCAGGAATGAGATCAGGTACAAATCAATTATTCTTTATAATTCGATAGCCGACAACCAAAATCTGGTTCCTCTGATAAAAGATCCATATTTCCAATCCCAAAATATCCTATGTGCCAGTACTGAAATTCCCAGAGGAAAATTATTCGAATTTATGTCCGGAAACAGGATTGAACTGGATGTTTTAAAAGGGCCAGATGCCAGCTCAAATATACGTGTTGCCAATTACCCTGTGCATTCGAAGGAGCAGATGGAATTTCTTGTGGACCGTCTTGAGCAACTCTGATTTATTCCGCCTCAGGCATGGCTATCCACAAGACAGCATAGACGATAACACCGGTTAAAATTGCTGTAGCAATAGATAATACCACGAATAATATTCTAACCCATACAGGATCCCAACCGAGGTAATCCGCTATTCCTCCACAGACCCCTGCTATAACTTTCCTGCTTGATCGTACTAGTTTTGCCATAATTTTAATTTTGTCCCAATTTGGGAATATTTTCTAAAAATAATATCATTCACAAATCTAAAAGCGCATAAAACCATCAAAATGAAGGGTTTTATGTTTTGGCCTTTTATTTGTTTCTGAATATATGAAACAAACATAAATTTTAATCATTCTAAATTCGCAAATATAAAGATATATAAAATACTGACGGCCGTCTAATGGTGTAGAATAAAAATGTGTATCGGTTGCAGTGATCCCGCCTTCCCAGGCGGGATTTTCCGTTATTGGTTTTCTGGTATAAGAAATGAGGAATCCCCGTAGCTCAGGAAGCGGTAATCATTGCTTAAAGCTTCATCATAAATTCTTTTCCAGTCATTTCCCACAAATGCAGCTACCAGGAGCATTAATGTAGAACCTGGCATATGAAAGTTAGTGATCAATCCCCGGCATATCCTGAATTTATACCCGGGCAAAATAAATATCTGAGTCTCGCCCTGGATTTGTTCAATATTCATCTTGGTCATGTGATCTTTTATAGCATTCAATGACTCATTTACAGATGGTAATTTATCGACCGGTATATCATACGGATATAACTTTTCAATAAAAAATGATGTATCCTCTCCAGAAAATAATTTCACACCATACCAGTATATACTTTCCAGGGTACGCATAGAGGTGGTCCCAACTGCAACGATGTTACCCAGGTTATTTTTTATTTTTTCCAGATTCGATAGGCTGACCAATATGGTTTCCATATGCATGTCATGCCTTCTGACATCTTTTTCCTTTATTGGTTGAAAAGTTCCGGCACTAACGTGCAGGGTCAAATAATCAGTATCATGGTCTGCCTGCTTAATTTCCGTTATGATCTCATCAGTAAAATGCAATCCTGCGGTTGGGGCGGCAACGGCCCCCTTATTCCTTGAATAAACAGTCTGGTAGCGCTGTTTGTCAATGGCGACGGGTTCACGCTTCAGGTAGGGGGGAAGTGGCACTTTTCCTGAGCATTCAAGAATATCAGCAAAAGTAAGATCCGGGTTTATCCAGCTGATCTCTACATGATTATTATCCCTGTCAACCAACCTGGCCTCAAGGTTAATTATTTCATCATGTATCATTATCTCCCGGATCAGAGTTTGCCCCGGTTTCCATTTTTTCATGTTCTTTACCATGCATTCCCAGGTTACGCTTTCAGTAGAGCTCATTGAGATATTAACATCTCTTGATGGTTTTATGGGATTGAGGAGCATGATCTCAATAACAGCACCAGTTTCTTTGAAAAAGGATAATCTTGCCGGGATGACCTTTGTTTCATTAAACACAAGAAGGCTTTTTTCCGGTAATAGTCTGTTAATGTCCCTGAACTGGTAATGCGATATCACACCTTTATTATAATGCAGTAATTTGGACTGGTCCCTTTTATCCAGTGGAAATTTGGCGATCCTGGATTCCGGCAGGTCATATTTGAATTCATCCAGTTCCAGTACAGGCATCAGAAAATTTTAAAAGGAGAAACTAATTTTAAATTATACTTTAGATGTTCCAAGCGCATTATAGTCGTCCCAATATCGTTTCCTGGATTCTAAAATGCTTGTAATGGCCGACTCTTTATCTTCCCATCCTTCGATGCCTACTTTTTTCTCTTCAAGATCTTTATACACACTGAAAAAATGTTCGATTTCCTTGATAATATGAGGATTAACCTCCTCTATACTCGTTAATTTATTCCATATTGGATCACTCACGGGTACACATAGCAATTTATCATCAGGGCCCTTTTCATCATACATTCTGAACAGACCCAGGGGTTTTACTTCAATCAGGCATCCCGGGAAGGTAGGGTCAGATACCAGGACCAGCGCATCAAGCGGATCACCGTCCAATGCAAGTGTTTCCGGTACAAAACCATAATCGCTGGGATAGTGCATCGACGAAAAGATCATCCGGTCATACCTTACCACTTTTTTAACCTTGTCATATTCATATTTATTCCTGCTTCCCTTAGGAATTTCAATCAATACATCAAAGGTCATTTCTGTTTCTGACATAAGATAAAATTTAGTACTTTTAGTCCATCTAATTTGCAAATATAGAAAGGATTTATCTAAACATACGATCTTTATCAGATAGCTTGGTATAAGATGAAAGTACACTGGACAAAATATAATCTCAAGTTCAAGTTCGATGCGGGCACTTCACGGGGCATTCTTAGAAACAAGGTATCTTATTTTGTATTAATTGAAGATAATTCCGGGATAACAGGCATTGGTGAGTGCAGTTTTTTACCCGGCCTCAGCATTGATGACAGACCGGATTATGAAGATAAATTAACAAGGGTTTGTAACAGCTATCAACAGCAAAGAATAAGTGATTACGATTCTCTTTTAAAATTTTTCGAGGAACAATTGGCTGTGGGCTGGCCTTCTATCCGGATGGGTATTGAAACAGCCTTCCTCGATCGAATGAATGGAGGTGACAGGATAGTTTTTCATAATGGTTTTATAAATGGAGAGGCTATTCCCATCAACGGGTTAATCTGGATGGGGGAGAAGAGGTTTATGCTGGAACAGGTTAAGGAAAAGATCGAATCCGGATTTAGATGCATAAAAGTTAAGATTGGAGCTATTGATTTTGATGCTGAACTGGAAGTGCTTAAATATGTAAGAAGCAAATTTACGGAACAGGACATTACATTGCGGGTTGATGCCAATGGTGCATTCAATATGAAAAATGTAATGAAGAAGCTGAACCTTTTGGAGAAACTGAAAATTCACTCTATTGAACAACCCATTAAAGCAGGGCAATGGGAATCGATGCGGAAACTATGTGAATGCTCTCCCATTCCCATTGGACTGGATGAGGAGTTAATTGGGACTTATACGTACCGTCAAAAAATGGAACTGATAGAATTTATTAAACCACACTTTATCATATTAAAACCCTCACTTCTCGGAGGGTTCGTTGCTTCCGATGATTGGATCCAGATCGCAAGATCAAACAAAACCGGATGGTGGATAACCTCAGCACTTGAATCAAATATTGGTCTTAATGCAATTTGTCAATACACATTTGGAATAGGAGTGGAGATTGAGCAGGGATTGGGAACCGGGACTTTATACAGGAATAACATCCAATCACCCCTGTTGGTTAATGATGGAAACATACAATATGTGACAGGCCGGTCATGGGATCTTTCAGGTCTTCAAATTTAGTTCATTAAGTACTACACACGCCACCAGTCCAGCTGTTTCTGTCCTTAAACGGGAATTGCCCAGTGATACTGGAATAAAACCTTTTTTCTCAGTCTGGCTTAATTCCTCCTTCGTGAAATCACCCTCCGGCCCGATAAGCACCAGGTAGGAGGAACCTCTGTTGGCGGCATTTATAAGGTAATTTCCTTTTCCACCGGAGGCATGGCATATGTATTTCTCTGAATTTTCATCTGCAGTATCTAAATAATCTTTGAGCGGAAGAATATCATTTACTATCGGTAGGTAAGGATTCTGGCATTGTTTCATGGCGCTAATCACCTTTTTCCTGATTCTGGCCATATTTAACCCGTGTCTTTCAGAGTTATGGCAGTCAATAAAAGAAATCTGATGTAATCCGATCTCAATGGACTTTTCAATTAACCATTCTATTCTATCCGCATTTTTAGTTGGAGCAATGACCAGGTGAACTGAATAGCCGGATTCCTCCCTAGTCCTTTTATCTATAATGTCGAATTCAACCTGTTTGCCATGAATTTTTTTAATTTTGCATGTGTATATTCCACCCTTTCCATCTAGGACTATTATTTGATCTTCAATCTTTTTCCTCAGAACTTTGGCACAATGCCTGGATTCTTCTTCGTCCAGGTGGAAAGCATCATGTATTATATCCGGCTGATAAAAATAATCCACATTATTACTATTCTAGTGAATTGACAAGATCTATGTATTCCCTCTGGCAAGTATTTTGAGGTTTGCCTTTTAATGATTCCCAGGCCCTGTATTTTGCTGTAGCTTTAAAATCCATCACATCAGGTAAATCATCCTGAACATCTCCCACAGTGGATTGTTTATACAAAGCATACAGTTTTAAAAGGACATCATTTGAAGGACGTTGGTTAAGTTCTTTAGTGTGGTTTACCGCCTCCTGGAATTCTTCCTGTAAAGTCATGTTTTCCGGAATTTTGATATCGAAAAGTATGTAATTTCTATGAAAACCGGAAGATTGATCCTGATAAACCTTCCCGTAAAATCATAAATGATCTCTAAAACCGATTTCACTTAGAATAAGATCTACAATAGCTTCTTGTAAAAATGATAAAATAATATTTGATAGAGCAGAATGACTATTATCAAATAGTATGATTTACCAGACCCTATTAATCCTGAAGTTATACCTATTGCATGATAATTGAAAAAAGGTTATAAAGACTATCTTTTATCCAGTGGAACGTAATCTCTTTCTGTTGCCCCAACGTAAATCTGTCTAGGCCTTCCGATTGGTTCCTGATGCTCTCTCATTTCCTTCCATTGGGCGATCCATCCTGGTAAACGACCAATTGAGAACATGACCGGGAACATTTCTATCGGAATACCTATGGCTTTCATTATTATTCCTGAATAAAAGTCCACGTTCGGGTATAGCTTTCTTTTTACAAAATATTCATCCTCCAGGGCGACATCTTCAAGATGCTTTGCGATTTCCAGCATAGGGTCATCGATATTTAGTTTTTCAAATATCTGATCTGCTGATTTTTTCAAAATCGTTGCTCTTGGATCGAAGTTTTTATATACCCGGTGTCCAAAGCCCATTAACCGGAATGTATCATCAGGATCCTTCGCTTTAGCAATAAACTTTTGAACATCACCACCATTCTCTTCGATATGATTCAACATTTCAATGACCTTTTGATTTGCGCCACCATGTAATGGGCCCCAGAGCGCATTAACTCCTGCTGCTATAGAGGCATACAGGGAGGCATGTGAAGATCCTACAATTCGAACTGTTGACGTGGAGCAGTTTTGCTCATGATCAGCATGCAGAATGAATATTTTGTCCATGGCGTCCTTTATGATTGGATCCACTTCGTATTCCTGCGCCCGGGTGGAAAACATCATTTTAAGGAAATTTTCAACGTATCCAAGTTCATTATTCGGATAGTTGCTCATGCGTCCTTTAGACCTGGTATAAGCCCAGGCAACCATTGTTGGCATCTTGGCAATCAACCTGATTATGGTTCTGTTCACTTTTTCCACAGACCTGTAAGGATCAAGAGATTCCGGGTAAAAAGCAGTTTGTGCCGTAACAAGTGATGATAATACCCCCATCGGATGTGCGTCTGCCGGGAAACCTGTCAGAATTGTTTTTATATCTTCATGAACCAGCCATTCTTCTTTAATTGATGACATAAATTGATCCAATTCAACCTGTGATGGCAGTTGACCATAAATAAGTAAATAGGCTACCTCCAGGAAGGATGATTTTTCAGCTATTTGTTCGATAGGATAACCCCTGTATCTTAAAATTCCTTTTTCTCCATCAAGAAAGGTGATTG
This sequence comes from Cyclobacteriaceae bacterium, assembly GCA_024644875.1. Taxonomy (GTDB): domain Bacteria; phylum Bacteroidota; class Bacteroidia; order Cytophagales; family Cyclobacteriaceae; genus JAGTVG01. The sequence continues at coordinate 9,459 of JAHEGY010000051.1, forward strand.
AACTTTTAGTGGATCCTGTATTCTTGAAACCCGTATCAACAGTAATGTAACCTGAAGAAGCTCTTAATTTGGAGATGTCTAATCCTTTTTCGTGTTCCGTCCCTTCGATGATGGGTAGTTGATAGCTATTGCCATCAAGATTTAATTCTGCGTAATCTGACATTTTAATTATATGTTATAATTGCTAAAAAAATTTTGAAATAGATGAAATTACGATTTTCCTCTGTCTGCTATCAAAAATAATAAATTTTAGTTAATTATAAGGTAAATCCTCATCTATATGGGTAACTAATGAATAAACCCAATGTTTTAGAAAATTAGAATAACCCAGCACTTAATATTGAAACAGAAAGCAGCATATTGTTCCCGCGGAGAACAATATATGGCCAAGGAATAATTGAAACAGGCTAGATTCTGCCTGGTGATTGAATTTGAAGACGATAAGAGTACTTAGTTTAATCACTTTATAAAATTATTGTAAAAAACCAGTGAAATATTATCAATTTTTTGAATAAATGCTTAAATTAAACAACTGGAATTATCATTTATATTTTTTTTATAAATGTTGGAATACGGGGAACTTATCCTGTTTTGTGATATGTTCTTATTATACAATGCAAATAATTTTAATGGATTTATTAAATCCGTTTTCTGATAGATAGGTAATTTTTCTTAAAAGGATTACCCGATAGCAAGTAGTAAATTGGGAAAATATGAACAATTATCATCTGTTTAAGTCGATTTATTTACTCTATGAACACAAGAGCATTTTTTAATTCTTAATCTTTTCTAATATGTCGATATTAAAACAAACACTTTCAAAAAAAATTGATGCCTGGCGTCCCAGGACCATCAAGTTAATTAAGGAGCATGCTGATCTTGAGATTGGGAAAGTCACTATTGGACAGGCCTTAGGCGGTATGCGGGGAGTAAAATGCCTCGTTACTGATATTTCCTACCTCGATCCATTTGAAGGGATCAGGTTCAGGGGATATACCATTCCAGAAGTTCTCGAGAAGTTGCCAAAACCTCCGGGAGCCGAAATACCTTACGTTGAAGGATTTATTTATCTATTGCTGACGGGTGATATCCCAACCAAGAAAGAAGTGAAGGAAGTGATGAATGAAATGGTCCTGAGAAGAAATGTACCTGATTATGTATACAAGGTACTTGATGATTTGGCAGAATGCCATCCTATGGTCATGTTTTCTGCAGCGGTAGTTTCGATGGAAAAAGAATCCATCTTTACGCCAAAATACAAGAAAATGGAAATTGGCAAAATGGATCTTTGGGATCCTACCTATGAAGATTCTTTGAACCTTCTTGCAAAATTACCACGTATTGGTGCCTATATCTACAGGAAGAAATATAAGAATGGAGATATTATCCCCGGTGATCCTAAACTGGACTGGGGAGGGAACTTTGCCCGTATGATGGGGATAGGAAAGCCCTATGATGATCTTGCAAGATTGTATTTCATTCTGCATAGCGATCATGAAAGTGGAAACGTAAGTGCTCATACAGGTCACCTGGTAGCAAGTGCGCTTTCTGATGTATATTATTCCATTTCATCCATGATCAATGGATTGGCTGGCCCATTACACGGACTTGCCAATGAAATGGTATTAAGGTGGATACAGGATGTAATGAAGAAAATGGGTGGCAAAGTACCAACAAAAGATGAGATGAAGCAATTCGTTTGGGATACATTAAAGTCTGGTCAGGTTATCCCGGGATACGGTCATGCTGTTTTAAGAAAAACCGATCCAAGATATACTGCTCAGAGAGAATTCTGCCTTAAGCATTTGCCTGATGATCTTATTTTCAAATATGTCAGTTTGATTTACGAGGTTACACCTGATATATTGATTGAGCAGGGTAAGGCTAAGAATCCATGGCCTAATGTGGATGCCCAGTCAGGTGTTATCCAATGGCATTATGGGGTTACAGAGTATGATTTTTATACTGTTCTGTTTGGTATTGGCCGATCGATCGGTGTTCTGGCTAATATTATATGGGACAGGGCTCTGGGCTATCCTATAGAAAGACCGAAGTCATTAACCACTGATATGCTGGAAGAACTGGTACATCAGCAGGAGCTGGCTCATCAGAATTAGTAAATATTGAAATGGAAAAGAATCCCGCCTTATTGCTGAGTGCTAATTTGGCGGGATTTTTATTTTATTAGTTATTGCCAAGTATCAGCGGCAATCCTTCACTTCCACTTCCTATTACTATAACTTTGGAATTCTGGGATTCAGCAAGTTTGATGGTTGCCTCGATCCCTCTCATCTTCAGCAGACTGCTTGTAAGACTGCTGTTAATGATCTGGTTTGCCCTTGCCTCACCTTCTGCCTGGATGCGCATTCTTTCCGCTTCACTTTTTTCACGATTCAGCCTGTATTGATAGGCCAGAGCCTCCTGTTCCTGCTTCAGTTTATTCTCAATGGCCATTTTGATCTGGTCCGGAAGATTAATGGACCGGATCAGAAGAGCCCGCATTACAATAAAATTTTCCTTGAGAATGTCTTCGGTTTCAACGATGATAGATTCTTCAACTTCACTTCTTTTTGTTGAATAGATCTCCTCGGCAGTGTATCGCCCCATTACCTTTCTTACAGTAGACCTGGCTTCCGGAATCACAAGACGGTTTATGTAATCTCCCCTGAATATTTCATGCAGGTAACCTACCCTTTCATAAAAAGGGTGAAAACGTACGGAAACATCTACCTTAATAGACAATCCACTTTTATCAAGAACATCCATGGTCTCTTCAATTTGGGATTCTGTCACGTCATAGATGATCATATCGTTCCAGGGTGCTTTTACATGGAACCCGGGACTGTAGATATTATCCTTTTTCAGACCGCTGAACCGGTCGAATATAACTCCTCTTTCCCCTGGTCTGATCGTCAGGAACAAACTTGAGGACAGAAGAATTACAACAAATAAAACGATGAAACTAATAATGATAAGAGGTAAAAATCTTCGGTTATTCATATTGTGATTATTTAAAATGTTCTATTTCATGAGCAATATTACGGAATTAAGGATTCTACTTTAGCAGAAACCCCAGCTTTATATAAGATTTATTTTTCCAGTTCTTTCCAGGCGAGCGCACTGGCGCCAAGAACAGCAGCATTTGTTTCCTGTAAACCTGATGGGACAATCTTAATTTTATTCTTATATACTTTAAGTAAATTCTCTTCAAAACTTTCTCGGGTTGGAATAAACAACATATCGCCGGCATTTGTAAGACCTCCAAAAAGGAATATTGCCTCCGGACTTGTATGTGCCACTGTATCTGCGAGTTTCATGCCCAGTATTTTCGCAGTGATATTAAAAGCCTCAATAGCAATCTGATCCCCATCCTTCGCAGCATCGGCAATCATTTTTGCTGTCATGTCATTGAAGTTGACATTCCTGAGTTTAGTATTCGTAGTTTCGCTGCACAACAATTCGAATACGGTTCTTCTTAACCCACTGGCTGAGGCATATGTTTCAAAACAACCCCTGTGACCACATCCACACATACGTCCATTTTCATAAACCTGTACGTGACCTACCTCGCCGGCAAAACCATCATGCCCGTACACTACTTCTCCATTGACAACAATCCCGCTACCTAATCCTGTGCCGAGTGTAATTATAACGAAGTTCTTCATGCCGACCGCAGAGCCATAGATCATTTCCCCAATAGCTGCGGCATTAGCATCATTGGTCAGGGCCATCGGAAGGTCAAAGTGTTCCTTAAACATATCAACAAAAGGGACCACATCCTTCCAGTCAAGATTCGGGGCAAACTCTATCGTTCCTTTATAATAATTGCCGTTGGGAGCTCCAATGCCTACTCCGACTAATTTATAGTCATCCTGAAATCTGGAAAAGGAATTTTTAATCTCTTCGGCAAGGGCTTTCTGATAGGATGCAATATTCTTATGCCCGGTTGTTGTAACCGAACTATCATAAATAGCTTCCCCATTTCGTTCGATAAATCCAAATTTTGTAAAGGTTCCTCCTATATCTATACCTAAAGCAACTTCTTTCATGTGTTTAATTTTTTAATATACATGGAACGAGCGCCCCTAGACCGGGACTCGTTTCATATGATCTATAATTTATTATCTACTCAGTTTCAATTTCTATTTTAGTGGAACCAACCGAATCGCAAAGATATTCACTATCTTAATTTGATTTGGATTTAGAGCCCGGAATCGCATCATTTTATTTAAACTTTTTAACCAGGAGCCCTTACCATCCATAATATTCCGAAAAAATATTGCAGTCATTACTGCCTGATGTTATATTGAAATTTAGTAAGGACTAGGGTATGTACCTGTCAAAATTCCTGACTGCTATCAATTTTTATGATTCTGCTTAAAATTTTTCATAAAAATACTGAAAAATTCTCTAACCAATGAACTCCTTAAATAAATTCAGGATTTCTACAGTAGCAAGATATTATCCGTGATCTCAATATTTTTCGTAACGATTCTCAACAAGTATTTATATCCCTTGATTTACCGGTTTTCTATATATAGTGAAATTAAACAAAGGATATTTGCAATTTTTTTTGACATTTTATAAGGCCATAACTCACTGAATATCAATTATAAACTGACTTTACTCCCCTTGGTTTAAATTTATACGGTTTAAATGATTTCATTTTTGGAACAGTAATTGCCTGTTATGTTTTATAACCAAAATTTATTAAAAAAATGAAACGTTTACACTCATTGATTTCGTTAATGTTCCTGGTCATTTTTATTGCTGGAATGGGCAATGTGGTCCAGGCGAAAAATCCCGATCGAAAGCTTACCAAGCAAATCAAGAAAAAAGCCGCCAAGCAGGCTCGCAAGGAAGCTAAAAGATTTAAGAGGAAAGATTGGTATGTATCACCCGGTGCCTTGCCAATGGACAAACAGATACAAAAAGCCTGGGAACTTCAGTATATGGAGGATGAAGATGGTTATCCTCTTTATATAGTGGCTACCGGGAATTCGGTTGCTGAAACCCAGTCTGCGGCCAAGTTGCAGGCTATGGAATTGGCAAAACTTGAATTGGCAGGTCTTGTTCAGACCAATGTAGCTGCCCTAATTGAAAACAGTGTGGCCAACAGCCAGCTGAATAATGAAGAGGCTGCTTCTGTTACTAAAACGGTTGCTGCTTCAAAAAACATTATTGCGCAGGAAATAGGTCGCGTGATCACCATGTTTGAGATCTACAAAAAGATCAACAAAAATGTAGAATCATCAGTTCGAATCGGTTACAATACTGATATTGCAATGGAAACAGCCAAGAAGACTATTCGCAAGAAACTGGAGGAAGAAACCGAGATCCTTCATGATAAGTTAGATAAACTTCTTGACTTTTAATAAAGATCAATCATTCAACATGCTTCGAAATGTTATCATATTATTGTTCATCGCCTGTGGTGCGTTCGGTCAGAAGGTAGTAGATACATCCGGTGAGGCCCAGGTCAGGATTGAATCTGACATGAGTAAGGAAGATGCTAAGGAACTGGCCCGGCAGCAGGCGATGATTAACGCAATTGATAATGCTTTCGGATCATATGTTGAACAGGATTCCGATATGATGATTGAAGAGGGAAAAGCCAATTTTAAAATTATTGGGCATACCCTGGTAAAAGGCGATTGGCTGAAAACCCTCAAAGAACAATATAAAGAAGAATCAAGGATCGTAAAGGGGGAAAGCGGTAAAGAGACAGAGATCTGGATCAAATGTAAAATCAAAGGTATGGTGCGCGAAATTGTGAAACCACAGATTAACTTGAGCTTTGAGCCAAGAAGTTGTTTGACTGATCTATGCCGCACCTATTCATTTAACAGTGGATCACCCATGTACCTGAGAATCTCAAGTCCTGTTGATGGATACCTGAGTATTTATATTGTAGAGGATGACCATATGGCATACAGGCTTCTTCCTTATCAGGAAATGCCGGAACAATATCTTCATGCCATTCCTGTAAAAGCTGATCAGGAATACATGTTCTTTGCCAATGGTGAATCCTTTGATTACTTTGAAGATTTTTCTTATCTGATGGTTGATGAGATATATCTGGAAACGGCAATGGATAAGGAATTTATTGACTTATATGTAATATTTTCTACCGAAAGATATAAGAAGCCTTTGTTAAAGGCTTCAGAAAATATTGCCGATGTTTATGTTTTGCCTAAGATGTTAGAGGAAGGTGATTTTATGGAGTGGCTGCAGGACAGCAGAGTATATGGTTCCGAATTCCAGTACAATCGTATTACCCTAACTGTTTCAAAATGAAAAAATTAATAATTACCATACTATATGTCATATTTATCCTGCTTGCCGGTGCATCTCATGGACAGAATTATTTGATTCCTGCTCAAAAGGATGGCTTGTGGGGTTTTATTGACAAAAATGAACATTGGATAATCCGGGAAAGGTTTGATAATGCGTTTCCATATTCTCAAGGTCTGGCCTGCGTCCAGTATTATGATAAATGGGGATACATAGATCAAAAAGGGCAATGGATGATCCAACCAAAATTCGATAAAGCAAAACCTTTTTCAGAAGGCCTGGCATGTGTTAAAACCGGTAATCTATGGGGTTTCATCGATAAGACCGGCTCAATCGCAATTGCTCCGACGTTTTATGCTATAAGCTCGTTTTCAGAAGGATTTGCAGTAGTATATACTGGAGACGCTTTCCACTATATCGATAAGGCAGGTAACAAGGTGATCGATAAGGAATTTGATATAGCAAAACCATTTACCGATGGTCTCGCCTCAGTAGTATATAAGGGAGAGCGAGGTTATATTGACTTTAATGGGAACTGGATCATTAAGCATAAATACAACAAAGCTGATGCTTTTTCAGAAGGACTCGCGCTGGTAAAAAGAAGTGATAAATATGGTTTTATCAATCATAGGGGAGATCTTGTTATTCCTTTGACGTTTGCCGATGCAAACCATTTTAGTGATGGCCTTGCCAGTATAAAAGCAAATAACAAATGGGGGTACATTGATCGTCGAGGCATCACCATAAAAGAGCCTGAATTTGATTATGCCGGAGAATTTATAAATGGCTTGGCCGTGGTAAGGAAGAATGGCCGTTATGGCATCATAAATAAGAATGGTGATTGGGTTATTAACCCTGTTTACCAGGACCTTAATAATGTCAGCAATACTGTTTCTATAGAGGAAGAACTCCGGAAGCTTATCGAGTTTAAGATCAGGCAATGGGAATTAAAAGGAGAGTTTGAAAAATCCGAGGATTATTACCTCAGGGTTACTGAAGAAAACCGCAAAGCTGAAGTACGCAGGCAGACTTCTCTGGCAGTAAACGAGATTGCCGGGAAATATGTTAAACTGAATGAAGCTGAACTTGGCTTGTATAATGCGGATGCTGAAATATTTACCCTGTTTGTGCCCGGGGCAATCACTACATTGATCCCCGTGCCTATCGAAGATGCAATATGGTTCAAGGATAACTGGAATTTCGTGGAAATTATGGATCCTGAATTTTCCATATTCGATGATAAATTTGTTGTAATTAAATTTACGGCAAGCCTATTCGGATCATTATATAATTATGATGCGTATCAGCACGGTGTTTATGTAAGTACCTTTAATGGAAAGCCTGAATTAGGTAACCTGAACATCACACTTCCGGAGTTGGAAATACCTGTTATGAAGGAATTCCCCACACCCGTGGCAAGTTCGGAAGTGCTTTCTGAGATCGATGATATGATCCCGGTGAACAACATCATACAGGAAAATGTATTTGCCCTGGTCATAGGAAATGAAAATTATAGTTCTTATCAATTAGGGAATGAGAGTAGCATAGATGTAGAATTTGCTGAACATGATGCAAGGATCTTCTCTGAATATCTTATGAAGACTTTTGGCATTCCGAGAGAGAATATTTCAATGTTGATAGATGCTACGGCTGGACAGATCAAGCAGGCATTAGCAAAGATGAGTGCCCTGGCTAAAGCCTATGAGGGTGATGCAGAGTTTGTATTCTATTATGCCGGACATGGACTGCCAGATGAACAAACCAGGGAGCCCTATATCATCCCTGTGGATGTCAGTCCTTCTGATCTTGATTTTGCCATTTCATTGGAAGAGGTATATAACAGCTATACTGCCCATGAAACGAAACGGGTTAGTATATTCCTGGATGCCTGCTTCAGTGGCGGTGCCAGAAGTGAAAGTTTACTTGCATCAAGAGGTATACGGATCAGACCGAAGTCACCATTTGTCATGGGTAATTTGATTGTATTCTCAGCATCTCGTGGTGATCAGACTGCATTTGCCTACCGGGAAAAGAAACATGGTATGTTTACTTATCATATGCTCAAAAAGATACAAGAGACCAATGGAATGGTTTCATATGGTGAACTTGCAAAATATCTTGAATTTGAGGTAAACAAAAGGTCATTACTGATCAATAACCGGGAACAGGAACCGACTTTAAAAGTCAGTCCGATCCTCGAGTATACATGGCGAGACTTTTCATTCCTCAATTCTGACAAAGTATTATTTACAGAATTACCCGAAGAGTATTAATGAACGGCTATGTAAACTGAAATTGAAAGCATCCCGCTTGCTACCCCCACGGCAGGCGGGATTTTTTATTTTATATTCGTATCTTTTTAGATTAAATGAATTAAGCCAGGATTAACAGAATGAAATACAATTTTGATGAAATAATCGACCGACAGAAGACAGATTCTATCAAATATGATCTGAGAAAACTGATTTTTGGCCGGGAGGATGTATTACCCATGTGGGTCGCGGACATGGACTTCAAAACACCTGATTTTATTATTGAATCCATCACTTCCCGGCTTAATCATCCTGTTTTAGGCTATACACTTGAACCCTCGGGCATGAATGATGTAATAGTCGAGTGGATGAAGGTTCGACATGGATGGGATATCAGAAAGGAATGGATTGTTGCCGGGCCAGCTGTAGTACCTTCCATGGCCATCCTCGTGCATGCTTTTACAGATCCCGGGGATGATATCATAGTTCAGAAACCTGTCTATTTTCCTTTCTTCAGAACCATTACAAATCATGGCAGAAATATCCTAAACAATCCTCTAAAAGCTAAAAATGGAAGGTATGTAATGGATCTGGATGACCTGTTGGAGAAAATTACACCGAGAACCAGGATGATATTTCTATGCAGTCCCCATAATCCAGGGGGCAGGGTTTGGACTGAAAATGAACTGAAGTCATTAGCTGATATCTGCCTTAAAAACAATATTTTAATTGTTTCCGACGAGATCCATGCCGACCTGGTTTTATTTGGAAATAAACATATACCGACTGCTTCCTTAAATGAGGAAATTGCAAAGAATACCATTACTTGCATGTCATCCAGTAAAACCTTTAATACGGCCGGATTGGCAACCGCTTATGTGATCGTATCCGATTTGAAGAAAAGAAGGATTTATAAAGATAAGCTCAATGATTTTCATCTGAATATCGGGAATATAGCCGGCTTATATGCACAGGAGGCTGCTTACCGAAACGGTGCTGAATGGCTGGATCAGTTGTTGAATTATATTGAGGGAAATATCAACTGCCTGGAGGATTATATGCAGAAAAATCTTCCAGAGATAAAGATCATGAAACCCGAAGGGACATACCTGGTCTGGATGGATTTCAGGGATACTAAAATCAACCCGAAAAAACTCAAGAAGTTTATAATTGACGAAGCCCAACTTGGGCTAAGCGATGGAGAATTGTTTGGCGAAGAGGGTTACGGATTTCAGAGGTTAAATGCAGCATGTCCGAGGTCAATTTTAAAGAAGGCTCTGGAAGGATTGTCCAGGGCTTTTCTCAATGCCAAGAAATATGAAGAGAAGTAATAAGAATCTTCCTGAGGTTGAGATCATCAGTTACGGGAAGTATACGAGGTGGAATTCCAAAAGCCGGGATCTTCCTGAACTGGAGGAACTAACCTATGAGATCAAGGCTGAACTGGATGTGGAATTCGGGATGATAGTAGAGATCAGGCATGGGAAAGGAAGATATCTTGAGTATATCATCCATCACCCTCCATTTAAGGATAAAACAGGAGAGATAGCCCCTTCATTTGTCGGAGAATATCAGATCAGGAGTAATCCTTTCCAGTTTTTTCTGGGAGATACCATCTGGGAACCTGTAAATGACAAAAAAGGTGCCTGGGAATTGATCATTAAGATTGATGGTAAGGTTTTAGCGCAGAAGAAACTTTTGCTTAATTAATGTGGGTGCGTGAGATAAACTGAATTGTTTCGGAGAGGCTTATCAGTTTTTCTTCTTTTTGAAAGTATTGATATTTTTTGGTTTTGAGGACTTACCACCTACGTTTTTCGTCTTAATTTTAGCCCCTTTAGTACTTTTACCTTTCCTCAGCAATCCAACATCCATTCCGAACATATAGGCGATCGAAAGATTCAAAACTCTGTAGCTATGATTTAGATTATCTGTAAATCCCAGGATAGGCATGGATGAACCATCTTCTTCACCCAGTGCAGTATGACCATAAGTAAAGCGCAATGTAGTAATGAGATTTTTATTATTTTTAAGAGGCGAGATCAATCCAATATTGAAATCGAGTCCCCATTGCCACCGGTTCACATCATGAAAAGTTAAATAATTATAATCCCCTTCATTTCCTTCAAAAGATATCTTATAATCATGGGAGTTTCCCTGGGTTTCCAGTGTTCCGGAACCACCTAATAGATAACTCATGTTTGGGCCTATGCCAAAGAACCAGGAAAATGGACCGACATTCTTAAGGGGACCCAATTTTTTAATTCGCGATTCCACCTGAAAATTCAGGATCAGCGGGAGTTCGAGATAATGATGGACTTCATTTATGGTCCAACCAGTTTCCTGTGCATATATTTTCCTTCCCCGCTGGGTATAGTTTATTTCAGGATTCAGATTAAAATTCTTGGCGAGTGGTATATTAAACTCGACACCAGCATTAAATCCAAACTTAACTTTGGGATCGTACTGTTCCTTAGCAGTATTTAATTGATAGCTTACTGTATATGCCTGAACCCCTATTTTTGGTCCAGCCATAAAGTATTGAGCATGAGCTTTGAAACTTATCAGTTGAACGAGAATCAAGCCCAGTGCAAAAAGAAAAATAGTCTGGTTAACAAATCTTTTCAACACTTCTGCGAATTAATATTATCTGGGTTACTTATTTCAATAGTTGTACTATTGCTTTTTAGTAATTAATAACACATATCTACTAAATGTAACTATTCTAACATAAAAATTATTGTATTTATTATTAATTAAATCTAAAATAGTAAAATATTAAGTGTTAAGAATTGATATTAATAGGGTAATTATTTACTTTTTCCAATAATTTTGAATTAATATAATAGTGGTAGGGCAAGGTGTTTTAATTGTTAGGATATAATCAGCGGGAAGAATAGTTTTTTTATGGTAAACAGGATTGTATTTATAATTGCAGTAATCATCCTAACTCATAGCGGACAGGTATTCCCTCAGATTTCGCCCTCTTCCTCTATGTTTTTTGTCAATCTTTATCAGATAAACCCTTCATATGCCGGGCTGGAAGGCCGTCCTGTGTTCAACCTGAGTCATCGTCAGCAATGGGTCGGCATTGACGGAGCACCTGTAACCACCCGTTTAACTTTTGATATGCCAATTAAATACGGGGTTTCGGCAGGAGCAGAGATCTACAGTGATGAGCGGAGTATTCTCAGAACGAATTCTGTCACCTTCACGGTGGGCTATGCGGTACAATTCAGTCCGAAAAGTACACTGAGATTTGGATTGTCCGGGGGAGTGGGATTTCGGAATATAGATTTTGACCAGATTGAAAATCCCTCTGATCCGGCCATTCAGGATGCCATAGATAATAACGTGTATCTTGATGGAAACTTTGGTATTTCCTTTCAAACAGGTTATTTTTTATTTGGCGTAGCCCTTCCCAACTTTTTTGAACCAAATTTGAATAATACTAATAGTTTTGAGAATGGCAATTTTGCGCCCCTGGATGAAATTTTATTCAATGCCAGCTACCGTTTTTACTTCGGGCTTGATGATATGTTTTTTGAACCAAGCCTGATCTACCGGCTTAATCAGGTAATGCCAGATCAATTCGAGATTGCCGGAATCTTTTATCTAAAGAATTTAATATGGTTTGGTGGATCATACAGGCAGGAATATGGCGCAACGGCTATGCTGGGATTAACTATTAATAAGCAATTTATGATTGGATATAGCTATGGGATAGGCAGCGCAAAATTACCCGGAATTGGTGCTAGTACACATGAGATCCATCTGAGTATAGCTTTAGGGAAAAGGAATCAGAAAAGTGCTGCTTCATCGGAGATCTTTGTGTCCTATGTCGATACAGACCGGGTTTATCCCGACCAGAGAGTAAAACAGCAGAAAGAAACAAAAGCCATCTCAAAGGTTACTCCTGTAACACCGATTATTGTTGAAATAGAAGAGCCAGTCGAAGAGGAAGAAGAACAGGTTGTTCAGGAGGAGGTGAGAACAAGTGAGCATGATGATCCCAGGTTGGTCATGACCAGGGGTAGAAAAGCAAGTAATGTAACTACTATAAGATCAGAGACAGTTTATGAGGGTATCAGTGATTTTGAATTACCCAAAGGGAACTACATCATTGTCGGGGAATATAAAGATGAATCAGAGGCAAGACAATACTATACCCGACTGGGGAATGAGGGTTACCGGGCTGAATTCGGTTACGTATCACGAAAAAGAATGTGGATGGTATATATCTATCGAAGTGATTCAAAAATTGGTTTCAGAAAAAAGGTTTTAGAAACCCGGAGCAATCCTGATTTTAAAGATGCCTGGATACTTTCTGTGTTATAACCGGATTACAAAATTAACGTAGGATGTATTTATTCACAGAGGACGGAATTTAGAAGAATGAGAAAAACGTTTTATTTTATATTATTTTTCACAGCCTTTGTATTAAAGCTGGATGCTCAGGTTCCTGTTATCAATAACCTTAGTGTCAGTAACGGGACCGTAAATCAGAGGATCCTCATATCGGGGAATAATTTCCCTGTGAATGTAGCTGACGTAGAAGTATTTTTTGGAAGTGTTAATGGTAATGTGATCTCATCCTCCGTTAATTCGATGGAAGTTGAGGTACCTGCAGGGACGACAACAGATAATGTGCTGGTAATTAATACCTCCAACGGTCTTTCTGGTAGTTCCAGCGGTCAATTTTTCCTGAGTTATAGCGGGAATAATTTTAATCCTGCGCTTATGGACCCGGAAATAAGTTACCCCAGTTCGGTAGAATTGCTTGATCTGTGTCTTTGTGATTTTGATGGTGATGGGAAATCAGAAGTTGCAGCAACCAAAGTTAATACGGATACTGATATTTTAGTTTATGAGAATAATTCTGTTGTTGAGACCATCAACCTCACGGAACTGAACGGAGTAACTAACCCGGAACTCGACCTGGCTTCCCCGACCTCAAATATTACCTGCGGGGATATAGATGGGGATGGATTATCCGACCTCGTTGTGTCTAAAACGGGGAATCCAAGAAATGTGGTATATGTTCTTGAAAACATAAGCAGTGCAGGAAATATTCAGTTTGAAGCTGCATTATCACTCTTTCTGCCTACCGACGAGATTGCAAAACGACTTGAGATTAAAGATATTGACTTTAACGGGAAGCCTGATATAATCGTATCCAATACAGACAATGAAAACCTTAATATATTCCAAAATACAAGTACAGGTGGAAATATTCAATTTAATGCTACACCCATTATTGTTCCAATGACAGGAGCGTCCACCACGAATGGATTGATCGTTGAAGATCTTAACGGTGATCTTTTGCCAGACCTGGCAACATGTCCTTTTTTTGGCAGCGATATTTTTATTCGATTTAACAACAGCACACCTGGTAATTTTAACTTTGCTGGAATTCAAAATATTGCAGTTGTCGGTAACCTGAACAACATTACCCCCGGAGATTTTAACAATGATGGAAAAATTGATATGGCCGTAACCAAAACGGTACAGAATGAAGTGGCTGTTCTTGAGAATTTAACTGCAAACAATGGCAACACGGCATCATTTACAGAATATACCCTGGCAACTGATGGCAATCCATGGGGCATTCATGCTACTGATATGGACGGTGATGGATTCAATGATCTTATAGTGGCTTTGCGTGATGTAAATACAATCAATGTTTTTGAAAATACCGGCAATGGTTCATCCATAAGTTTTGGTAAGCATGCCATATCGACTACGCTGTATTCAAGAAACATAGTAGGGGGGGATATGGATGGCGATGCAAAACCCGATATCGCCTTTACGTCTTTTAATGGAAGCCCGCAATATTCTTTATCTGTAATCAGGAACGGCCATTGTTATAAACCGGTTGTAGAGCCATTGGGCCCGGTCACTATTTGTACTGGTTCATCCTCTGTCTTATCAGCCAGGAAGGGTGTTGGAATAACCTATACATGGGACCGTGATAATATTGTCTTTAAAACGGGTATTGAAGATACTATTATTGTTACTGAGCCAGGAGTTTACAGAGTAATTGCTGAAAGCCAGTCTGGTACCTGTACCGAAATATCCAATGCAGTCATCGTTAACCCGGGGGCTGGAAGCGTTCCTTCCGATCCGACAATATATAATAACGGGCCATTTTGCCACGGAGCTAATATCGTTTTAACTACCGATGCTATAGCTGGGGCCACTTATTCATGGCAGGGACCGGATAATTTCATTTCTTCGGATCAGAATATTACGATTCCTGATGCATCTCCGGCTAAAGCCGGTGTGTACAGTTTGCAGGTTACCGTTGGCGACTGCTCAAGTAATGTATCTACAACTACCGTTGACCTGATAACCTTACCCAGCTTTACAGTCACAGCCAATGGTAATACTAAAATCTGCGAGGGTGGCGAAGTGCAGCTGAGTGTGAACCAGATCGCTGGGTATACCTATCAATGGTATGTAGAAGGACAACTAATAGCAGGTGAAACCAACCCGATTATCCAGGCTGGGGATAATGGATTGCATTCTGTTGAAGTTACCCAATCAAGTACAACCTGTTCAGTCTTTAGCGTCAACTCTGTTGATGTAAATGTGATAGCAAGGCCTGTCGCCGATTTCTATACCACTGATCCGGCATGTGTGAACAATGATATGCAATTTATCAACAGTTCAACATTTGAACTAGGCGAATCTGTTGGCTATACCTGGGACTTTGGTGACGGATCATTCCCTGTGAACAATGAAAATCCTACCCATACCTATGCTTCCCAAGGTTCATTTACCATTACTTTTGTGGTGGCATACACAGAGGGAACATGCCGCGATACACTTCAATCACCGATATCGATAAGTCCTGCTCCTGTGTTTGAAATTACAAAGTCATCTGAAGAAATGGTATGCGAGGGAAGTCCGCTGAATTTATCTTCTTCCGCAATTTTTGACCGTTATCTATGGAGTACCGGTGAAACCACAAGAATCATAACTGTCAACACACCGGGGGATTATACACTTTCTGTAACAGACGATAATGGTTGTGTGGCTCAAAATACAGAGACCATAGACATGCTGCTAACCCCGGTAGTATCTGCCACAGTGAATCCTGATGAGATTATTGAGGATTCAGAAGTACAACTACGTGCTACAGGTGCTGATTCATATCTATGGAGACCTGCTGAGCCATTAGATAACCCTTTCAGTTCTGACCCGATCGCTACACTCAGTGAAACAACAGAATTTATTGTAACCGGTACCAATGCTGTAGGGTGTTCTGATACTGCCTCAGTTCTGGTAAGGGTTATAGCAGATGATGCCATAAATGTAGAACCACGTAATGTTTTCACCCCAAATGGTGACGGCATTGATGATGAATGGATCATCCAATACATTGAAAACTATCCTGGCGCAGAGATCACCATTTATAATGGACTAGGTAGTGTGGTTTATGAAACCAACAACTACAATAACGATTGGGATGCTGTATACCAGGGAAATGACCTGCCCGAGACAGCCTATTTTTATGTGATCCGCTACGAAGACAAAAATCCTAAAACTGGAAGCGTTACAGTTATACGATAATTGGTTTTTTTACGTTATGGTATAAGAAAATTGGAATTGATGAAGATTGGATTGTAAAATTACAAGAGTATAATTGAGTTTTTTGCGTATTTGTCAGCTATAAAACCATTAAAAATGTTCAACCGGGAATTGGGATACTTTTTATTTTAAGTGTTACCCTTCAACGGTTTTTAGTATTAATATCTAGCTATATGATGATTTAGGAAAGTAAGGGAAGATAATTTTTGTATGACCAAGCTAAGAGTATTATTTGTTCTAATATCAGTTATGTCATTTTCTGTTGCGTTCAGCCAGGAAGAATGTAATAATGGCATTGATGACAACGGAAATGGACTAATCGATTGCAACGATCCGGAATGCCAATACGCGGCCAGCATTGAGCGGGGATGTAACTGTGATGATGGCATCGATAATGACGGAGATGGATTGATCGATGTGTATGACGGGGAATGTGCAACATTCTATGGTATGACTTTCGTCAGTGAGGAAGATTCCGATTGCAGCATTATGCCTCCGGATTCCCTGAATGTCTTTGATTATATTGATGTTACAGAATCCACCCAGCAAAACACGGTAGATACACAGTCAAAAATGGCCATCGGTGACCTGGATGGCGATGGTATTCCCGAAATTGTCGCAACATCCAAGTGGAATAAACAAGTTCGTATTATCGCATCCGGTGGTGATCCGGCCTGGGTTGCCGGCGATATCATGGCGGAATATGGGACAACTGGTCAGGATGGTAAAATTTTCCCTAAAGGAAACTATGTGTATGAACTTGAAGTATTGATTGCTGATATAGATGGTGATGGACAGGGAGAGATCTTCACCATGGCCGGAAACAGGCAGACACCCAATGATATGCCGGAAGATTATTATCTGGTTGCCCTTACCTATGAGAATGGCCAGTTGGTACCCTTGTACGATGCAGTATATATGGGTGATGACAGACCCGGAATTATGGGCATTGCGGACTTTGATGGTGACGGACTGGCAGAGATTTACTATAAAAACCAGATCCATGCAGCGGAAACGGGCGTATTGCTGGCACAGGGGACCGGTGATTGGGAAACCGAGGTGAATTCCGCCCCGGTTGCTGTCAATATTTTACCTTCAACACCAAATCTTGAGCTGGTATCGGGTGGAATTATATATGCTGTTCCTGATCTGACCAACAGAAATCCAGGATCACCGATTAACCTGACCGTTGCCGCAGATATTAATGATCTCGGCGCACAGTTTTATCCCAAGGAACTTTTTGACGCTGTTGAATATCAATTGACCAATTACAGCAGCACAAGTGTGGCTGATATGAACGGGGATGGCCATCTTGATGTGGTATTATCCGGAGCAAGAGGCAGTTCTACAGGTAATACCGCGATTTATTTCTGGGATGTTCATAACAATACGTATTCCTACTTCGAACCACCTGATCCCAATTATCCGGGTGGATGGCCCTGGGGAACCAGCCGGCCCAACCTGGGCGATGCCAACGGGGATGGGCAGATGGATATATTGTTCATTGCCGGAAATCAGCTTTTTGCTCTGACCCTGGATGCCAGTGGAAATCTTGTGCCTCTGTGGCCCTCACCGAGGATTCTGAATGATTCTAGATCAGGTATCGTAACGGTTACCATTTATGATTTTGACAATGATGGTAATCCGGAAGTAGTATATCGTGATAGCCAACAGTTGGTGATAGTAGATGGTGCTACCGGACAGGATGTAAAATGGTCTACTGTTTGCCAGTCACACACTATGACGGAAGGCCCGATCATAGCCGATGTAGATGGTGATGGGGGTACGGATATTACTGTGCCCTGTAATTTTAATTCCTCTTTTGATATTAATGATCCCATCCAGCAGCAGGCTTTAGGGGCATTAAATATTTTCTATTCATCCGAAAATCTCTGGCTTCCTACCAGGAAAGTATGGAATCAGCCAGGATATTTCGTAGTCAATATCAATGATGATTTAACAGTGCCTCGGCGACAAATGGACCAGGGCATGATATATGGCCAGGATCCATGCAGTAACGGGATTCCCGGACCTGTTCGTCCGTTCAATATATTCCTGAATCAAACACCGACAATCAGTGCAGATGGATGCCCCTTTTATCCGGCTCCTGATGTTTCTTTTGTGGGCGATAATCCAAATGCACAGCCCGGTGATCCGGATTATAAGGATCCAAACGATCCTACTTATTTTCCGGCTGTCAATGTAATTCCACCTATTTGTGGGAATTTAGGGATTGAAGTCGAATTTAATATTATTAATGATGGTTCCTTAGATCTTTCCACGACGATCCCTGTAAGTTTCTGGGATGGAGATCCGACCATTGATCCGGTTCCGGCTCAGCCGGCCACCTTGCTTTACCAGGAAGATCTTGTAGTGACTGATTTCAGAGTAGGGGATACTATATCAATAAATGGTGTAATATTTAATTCAACGGGAAGAGCCTTCAGATTATATATTGTGTTGAATGATGATGGAACTACCTTACCTGCCGGACAGGGAAGTGGAACGCTGACCGAATGTAAGCTTGATAACAATGTATATTACTTTGATATAATTCCTGATCCTTTTGAAGTAGACATTGCTAAGATATCAGACAACGTTAAGTGTGAGGACAGTGCGCCGGATAATGGAGAATTGCGGGCAGTGGTAACAAGAAATGGAGTCGAAGTACTGGACTATAGTGATTTTGCATTTCAGTGGTATGATGATGCCACAGCCACCACGGCCATCCCTGCTCCGGGAGGTACCAGCAACGTATTAACAGGATTGCCGGAAGGGGATTACTCGTTAATTGTTACAAACACGGATAAGGGATGTGCGAGTATTCCTACTGATACTTCTGTCGTCAGAATTGGAGTAGATCCTGAAATCACCATTGTAGAGAATTCTCCCCAATCGCACTGTGTTC
>JAHEGY010000244.1 GCA_024644875.1 Cyclobacteriaceae bacterium
ATAGTTCTACAGCCCATGCCCTGGTGCACAGCATGGTTTTTGATCTGAATAATGGATTTTCAGTAAAAAAGATGAAAGGTGAATTGGATTCCCGAGCAGGAACAACAGACCTCAACTTATATGTTGAAACGGGGAATAGCCTGGTTCATTTTGATGGTAACACTGAGGGTAGTTTTTTCGATCTTATGGCGAAGCCGGAAAGAACAGGAGCGGCAAATGTTTCCATAAGTAATGGTATGGTTTCCCTGCAGGACCTTTTATGTTTTAAACCTGACCTCCTGAATCAGCCATTCATAAATACCCTGTCAATGAAGCCGTTCTCAATTGATGGAAGCATTAACCTCAGGGATTCGGCCATCCATTTATCCGCTGTTTCAGTATCCCAGGCTCCTAATATCTTGTTCACTGTGGAAGGGAAAATGAATAAGCCTTTCCAACCTGATAAAACCTATGGGAAAGTGCAGTTTGAAATACCTGAGATGAATACCCTATGGGTAAGGGAGATCCTTGAAGAGCTTGGCTTCAAAAAATATATACCCGAATTTTCCATCCTCACAGTAGAAGGCAACCTTTCAGATTCATTATTGTCACCGAATTTCTTGCTGAAAATAGACAGTGATCTTGGTCATATTGATTTATCCGGAGCATTCGATTTCAACAAAGACAGTTTTAATTTGGTATCTTCATTTGACCGGGTAAAGCTTGACAGGATCCTTGATAACGATGAGCTGGGAAAATACACCGGATCAGTTGAAATAACCGGCCATGGAATTAGAAATAAATCCATTACTGCAGATGCTGTTCTGTCAGTTGATTCTATCCGATATAAAGGATATGATTATACCAATGGAAAGACTGCCTGTAGCATCCGTCCTTCCAAATATGATTTTAGAATGATGGTTGATGATCCTGCCCTCAGGCTGGATCTGACTGCCGGTGTAAACACCGCAGATTCAGTGCTTGCCATAAACACATCCGGTGCCTTCATGGTGAAAGGTAATAACCTTAACCTGTTAACAGATACCATTGATGTTGAGGGAAGTCTGGATGGGGATCTTATAAAAGGGATAAACTCATTTGAGTCTGATTTGGCCATTTCGGATCTGGTGCTAACCACACCTCAGCATAAGATAGTTCCAGGCCTGCTGAATACTTCCCTCCGATCGGATACTTCGCTGACAAGCCTGTCCGGTCAATCCGGATTTTATAACCTGGATGTTCAGATAGAGAAGCCGCTTAATGATCTGAAGTCAATCATTACGGGCTGCAGGATTTATATCAGATCATTACTGGATTCACTGACAATGAGTCCTGCCATACGAAATTCATATTTACCCGGGATAAGTGCTAAAATAAATCTCAACTATCATGAAGTGTTTGATGTTATCCTGAATGGATTTCACTTTGGAGATATTGACCTGGAATTAATCAACAGCCCCGCAAATGATAGGCTTCATCTGACAATTCTCGGCAGTAATATAAATTATAAAATGTTAGCATTGGGGATGCTTAATACCCGGATCACCGACTCCGCCGGGGTAATCAACCTGCAGGTTGCAGCAGACAGCAGTATCCTCTTTTCTCATCCGGCTAACAGACTGTTTCTTACCAGCCACTTAGCAAACGGGCAGGGTATAGCAAACCTCTCCATCATTGATAGAATGAATAAGATGGTGTATGATTTGGAAATCAGTTCAGCGGCAGACGGCCAGAATCTATATGTTAAAGTCCCTTCAAAGCAACTGATACTGAATGGTGTGCAATGGCAGATGGAGGCTGAGGAACTCTTATCATACGATTTGGTCAGGAAATGGGTTTCTCCGGCCCTGAAGATGCACACAGATAACTCATCCATCCAACTTTTGGCTCTAAGCAATGAATTTAATCATTTATTAACCTGTGATCTTGACAATGTAAGTGTTGGATCTTTCTTACCTGAAAACATCATCAGGGGGAATCCGGGGGGACAAATTTCAGGATCGGTAAGTTATAATTCCTTTGGAGAGAACGGCAGAGAGATCAAATCCGACCTGAAATTCAGCGATTTAAGATGGTCGGATGTGGATGTTAACAATCTTACATTGAATGGTCAATACAAGTCAGAGAAACCGGGTGACTTTGCGCTTGAAGCATATTCCCGTCTTGATTCAGCTGAAATCGTTTTAAAAGGTGAAAAACGGGGCGGAGGGAACCGCAAAATAAATGCGGAAATAAAAAAAATCCCCATTTATACAATGCAGCCCTTTGTGAAAAAACATCTTTCAGCACTGGATGGATTTATTTCCGGGAATCTTTTTATTTCCTCACAGGAGGAGATCGAAAATATGAATGGAGAAATATTCATAACCAACGGTAATCTAAGGGTAAATGCTCTCAATTCTGAATACAAAGTACCCGGGGAAAAGATAGGATTTGCCGGAGGGAAGATCGTCCTGGATAATTTTACTGTTCTGGACTCCCTTGATAATAAACTGTTTGTTAACGGTTCCATCGATTTACGCCATCCCAAAGATATCTACGCCGACCTGGAAATCTTATCAACTGACCTTCAGGTAATGAACAGAGAGGAAAAGGACAACTCAACTTTTTTCGGGCAGGTTTTTGTCGATTCCAGGTTGTCTGTCAAAGGTCCTCTGACAAATCCTGATCTGAAAGGAAAAATCCTTCTTACCGGGGGGACTGAAATATTTTACAGCATGAAGGAAGATCTGAGCCTTTCAGAGAGTGAAAAGGTGATCACCTTTGTCTCTGATAAACCCCTGAATGATAAAGCGAATCTTTCCCTGAGCCAGGGGCCGGTTAAATACAATAATTCAACGGTGAAAACGCTGGTGGAAATAGATCCGGAAACCAGGATTAATTTCAATTTATCCCAGAA
>JAHEGY010000052.1 GCA_024644875.1 Cyclobacteriaceae bacterium
TGGAAAAAGCTTCAAGCCAATGTTGGAGGAAAAGAGAGACAATGGCAGCAATGATCAGGATTAATACCATGGTTTCGGTGAACTGAGCCCATAGGATCTTGAAAATGCTCCTTGTTTTTTGTTCAATCAGCTCATTCGGGCCAAACTCCCTGAGACGGCTGGCTGCTTCATCTGTGGACAGACCTGATTCTGGAATGACATTAAATTCATCCAGAATCCGGGAATTGGGTGTAGTGTGCCAGTATTGTTTCTCCTTATTATTTCCTTGCATCAGACCTTCGCTTATAGATACTGAAAATCAGCTCAGGGTAAACGATATATTTTATGCCATATCGAGGATTTATACAGACAGCTAGTGATAACTTAATGGTCGCCAATTTAGTATATCAAAATTTAGAATAAAAAATTATTTACTTTTTTCTCCATTTCATCAAAAAATTATCAAGGATATCATAATCCTTCAGATACGATGTTAAAATTTCATTGGGATTATGGCTGAAACCTTTTTCTGATATTTTTCATAATCTGTTTTTGTTTTTACCAGTCTTCTCTCCATCATCGGAATGCTGATAAACTTGAACAATATCACCATCGAAATAAATCCGACCGCTGTCCAGGCATTTTCCTTAAATTGATCTCCAATGGCAAAGAAGAACAACCCAAACCAGAATAAAATCTCACCGAAATAATTAGGATGGCGTGATATGCCCCAAAGTCCTTTCTCCATATTAGCTCCCTTAACTGGATTGGATAATTTGAATTTCCTGAGCTGTTCATCAGCAAGATATTCAATTTCAACTGCCGCCAGACAAATAGTAAGGCCAATTATGTCAAAAAATCCGATTTCAGCTGTCATTTTCGATGCAACAAAGACGGGTAACATTCCCAGGAAAACAATCAATGTCGGAAAAAGATGTATACCTAAAAAGCTAACGAACCAGTATAGTCGGCCCGTATCTTCTGCCAGTTTCTTATATCTCCAGTCTTCGTGCATTAGATTCGGCCAGCTTTTTATCCAGTTGAACGTTAGGCGCAGACTCCAACTGGAAATGGCGATAAACATAAAAATATGCCTTGTGTGATTACCTTCCGGGAATAAATATATCCAGTATAAAGCGATGGGGACGGGTATCAGACTCCAGTATGGATCATATAATGAGGAATTTCCGGACATCAGGCTGAAGATAAAGATGATTACAGTGGCGATGATATCCGCAATAAGCATATCTAAAATTTCAGAGGACGTCTGAATATGATCCAGTGATAATTTACCTGCATATATGGCTATGATATATGCAATTAGCACGTAGCTATAAGAAAAGATTGTGTTTTTTTTCATACTTGTCTGTATTCCGTTAATTTTGAAAACAAGAGCAATCTGAGATTAATATTTTGAATCACGGATTTTTTAAAGCCCAAACCTACTACAGGCGGAAATTCCCGGCAAATTTTTCTGACTTTATTATAAAGTTTAGGTTTCAATGAAGCGTCAAAGATAAATGAATTAAGTAGATTAAAATAATTTTTACTGATTGCATGGCTAAATTTAAATTACCACCCATATCACCCTTGATTGGAAGCCATCCCGTAAGTTATATCAGGACTTTGTGGGGAAGGAAAATAGAAAGGAAACATTATCTTAAGACCTTACTTACCTCCATTGTAGTGCTTGTTTCTTCTCTTTTTCAATGGTATGAGAAAATATATTATAGTTTCAAATGCAGGACATTCAAGCTGAAATCGGATCCTGTTTTCATTATTGGGCATTGGCGTACAGGCACTACCTTCTTGCACAATCTGATCTCACAGGATTCGCAAATGGGATATGTCACGACCTACCAGACAGTATTTCCGAATAACCTCAAAAGCAAATTTCTTTTCCGTACCATTATGCGGGCACTCATTCCGGAGAAAAGGCCGGGGGATAATGTCAGATTGAATGTAGCTTTTCCCCAGGAAGAAGAATTTGCCCTTACTAATATCAATCCTTTGAACTATTACCAGTTCATGTATTTCCCGAAAGATTATGCTGAATATTATGATAAATATATCAGGATGAATGGCTTATCAGATAAGGTTTATTCCAAATGGAAGAGGGATTATAAAAGGATGGTAAAGAAGGCCATGATGAATACCGGTGGAAATATTCCTTTGTTGAAAAATCCATGCAATACGGGTCGGTTGAAAGTGATGCTGGATATGTACCCGGAAGCGAAGTTTATCTTTATACTTCGTAATCCGGTAATCGTCTTCCTGTCTTCTAAAAAGTTCTTCACAGAACTTTTGCCTACATTATGGTTTCACTCAGCCAGTAAGGAGGAGCTGGAGGAGATGATATTCGAAATATACGATCAATTGATCCATGATTACCTGGAAACTAAATCACTGATTCCCACTCAAAACCTTATAGAGATCAAATTTGAAGATTATGAAAAGGAACCCTTGTCATTCCTGAAAGATCTTTATGAACAGTTTGGTATCCCGGATTTTGAAAATGCCAAACCTGTATTCATGGAATATGTTGAGCGTATGGCAGGATACAGGAAAAACACATATGTGATATCCAGAACGCTACTCGACAGGATTATCGATCGATGGGGATTCTCGATGGATCTGTGGGATTATAAAGTACCGGAGAATATAGAAGTAATATAGGGATTAACAGATTTTTCGGAAAATGACCCAGGTTATAATGTTGTATCAGGTAAAAATACTACTTTAACAGCAATCCTTCCTGGGTAAGAAAGCTGGCTCAATAAAATATACTTTCTAAAGATAAACTGAATGTTTCTGAAATGAATTACAAGAGCTGCCAGGCATATAAAAGTCTGATAAAATTTTAACCATAGGGCAGCAAAAAATTCCGAAAAACGGCCTGAAAAATCAATCTAAGAGGGAATTTTAAGCAGAATAAGCCAAAAAAAATCCCACCTGGGGACTTAATTACTGTCCTAAGCGGGATAAATTTCTTAAAATAGTGATTTCTTAAAATGGTTCCGGAACCGCGGTAAACTCAATTTCTGCGCCTACTAATTGAATTATCGGGAAATTGATATCTTCAAATCCCGGGATTGCTCCTAATAAAGTATTAGGCATTGGAACGCCTGAAATGGTTCCATTAATAACAGCTCCCGTCAATGATACGTTTTCAATTGAAAGTACAAATCCGGTTGGGGGTACAACTGTTTGATTCAGTGTTAAAGTAAGTGTACTTAAGTCGCTGCTTTCACTCCAGGATCCTGCATCTACACCATTTTTATCTGATTCACTACCTGTGCAAACAAAATACAATTTGCCATCTTCGGCCATATCAACGGCACTGTTGACCGGATTATCACATGGACTGGCACCAAATATTCCACCTGCCATGATGGCTGTAACATTTGAACCGGAAGGTATTATCACACTATCTTCAACATCTACAATATCAGTCGTCGTTATCGCTTCGGTCATTCTGTATACGCCGGCCAGAGTCGTTGCCTCTGGTTCTTCATCATCATCGTCATTACAGCTGGTGAATGTAACCAATCCAGCCATAACCAATCCAACCAGCATATAGGCTGAAAAGCTCCAAATTAATCTTCTTTTTTCCATAACTTTAGTTTTAATTTAGTGGTGTTTGAGGAGCAAAAGTGTAAGTTTTTAGCAAAAAAGAATAATAATCTTTAAAAAAATTATATTAATTTGCGCTCTATTATGCTTAGGGGTATAAAATATTTCTAGATCCCTTAGGCCTTAAAAGGACTTTTATGCAAAAAATAATATATCTGACCTTATTTGCATTAATCTTCAGCATCGGGTCGTTCGCACAGGAAAATGTCATTTCAGGAAGTGTCAAAAATGAACAAACAGGCGATCCGGTCGTAGGTGTCAATATCGTGTTAAAGGACTTGTATGTAGGTACCATAACTGATTTACAGGGTAATTTTTCATTTAAAACCAAAAGGTCCGCTCCATATCAGCTGGTTTTTTCCTGCGTGGGCTTTGAAACCCAGGAATTTACGCTGAGCAATCCTGATGAACATGTTGAAATGATCCTGAAGGAAGGTGCCATACTTGGGGAAGAGGTAGTAGTTATTGCAGGAAGAGTAGAAGAGAAAGTAATGCTTTCTTCTCTTAGCCTGGAGAAAATGGGCATCAAAGATATTCAGTTGAATGCTGCAGATAATTTTTATGATGGTTTGTATCAGTTGAAAGGCGTCGATATGAATGTGGCCAGCCTGACATTCCGATTTCCCAATACCAGGGGATTTGCAGGTGAGAATAATTATCGCATGAACCAGATCATTGATGGTGTTGAAAATATATCGCCGGGATTAAGTTTTGCAGCAGGTAATCTTTTTGGCATTTCAGAACTGGATGTTGAAAGTGTGGAACTGATCGTGGGCGCTTCCTCTGCCATGTACGGACCAGGGGGAATGAACGGCACCCTGTATATGACAAGCAAGAATCCTTTTGATTATCAGGGTGTGAGTTTTATTGCAAAAGGCGGCGTAATGAATGTTGGCAATAGTGAGAGTAGCGGGATTACACCTTATACTAATTTTGATCTTAGATTTGCGCACTCATTCAATGATAAGGTAGCTTTTAAGATCAATGCTTCCTACCTCAAAGCCACCGACTGGTATGCAACAGATTACAGGGACGTAGGTGATATCGATAATCCGGAATCAACCCGTGAAACGAATGAGGGATATGATGGTGTTAATGTATACGGTGATGAAGCCATCGTTCCAGTGAACCTAAGTGAGATCGGACCTGTCATTGCTGAAACAATTTGCACAGATAACGGATTGACACCCGGCACACCGGAATTTGAGGCCTGTGTTGCCGGTATCGCTTCCCAGTTCCCGGATCAGATCATTACCAGAACGGGCTGGAAAGAAAAAGACATGGTTGATTATGGAAATACTTCCAACCTTAAAATATCCGGTGAAATTGATTACCGGATAACCGAAAAGCTCGAAGCCATTGCAAGTGTAAATTATAGTAATGGCAACAGTATTTATACCGCTCAAAACAGGTTTTCCGTTGTGGATTTTGATTTGTTTTCAGGAAGACTCGAGCTCAGAAGTCCAAATTTTTATATCCGGGGATGGGGGATAAATGAACATTCCGGGAGATCTTACGATGCCGGAACCACCGCCACCCTTATGAACGAGGCCTGGAAACCCAGCGATGTCTGGTATGAAGAGTATATTGGTGCTTTTGCCCAAACCATATTGACCGGTGGGTCATTGGATGCTGCTTATAATTTTGCCAGGACGACAGCTGATAACAGAGATGCTAATGGGAATATTTTTGATCCATCTAAACCGGCTTTTCCTTTACCCGATACAGAAGAATTTAATTCCCTGTTTAATGGTATTTCAAGCCGGCCTTTCAATGAAGGTGGATCTATGGTGGTGGACAAAAGTTCTATATGGCACGTGGAAGGCATGTATAATTTCACACATCTTGTCCGGGCTTTTGAATTGCTAGTGGGTGTTTCACAAAGGGGTTATATCATTAATTCGGAAGGAACAGTGTTCTTTGATGAACCAGGTGAACCGATAAAAGTCAATCAGTTCGGATCTTTTATTCAGATGGCCAAAGGATTCTTAAAGGACAGGATTAAGGTAACTGCATCAGCCAGATATGACAAACATGAAAAATTTGAAGGTAAATTTACACCCAGGGTTTCTCTGGTTTATTCACTGGATAAAGCCCAGGATCATAATTTCAGGGCTTCCTACCAGACCGCATTCCGGTTTCCTTCCGTATCGGATCAATGGACTGATTTTGATGCAGGTGTATACCATACCATTGGCGGATTACCCGAGCTTCAGGAAGCTTATTGGGGTGATGATCCCGTTTATCCCTTGTCCGGTCCAAATCCCATTACGGACGAACCCGTGACGGAAAATGGCCCGGTTGAGATTCCTCCATTCGGTCCTGAAACCATAACTGCTTTTGAGATCGGTTATAAGGGACTTTATCTGAATAGAAAATTATTTGTAGATGCCTATATTTATAGAAATTACTTTGAAGGTTTTCTCGCAAGTCAATTGGTTGCACAATACCCAAATACACCCCAGGAAAAACGTTACAGTACCCAAATAAGTACGGATGCTTCTGTGGTTTCTTTCGGATGGGCCTTTGGGGCCGATTACCATTTCGACAGGGGATTTTATATTCGTGGAAATGTAGCCTATAATTCACTGGAAGATGAAGTCGTAACACCCGGGTACCAATCCAGCTTTAATACACCTGATTACCGTTTCAATATCTCAGCCGGGAACAGGGACTTTACAAAAAATGTTGGTTTTGCCGTAAACTACAGGTGGCAGAACAGCTTCCTATGGCAATCTGCATTTGGAACGGGTGAGATTCCTGCATTCTCAACCATAGACGCCAATATTTCCTATAAAATTAGAAGGATCAAAACTATCATTAAGGTTGGAGGATCTAATCTGCTGAACAATTATTATACGACTAGTTTCGGAGCATCACAAGTTGGTGGATTATACTATATCAGCTGGACGTTTGACAATTACCTTAATTAATATCCTGACCAGGATCATTGGAAATTCTTGAACAAGATTTCTGCTGGATTATCTGTCAATTTGATTTTAAAGCCCCTTTTCCCACTTGGCTTATTCTCGTAATTTTGTAGAAATTTATTATTTTTTTCTATTCTAATTCTATAGCATAGGTCTCAATAGTATGGTGACCAACATCTATATTTAAATCCTTAACCGGATCAAGATCTTCAGAAGGCTCCTCGATTAGATTGACTTTCTCCATATTTTTTACAGGTCGAAAGAAATTGATCTTTGAATTGGCATCTTTTCCCTCCATTTCAACAAACCGTACTATTATATCCTGACTGTTTTCAGCTTTTTTGATTGTAGTGACAAGAAGATTGTCGGCCTCATCGCTTATAAAGCTTAATTCTTCCGGTAATCCTGCATCATAATACGACTTTGAAGCAACTATGGCTATTAGTTTTTCATTAGTCTGCAGCCCTGATTTAT
Source organism: Cyclobacteriaceae bacterium (assembly GCA_024644875.1). Classification (GTDB taxonomy): domain Bacteria; phylum Bacteroidota; class Bacteroidia; order Cytophagales; family Cyclobacteriaceae; genus JAGTVG01. The sequence goes on from JAHEGY010000052.1 coordinate 7,017, forward strand.
ACGATGACCTCCAGTCTGCTGAGGATGAGGTCAATGAAAATAAGAAATTATGATCCCCGGTTTGCAGATAATCATTCCCTTCGCCATGACAACTTTGCCGGGATGCAAAGAGTATGGGTTGCAAAATGATATTTGGAACAGGATTATCAGTAGGATCAAGGTAATCTGCTGCAACAACCGAAGAACTCAGCATAACACAATGACTATCATTATATGCACTGATCCAATTCTGGATTCCCCTGGGTCTCGTGTCCTTACAAGGAATCGTATATCTTTCACCGGCATCTCCATCCAGTTCATCTTTTCCAATCTCCAACACACCGTATGGCACCTCATATGCTACCTCCCCTCCCTCCATTTTCAGGGGCATGGCAAAGCGGAATTCTCTAAATAATATCCCCTCCCAGTTTAGAATATTTGTTTTGAAATCAATTCTTTTCAATTCATGGTAAAGGATAACCTCCTGTTCTACCACAGCATGATTTATAGCCTGCCTCATTTTCCAGGAAGTAAAAACAGGACCGCTGTGTTTCAGATCCCAATGCATTTCATAGTTACTGGTTTTATCAAATCCTTCCATGTCCGGTTGCTGAACCTCTGAGAATTCGCCGGCACCATTTCCAATTGACCGCATCGTAAATACTTCTCCACCTTTGAACTTTGAAGGATCAATCAATTCCTCGTTAAGATCCTTGTCATAAATGCTTTGCAGGCCTCCATCAGTAAATTCAAGTTTATAGTATTGGTTCTCCAGTTTCCCATGGTTATCCTGGCTTTCATTGTTAATCTCTTCTTCGAAATTACAATAAAAGGTTTTATAACCTATGGATGGAACATCTTCGGAAATGAAGCACAATGTCGCCCTTTTCATGGACCCATCAGAATATTCCTCTACATCGGTTATTTGAACCGGCACCTTATTTCCTTCTGCATCCTTTAATATCAAATGATTTGCTTCACCAGGATTGAAAGATAATGTCACGCGGGCCACATCGGTTCGGACCCAGTTGAGGCTGTTAAACACAACTACTGGAATGCCTTTCTCCCTTGAGACCTTGATCTTTGCCGAAATATCTTTTAAGGTCCGGTCGAGAATATATTCTCCGGTACTTTTTGCTTCAAGGTATTTCTGAAGGAATAAATTATCGGTAATCTGACCATTTTTCCCTCCCCATCCATGATCAGGGAAGATCTTCGCTTCCCAGGCTTTATTTAATTCAACTTGCGGGTAATCCTTGAAGCTTTTCTCGATCCACGCATTGGCAGTAGCAAATTTTTCTGCCTGGGTTAAAATGATATCGCCTTCCCGGCTGGCCTTGAGTGCTTTTTGATGTGAAGGTCCATGAATATACAACCAAATGGCTGGTCTTTCCCCTTTTATGGAAGGGATATCGTCAATTCCTGCGGATAAAGCATCAAAAAATTCAGGACCTGATGATATTCTGAATTCAGGTAATATAACTTTTTCAAAATCTCCATTTTCATTCTGTAATTCAGTTATAGATTTCCAATTCTGAATAAAAGGTGAATAATCAACCGCGGGGCTCATATCCCAATCAGACAGAACAGGGATAACAGAATTCTTTGTTTTTTCATGATAATATTTTTCCCAGAAAAGTGCTGTAGAGCTTAAATATTGAGCTGCTTCATAGAAATTCTTCTGCAAGGGCCTGAAATCATCAGCATAATGACCCGGAGAAAAAGCGGTAACGTATGAACCATCCGGGCTGTACCAATTATATACACCTTTTTCAAACCGGCTCATCATAAGATAATCAGTCCCGGATTTTTTCATGATCTGGGGCATCTGCAGGGTGCGGCCCGGTACATCTACATTCCAATATATCCTGGCATCGTAATTGAATTCATCCTTCAACCACTTGGCTCCAAAGTAAAATTGCCGGGCAAGGGATTCCCCGGAATACATTTCTTCGTATGGCTGTATAAAAGTAGAGCCACAGGAAATCCTTCCATCATCCAGCATTTGCCGGACCAGGGATTTCTTATCCGGATGACGATGTATATATTCCTTCAACATTAAGGCATCTTCAATATCAAAACGGTAATCTGGATTTTCCGATGCCAGTTCAAATAAAGGGGATAATAGCATAGTATCCCGTTCAAGTACGCATTTTTCAGGCGAGTCCATCCATGCGATATCCTGATGACTGGAATTCATTAAATATATTTTACCGTCTGATAATTTGGATTGAGCAAGTCCATTCAGGCTTCGTACTGTTTTTGGGCTATAGATCCTTTGTGCATTGATTTCTATGCTGCCGTCTTCCTTAATGGATTGTTTGTTCTTAAGAATGGCTTTATAAAGTATTTTTGAATTCATTTCCTCCTTGCCGAATGAATTAATGTCCAATATTTCTCCATTCGAATCTTTGATAGTCAAAGGCTGACCAAAGGATTTCCCGGGAAGCTCAAACCGGGCTTCAATATCCGAATTTCCGGGTTTTGTGACTACTTTCCCCGACTTTTCCCCGGATGTGTAATACAACTTTTCACCGGCAAAGTAAGCGGGTAATGTAAGTGATATGATGTATTTTTCTTCATTTCTTACAGCCTTCAGGTTCAACCATTTGTCATGCTCGACTGACTGATGCAGGTATAATGCGGCATCATCAGCCTTATATACGATGATCCAGGCATTGGACCCAACCGCCTCTCCCACGATCCTTATCTTTTGCGGTTCGCCCGGGATCAGCCAGGCGGAAGGGGCCCATAAGGCCATATAACCGTGCGTATCACCATGATGATCCTTTTCAATAGAGTTCAGTTTCAGGGTTCCACCATCCGGTGTTTGCATAGACCATGAATCCAGGGTGCCGGATTTTATTGTGAATCGTTTTTGATCATTCAGGTATAAATCAAAACCGCATTTATCGCTGGTAATGTCCATTGCGGCGATCCATAGAAATCCTACGCCTTTATCTTTGGTCACATTATCCAAAGATTCTGTAAGCCACTCTACAGCCATAGTGCCATCTGTCGCTCTTGTAATAAGACATTCACTGACATCTGATCTTATGGAATGGTACCTGAAGTCGTTTTCCCCTATGCTTTCGGAATATCCTTCTTTATAATCCCGTGTTTCATTGGCGAAATCCAATAGTTGTACTAAGGCATTATCACTATCCTGACCGATTGCAGCCGTAGTAATCAGGATAAAAAAGAGTAGAAACTGATTAAGATATTTATTCATTACATTGAATTTTGTATCATACTTTTTGCACCCAAAAGGAAACTACCAATTAACACATGATTTTATGAGGTCAGTAAAAGATAGTATTACTGAAATGTATTAAGGTAGATCAAAAAATCAGAATTTTAAGATGCTAATAATCATTACGAATTTAAAAATATTGATTTACAATAACCTGACATATTAAATATTAAATACATTAATTTTTATTTGTCCATTCATGGCTTAAATTGCCATCTACAATCACGTCATGATGATCAACATTAAGCAAAGATTAAACTTAATAAGCCTTTCAATAATTGCTTCCCTGGGAGGGTTTCTTTTTGGATATGATACTGCCGTTATCTCAGGCACACTTTCCATGGTTCGAAAGCAGTTTGAGCTTAATGCGGGTATGGAGGGATGGTACGTGAGTTCCGCATTACTTGGATGTATCATTGGCGTTTCAGGAGCTGGCTGGTTAAGTGATATATATGGCAGGAAGAGAGTGCTGCTATTAACCGGTGCATTGTTCTCTGTTTCAGCAATCGGATGTGCCATGTCCCTGTCATTTACTACACTGGTCATCTACAGGTTGGTAGGTGGTCTGGGTGTAGGTATTGCCTCCATGTTATCTCCTCTTTATATATCAGAAATATCACCTCCAGCCATGCGGGGCAGATTGGTAACGCTGTACCAGTTTGCCATAACAATTGGTATTCTATCTGCATATTTTATAAATGTCTGGTTACTGAATTCTTCGGATGATCCGGGATTCAAAAATATGGCCAATTTACAATTGGTTTTTAAAGAAGAAGTCTGGCGTGGAATGCTGGGTATGGAGGCTGTTCCCGCCATCAGCTTTTTTATACTGATCTTATTCATACCTAAAAGTCCCCGGTGGTTAGTAGTAAAGGGAAAGTCTGATCAGGCCAGTAAAGTATTGACCAGGCTTGTTGGGATAGAGGAAGCAAATAGAGAGATTGCCGAGATCGAAGATACCCTTGCCCTGGAGGGGGGATCATGGAAAATGCTTTTAGCTCCGGGGATAAAAATGGCCGTGTTTATCGGTGTTTCCCTGGCTGTATTACAACAATTTACCGGAATTGATGCCATAATATACTACGGTCCAAGAATTTTTGAAGAAGCTGGATTTGAACTGAGCGAAGCACTTGGCGGACAGGTGATCATTGGTATTATTAACGTAGTATTTACAGTGATTGCAATCTTTACCATAGATATTTTTGGCCGGAAGAGGTTATTGATTACAGGTACGACAGGGATGTTGATTTCTTTGATCCTGATTGGAATTCTATTTACTACCGGGAATGCGGGGGGCATGCTTTTACTAAGCTTGATCCTGGTTTTTATTGCCTGTTTTGCTTTTTCTCTCGGACCAGTGGTATGGGTTATTCTATCCGAGATCTATCCCACAAAAATCAGGGGCAGGGCTATGTCTATCGCCACGATTGCAGTCTGGATCGGCACAGCCACTATTGGTCAGTTGATCCCTTTATCCCTTGATAACCTGGGGCCCGATCTTACCTTCTGGATTTTTGCATTTTTCTGTCTCCCAACTATATATATCGGATGGAAGCTATTGCCGGAGACAAAGGGGAGGACCCTGGAAGATATTGAAAGATATTGGTTGAGGTATAAGCGTTAAGTTAATGAATTGTACTCCGCCTATTATTGCCCCCGGGCTTTTTCATATACTTCCTGCAATTGAACCCATTCGCCTTGTCTTTCTTTACTGACATCAGCGGCTTCCATGAAAGTATACAATTCAAGTGTCTCACTGGCAGGTATGGGGGATCTTCCTGTCCTGAAAAATTTAATGATTTCCTCAACAAGAGCACCATATCCATCAAATGGACCTACTTCCATTACACCTTCGGTCCCAAAGGCCGTACCCCCGTACTGCTGGAGGCCACTCAGATCACCTCGAAAAGTCCCCAAACGTTCATCATCCCATTTCCCTATGACGAAGTCAGTGCTTTCTGTAGTTATTCTTCTAAGGCTTTGACAACCTGCACCCATTAATGTATACAGGATCTCAACTCCATGTATACCATACCAGTATAAATCCGTATGTGATGGTTCAATTTTCTCCGGGCTATAGGTATTCGCCCCTTTGATATCACCTAAAACTTTCTTTTTTCTTACATCCTGCGCTTTCTTTAAATATCTCAATGATGATGAAGAGAATATTGGGACACTATTCTTTTTTGCGGTTTCATAAATTTCAACAACGTCGGCAAGGCCAGCGGCAACGGGTTTGTCAATGAATAGTGGTTTCCCCGCCTCAATAACCTTCAGGGCCTGCTTGAGGTGCATGGTACCATCATTGGTCTCAAGTAAGATCCCGTTGGATTGTTCGATCAGGGCATCCAGATCATTTTCAATTTTAATTTCCATAGATTTAAATTGTTCTGTATACTCCGGAATCCTTTTGGCGCTGGATTCTATCCTTTTGCTTCCAAGAGGATGCGCAGCACTCACCCGCATGCCCTGCATACTTTCTTTATCCGGATCATTGATATACTTGGCAAATGCCGGGCTGTGTGAGGTGTCCAGACCAATTATGCCAATTTTGAAGTCTTCATTCTGGTGGTTCTTTGATTGACCACAGGACGCCTGAATACTGGAAGATGTTACACCTATACCAGCAATTACAGAGCTTTTTAAAAATTGTCTTCTGCTATTCATACTATTTTTTTTAGAATCCTGAAGCTGCATCATCTCCTCTGGGATCAGCTCCCCCTTCCAAACTTCCATTCTCCAATACCAGGATAGCATCTACCCGGCTATATGGCCCTCTTATCATAAGTTTATGCCCCATCACCAGTAAATCTTCCTTAACCTCGTCATCCATCCTGCCACTTTCAAACATGATATGATCTGGCTTCCACTGATGATGGAATCTTTTATAAGTTACGGCTTTCTGCATGCTTTGTCCAAATTCAACCACATTCAGGAAGGATTGCAGGACAGAGGTAATGATCTTAGACCCTCCCGGTGAACCGATTACCATATATAGATCATTATTTTTTTCAACAATAGTCGGTGTCATGGAGCTTAACATCCGTTTTTCAGGTTCAATGGCATTCGCATCTCCACCTATCAATCCGAACATATTTGGTGTCCCTGGTTTAATACTGAAATCATCCATTTCGTTATTCAGTAAAAAACCGGCCCCTCCGACAAAAACCTTTGAGCCATATCCTCCATTTAAGGTGGTGGTAACAGCTACAGCATTACCATATGGATCGACAATTGAAAAATGTGTGGTTTCGGAAGATTCATACGCTAGCGGCTCGCCAGCAAAAATATCATCTGATGGTTTTGCATGTACAGGATCGAAATCCTCCATTCTATTCTCATTGTAGGTCCTGTTCAGTAATTGTTTTATGGGGACGTCAAAGAAATCCATATCACCCAGGTATTTTGCCCTGTCAGCATAAACCCTTTTTTCAGCTTCTGTAAGTAAGTGGATATATTGAGCTCCATCAAGGTCATATTCTGATAATGGGAATGGTTCCAGCATATGAAGAAGCTGCACCAAAGAAATGCCCCCGGCTGAAGGAGGTCCCATAGAGATTATTTTATAATCCTTGTATTGGCCAACAATTGGATCCCTCCAAATAGCTTCATAAGAAGTAAGGTCCTCAAGAGATATCAATCCACCACCTCTTTCCATTTCAGAAACAATAAGGTCTGCGGTAGGCCCCTCATAGAATCCCGCCCGTTTACTAACTTTAATCCTGGTCAGTGTTTCTGATAAGTCCGAATATCGAATGGTGTCGCCTGCAGACCATTCTTCTCGTAAAACAAAATCCGGGGAGATAGTATTAGATTCTATAAAAGCCTTTTGATTATTATTCAAGCCAATAGCTTCCCTCCGGGTAAGCGGAAAACCATTCCCTGCCAGGTCTATAGCTGGCTGAATAAGATCTTCCCATGCCAGGGTGCCGAATTTCTGATGGGCTTTATCCATACCATCCACAACACCAGGTACGCCAGATGCAAGGTGGCCGTTCCGGCTCAGGTCTTTTATGACTTCCCCATTCGAATCAAGGTACATATCGCGATAGCCTTTTAAGGGTGCCTTTTCCCTGAAGTCAAGTGAATAAATGCTTCCATCGTTGCTCCGGATGATCATAAATCCCCCCCCTCCAATATTGCCAGCTGCCGGGTAAACTACTGAAAGGGCAAATTGAACTGCAATGGCTGCATCAATTGCGTTTCCACCTTTTTTCAATATATCCACACCTACTTCTGAAGCCAGGGGATGGGCTGATACAACCATAGCTTCCTCAGCGATATATCCCCTGGGGTTATCCTGGTCCAGGTCCGTTCTGTCCGACATCTGGCAAGTACTTGTTTCCAGGAGCAGAACAATAGAGACCAGCAAATTACAGATATACTTGATAATGGCTATCCTCATAATCCTGTACATATAATTTATTCTTTGATCCGAATTTTTGAAATCCCTGCCTGAACAGCATCCCCCCAGCTTTTTGAATTGAGAATTTCGTTAATCCCAAGTATTTCCGTGGGATTATTATTTCTGACACCCAATGAAAGCTCCCACCAACCCGTATCATGATATTTTCCGAACTTATAGCCAACATTATGATACACACCAACAGGTTTAAATCCCATGCTTTCATGGAATCTGACACTTTCCGTATTTGGTAATGTAATGCCGGCCAGTACATTTGATACACCCTGGGCTTTCAGTATTTCTATTAAAGCAATATATAATCCGGTACCGATCCCTAGTTTTCTGTAATCTTTATGGACGTATACGGATAGTTCCTTTGTCACTTTATATGCTTTTCTCTGCCGGTGGTCGGTTGCATAGGCGTATCCGGCCAGGTCGTCATTTATTTCGCAAATCAGCCAGGGTAATTTTTCCTGATAGCGAATAACTCTTTGATCAAATTCCTCCAGGAGAGGCACTTCTGTCTCAAATGATACCGTTGAGTCAATAATATAAGGTGCATATATCTCAAGCATCTTCTCTGTATCATGCTGATTAGCGGATCTGATTGTTATTCTCCCTTTCAAGATCTAAACGAATTGTTAACTCAGATTAATACTTTTTCAATAAAGTTACAATTGACTTCGGTTTTATAATATGTTTTTAGTGGAAACATATAGCCGATCATATAATTATTCTGATAATTTACAGTTTTTTATTTTTAATAATAATTGCAGACGGATAATTTGATATATTATTAAAGCATTGCGTTTTGCCTATTCTAGAAATAACCGGACTTGTAAAATCTTACTTCAAAGGTGATATCGCTATTAGTGCAGTGGATGACATCAGCTTTTCAGTTGATAAAGGGGAGATAGTTTCAATAGTAGGGCGATCCGGTTCAGGGAAATCAACATTGCTTAATCTCATTGGCGGACTGGACACAGCTTCTGCAGGCCAGATCGTATATGATGGAAAGAGAATTTCTGATTGGAACAGAAATGAATTGGCAACCCACAGGCGCTTCCACGTTGGGATGATATTCCAGTCATTCAATATGATCTTTACCAGGAATGCGCTGGATAATGTTGTGCTGGCATTAGTTTTTGGTGGATGCCCGAAAAATCAACGGAAGGCCAGGGCTAAAGACCTGTTGACAAGTGTCGGTCTTTCAGAAAGGATGTATCATAAACCTGATGAACTTTCCGGGGGTGAAATTCAACGTGTGGCCATTGCCAGGTCCCTGGCAAATGAGCCAGAGATCATCCTTGCGGATGAGCCAACCGGGAACCTTGACAGCATCACGGCTAATGAAATAATGGAATTACTGGTAAGTTTGAATAAGGAGCAAGGTAAGACTATTCTTCTTGTGACTCATGACCAGGAAACGGCTGAAAAGATCTCTGACAGAATGATATACCTGTTGGATGGGAAAATAATAGAAGACAAAAAAATTAATAGGAAAAGTGAAGATCAGTGATATGATCGAATTGGGGTTCGCTAATTTGTGGCGGACAAAATTACGTACTATCCTAACTACTTTAGGTGTCGTGATCGGGATAGGTGCGCTTACTTCAATGATCTCCTTCGGGACAGGTATGGAGAGAAATATAACAGAGGCATTCAAGAATAATGACCTATTCAACAGTCTTACCGTAACAGCAAGAAAGATCGATCTTGAGCGTATTGCAGAGGGTGATGTCAGTTCCTTAGCTGCCCAGATGAACCAGGGGGTTGCTTCATTGAACGATTCAACCCTTGCATTGATCAATGAAGTTGAGGGTGTCGATATTGCCTTCCCGGAATTGACTTTCAGAGCTAAGCTAAAGGTCCTGGATAAGGAAATGGAAGTAACCGTTGCGGGTATACCAAAAAGTCTGGAGAATCATCCACCATTTAATGATATTACTTATGGATCTTTTTTTGACAATGATTCATCAGCGGTAGTGATCGTTCGATGGGGAACACTCAAAGGATTGAAGATTGTCGTGGAGGATCCCGCTGAACCAGTACAATTTAAATTTCATGAGAAAGACCAGGATTTCCTGGTAGTTCCTCCGGACTCTTTGATAGGCAGGCCGATTCAAGTTACAACTGCAGTTATGGACTATTCGAATCTGGCCTTAAATCCTATGCAATTATTATCGGGGGACCGGTCCATTCCCTTCAAAGAGAAAACAACTACCTTTATATTAGGCGGGATCATCAAAAAAAAGTCACAGTTTGAAAACCAAAGTGTAAAGGGTAGTTTATTTGTCCCGTACAAAACGGCAAATAAAGTACCCCGGCTCGGATTTACCAATATCTGGGATGTATTGGGCGGAGATTCCAAGGATGATGGTTATAGTGCCATATATGTCCGTTTAGAGGAGCCATCCTATATGGATCCGGTGGTCAAAACCCTGAAAGACGAGATGGGATTAAATGTTTTCGCCTTATCTGATCAATTAAAAGAGGTTAGAAGAGGCTTTCTGATCCTCGATGGAATACTGGGAGCTATCGGTACCATTGCACTGTTTGTGGCCGGATTAGGTATAGTCAATACCATGATCATGTCCATCCTGGAGCGTACAAGAGAAATCGGTATTATGAAAGCTATTGGAGGCAGTGAAAATCAGATCAAATGGATATTTTTTGTTGAAGCGGGATCAATAGGTTTTGTTGGGGCAATATTCGGATTAATTCTGGGATGGATCGTAACTCGTATTGCCAATCAAATCGCCAATTCACAGTTTATGCCCGCGGGTGAACCCCCTGTGGATTTCTTCTATTTTCCCATATGGCTGATCCTGGGATCCATAGCCTTTTCAATAGTTTTAAGTTTACTGGCAGGGCTATATCCTGCGATCAGGGCGGCAAGAATTGATCCTGTTAAGGCTCTGAGACATGATTAATCTTTGCAAAATTGAATATTTCGACTAAAAAGTAAAATATACCATCTACTTCTTCTGCAGCACTTTACTTTTTTTCAATTCTTTGGCAATTGACTTCGAAAAATTCTCGACGGCTGCATCCAGCGACTGTGGTTGATATGTCTCTGTCGAGGCCTCATATAATACAGATTCATCACTTGTTTTAAATAACTTTGATTGGACTACAAAGGCTTTCTCCTGAATAGTGTAACCCGTGCTGTATTTATTCTGGTAGGAATCCAGGAAATTAAAAATAGTAGGAGAAGTTGGTGTAAGGTTATAAGCCGCCTGTGGGTTTTCAAATCTTTCCTTGGTCTCAATATCGGTGAATACTGTAGTTAAGATCCCATCAAAGCCATTTTCCGTTAATACCTTTAATATCTGATCCTTTGTCGGGATACGTTGGTGATCGAAATACCGGTTAGACGGGGAAGCTGAGAATTTATATTTACTCAACCAGTACGTAATCTCACCTTCAACAGTCTTACGGGTATCATAAATCTCCCCGAGATGAAGTATCATGATATTATCCAATTTCAACTCCATTCCTTTAACACTACTTGATTGGATATTGGTCTGACTCAAGGTCTCAGATACAAGAGCAACGCACAAAGTCAGAATTAGGCCTATTATAAATAACTTTCGGTTCATACCTGTAATATTGATTAAGTAAAATTATAATATTTTGTTTCGAATACTTAATAAAATTCCTGTATTTATTACAGCAAGTATTTCAACTCAGCACAAGACACGGTTAAGCCGGATCTTTAATTATGCCTTTTGGATTATACATAATATTGTCACAATTAATAAAAATTTATATTCCAATATTATATTTTGGGTATTTTAGCATAGATCATTTGGGATGGAGAAATTGAGCAAAGTTAATAGTTACTTAATAATTATATTTATCGGCAGTTTGTTCCTTTTGAACTGCAGGAATACACGCGAGGTTACGTTCGAGGAGATGCGAAGCCCTGAACATCTCGGGATTGATACGTTGCTGGAGTTATATATATCCAAATACAAAAAATTCATTGACTCACATCCGGATTCCAGCTTATTCCCGAGAAGTTTCGAAAATGGTCAACTACATATGGTTTCATCTGAAGATTGGACCAGTGGATTCTTCCCGGGCATATTATGGTACCTGTATGAATATTCAGGAGATATCGATCTCCTCCGGGCAGCTAAATCATGGACATATGCCTTAAAAGACCAGAGTTATAATACTTCAACCCATGATGTCGGATTTATCATTAACAGTAGTTATGGTCATGGCTATCGCATAACCAGGGATGAGTCATATAAAGAAGTATTGAATACAGCCGCTGAATCACTGGCATCCCGCTATGTTGACGAAATCGGGTGTATTAAATCTTTAGATGAAATTGATCATTTTGATTATCCGGTGTTGATTGATAATATGGTGAATCTGGAAATATTATATAAAACCTGGAAATGGAATAATAATGAAAAATATTTTTATATAGCCAATAAACATGCCATTAATACTATGGAAAGGCATTTCAGGCCTGATTTCAGTTCTTTCCAGGTAGTTGATTATGACCAGGGATCCTTTCTGCCAAAGTATAGAGGATCCTTTCAGGGATATTCTGACAGTACATCGTGGGCAAGGGGGCAATCCTGGGGGTTGTATGGTTTTGTAGTGGCTTTCAGGGAAACACAGGACCGAGTATACCTTGATCAATCAATTCGCATTGCCTCCTACATCTTAGGACATGAAAATTTTCCGGATGATTGTATCCCTTATTGGGATTATCTATCTCCTGATATTCCAAATACATATCGTGATGCAACTGCTGCCGCCATATTGGCATCAGCACTTATCGAGTTATCTTCGTTTTCGGAGGTAAAACAACCCGAGCAGTATGTAAACCTTGCCAAAAATATTATTCATACCATGGTAACTGAGGGATACGTTGTCAGTAGTGATGAATATGAAAATTTTGTATTGAATCAGGGTGTCGGAAGTATCCCTGCAAATACCGAGGTAGGCGTCCCGATAATCTACGGCGATTATTATTTGCTGGAAGCCCTTATGAAATATAGAAATCTAAATATTGGCGATATGCAATAGTGACACTTGCGGTCAATTAATTTTTTTTATCAAATAACTTTAAACCCGCAGGCCAGCTAATATGTAGCCAAGCGCCCTCAATCGATCTAAAATCAAAAAAAATTGTAAAAAATTAATCAATGTTAAAACATTAATGTTTAAACATCGTTATTAATTACTGATAGCGAAATTTATAAACCAAAACATTAAAAAATTAACATTATGAAAACGAAACTATTATTTGCTGTACTTCTTTTATGTGGAAACCTGGTATTTGGTCAGGATACCTGGTCTCTGGACAAATCACACACTGAAATTCTATTTAGTGTTAAGCACCTGGTCATCAGTGAAGTTGGAGGGAAATTCAAGGATTTTGAAGGCGAATTAAAAAGTAATGGTGATGATTTTGAAGGAAGCGAGATCCAATTCAAAGCGCATGTTGAATCAATAAACACCGACAATGAGCAGCGGGATGGTCACCTCAAATCAGATGATTTCTTCAATGCAGCTGAATATCCGGAATTGAAGTTCGACGGAAAGTTGGTGAAAAATGGATCAGGATATGTATTAAAGGGTGAAATGACCATCAGGGACGTGACCAAACCAATTGCTTTTGATGTTCAATACAATGGGACTGTTACAGATCCCTGGGGAAATACCAAGGCAGGTTTCAAAATCACAGGATCTATCAACCGTTTTGATTACGGATTGAAGTGGAATACTTTGATGGAAGCTGGCGGTGCGGTCGTAGACGAGAAAATAAATATTGTTTGTAATGTAGAGTTGCAAAAACAGGTATAAATATGCAATTTTAGTTCTGGCTGGTATACAAGGTGTATATCAGCCAGATTTTAATCACTATGAAAATAGAAGAAGAAATACAACAGGCGAAATTCAGAAATGAATATCAGAAATCAGCCATAAACCTGATGTATACCTATGGATGGCTTCATAACAGGCAAAAGAAATTCTTCTCTGAATATAGTATAACCCCGCAACAATACAATGTCCTCAGGATCCTGAGAGGTCAACACCCGGATGCCATCAGCACATCTGAAATCAAATCCCGAATGCTTGATAAAAACAGTGATGCCTCCAGAATTGTGGACCGGCTTTCAACCAAAGGATTGATAACAAAAAATGCTTGTGCTTCAGACAAGCGACTGGTGGATGTTTCTATATCAAATTCTGGACTTGCACTATTAAGTGAAATAGACGTCAGAGCATTAGAATTGGATAATCTTTTCTCATCCCTTGAAATTGAAGAAGCGGTTGAGCTGAACAGGATCCTTGATAAACTCAGGGATTAGATCAATATTTGATCCCTCTTATTCTAATCGGGCAGGATTTCATAATATCAGATACATATTTTAAATTACTTCTGTTTAAACACACCGATAGACTTTCGGGATCAAATACTGAATTTTATTACTAATAATAAGACCGGATCAGGATGATGCCTTATTTACCTGGGAATTAATGATCATCAATTCATTGGCTATAATCTCGGTGATGTATTTTTTCTCCCCCTGGTCATCCTCATAGGACCGGTTGGTTAGTTTCCCGTCAACAGCAATCCTGTTTCCCTTTCTGCAGATCTTTTCTACCAGCTGGGCTGTTTTACCCCAGGCGACGATCCTGTGCCATTGGGTATCAATGACTTTTTCACCTTCTTTATTAATATACCCTTCGGATGTAGCCAGTGAAAATCGGGCCACAGTATTACCGTTGGTTAATGTTTTTAATTCGGGATCCATGCCTACATTTCCAATAAGCCGGACCATGTTTTTCAAATTTCTCATAGCTGGTTCTGTTTTGTTATTTTAATGTGTGTTTTCAAGACCGGCCGGATCCTGATTGAATTGAAGATAATATATAAGAATTACTCAATCGTATTTTAAATATTAACTTTCGTTTGTAAACATTTGTAAATGGATAAGTAATTCATTTTCATGCTATTAGATTAGAAGTTTTTTAATTCCTTCTTTTTCTGCCAATAATTATATTAATTCCACTTGCATCTATAAAGAATGATTATATATTTGAAATAAAAATTGCCTATGATTTCAAGGGTGGGCTTTTTTTTCGTTCTCTTTTTTGCCCTATTTTTAAGCACTACTCTTAAAGCCCAGAAAAAAAAGGAGCGTCAGGTAGCCCGGTTGGAGACCGCGGCCAACCAAATGTATGAATCGGAATTATATGGTGAGGCATTAGATACCTATTTGCTTCTGGATTCCCTATCCCCAAACAATCCCGAATATCAGTTCAGGATCGGTATCATATATTACCACAGTATTGATAAAGCAAAAAGTCTTGACTACTTCCTCGAGGCCATTCAAAATGGAAAGACGGACCCCAATCTTGATTTTTACCTGGCCCGTGCTTATCATTTTAATCTGAAGTTTGATTCAGCCGTTCATTATTATGATATCGCTCTGAAGGCACCTGACTCGTTCAATAGGTTTGACAAAAAAGAAAGACTTGAAATAGAAAAATATATTCAGGATTGTAAGCTTGCAGAACAATATATTAAAGAACCTGTTATTACACCAATTGACAATTTCGGCACACCCATAAACAGCCCTTACCCCGAATACGTTCCTTTAATGAATGCAACTGAGGATATGATCATTTTTACATCCAGGAGGCCAAATACTACCGGGAAAAGTATAGACCCATCAGGATTATTTATGGAAGATGTGTATATCTCAAACCTTAACAGGGATGGAACCTGGAGTGAACCGGATAATGATCTGAAATTTAATACACCGGATCATGATGCCTGCGTGGGTTTAAGCGCGGATGGCTCGAAACTTATATTGTATAAATCCGATAATGGGGGAGACCTGTATATCAGTGAACTGGAAAATGGTAAATGGTCGGATCCGGAACCCATACCGGGAATAAATACATCCAATTGGGAGTCAAGTGCCAGTTTTACATCAGATGAAAAATTCATATACTTCACGAGCGATAAACCGGGAGGATATGGAGGGTCTGATATCTACAGAGCTGAACTATTGGAGAATGGTAAGTATGGGAATATAGAAAACCTGGGAGAGGTAATCAATTCTCCCTTTGACGAAGATGCCCCTCAAATTCATATTGACGGCCGCACCCTTTTTTATAGCTCAAGAGGTCATGTCGGTCTTGGTGGATATGATATTTATTCTTCAGTATATCTGGAGGAAATAGAAAGCTGGACCGAACCCCGGAATATTGGATATCCTATAAATACCCCTGATGATGATATATACTTTACACTTCATGCTAATGGAGCAAAAGGTTTTTTTGCCTCATACCGAAGCGATTCCTACGGTGAAAAGGATATCTACATGATTGTCAGGCCAGGATCGGTATCCACAAATTTCATAATGAAATTCAATTTGATCGATCCCGATATCAATCAGGCCATTGACGCAAATCTCAGGATTACAGATGTAAGAACCGGCGAATCCAAGGTCCTTAAAAGCGAAGATTTTCCGGATGGGAAATATAATACGACTATGGAGTTTGAGAAAAATTATAAACTCGGCATCGAGGCTGAAGGCTACCGTTTCAAGGAAAAAAATATAATTATACCTTATCGGGCCGATATATTTGAATATGTTCTGGATATTGTCCCTAATAAAGATGAGATCATTTCTATAGTGGATTCCACTGAGTTTGTGGATGCTGTTCAAAGAAGAAGGACTGAAGGCACTTCACAGTTAACTACCGGTTCAAATTCTGATACTATGACAAATGATGCAAATGATAGTCAATCTACCGATCAGATTATATCAGTGAATACCAGGGACAGGGGAGACCGGACCCGGAAGCCCAGGGACATGACATCCTCAGAAATAACGGATCCAAACCAGAACGGCGTCAAATATGACAATAAATTTTATGTGGAAGATGAAGTAAGGGATTATGATTATCTGGAAAGGCTGATCGCTTCACTGGCCAGCTCCGGGGATGACGAGAGACTAAGGTCGGTTATGGAAAGAGCGGAAGGGGTTATATTTTTATCAAGGATAGATACAAAGGGTAAGGTAATTATCCCAACCATTAACTTTGATTTTGATTCCTATGATTTGAAGCCTCGTTACAGGTTCGGACTGGACGAACTTGTAGATTTTCTTATTGACGTCAAGCATGTAAAGATCTTCATCTCCGGTCATACCGATTATATTGGCCCGGATAGTTACAATGATAAATTATCAAACAGAAGGGCCGGGGTCGTAAAGTATTACCTGAGTAAAAAAGGAATTGAAGGCACAAGACTGCACAGCAAAGGGTATGGTGAAACAATACCCATCTGGAATAATAAAAGTGTGCTGGGCAGGTTTCTGAACCGCAGGGTTAATATGTTCTTTGTTGATGCTTTTGACCTGAGGTACACGTCTGTTAAATACCGGCAGCTTATCTATGAAAATGGAATAGAACTCTCTCCCAAAGAAGGCTATCTGAGTAACCTTATCGTATGGGAAAAGCTACCAGTCTCGGCTCATTTTGATATTAACCATACCATCCCGCTAACACAATACTCAGCGGATAAAATTGATATCCTGGTTGAATACTTGAAGAAGACCCAGCTAAAGCTGGTCATCGTTGGGTTTGAGGATCTAAATTCTGAGAATCTGCGGCTAAACCTTTCCGAGAAGAGGGCGAGGGCTGTTAAAGATTATTTGCGTAAACGCGGAGTTTCTGAGGAGAGAATGATGATCATGGATAAAAAGCATTTTTCAGATATCTACGATGTCATGAACCTCGAAGAAGGAATTGCCAGAAGACGGGTTCAATTCTTCCTGGTCAGGGATTAATTTATTAAGGCTTTTGCCCTCCGAACAGGGCGAGTTCAAACAGCTTAAAAAAACAATCTGAATTTTCATAACCAATATCACGAAGCCAATCAACTTGTTTTTCAACCAGGGTACATTTATTAAGTACTTTGTCTTCCCGGTTGTAAAATTTATCGGCTATATCCTGTCTTGATCCTTTACCTCCTGATCGGACATGATATTCATACAGGCCATCGACAAAAGTCTCGTCAAAGAGCTTTTCTATTTTTGGACCAGGAGAAGCCACGTGCTCGAGGTTCAGGAAGACACCTCCCGGTTTTAATATACTGAATATATCCCGATATATGCGGTATTTCTTCTCGTCTTCCTGATGATGAATTGAATAACCTGAAACGACAACATCAACCGGTATTCTGTCTTTTATACATTCCATCCAGTTTGGTTCACCATAATCCTGGAGAATGATAGTGCTCCGGTCCCTGTATGGTTCGCATTTCTCTTTGGCAGAAGATATCATGGGTTCGGAAAAATCCATGAATATTCCCCTGGCTTCCGGCCATCCAACTAGAAGCTGCCGGCCTAAAACCCCATCTCCACACCCTATATCAAGGAATGTCTTCATGTCAGGAATCCATGATCTTAGAATTCGTATAATGACTTCAATTTGTGTTTCGGCAAGAGGTATGCCGCCACGAACTCCTTCCAGGTAGTCTTCAGTCAGTTTTGTGGATCTCCAGTCATGCATATTGGTAAATATTAAAAATTCGACTGTGAAGATAATTAAATATTATGATACTGCAGGGGCTTAGCGAGCCTGTCCTGATTGTAAATGAGGATTTGCTCTTCCCCAAATTACACTTTCCAAAAATTGGTTAATATAAGGGGAGGTATATTCACTTTTTGCTTATCAAAGGATATTCCATCTCTTAATTATTCTTCTCCCTGCTGATCTTTCGTCTGATGCTTTATCTCTTTAATGCATCTGCTTAAGCTATCTTTCCAATAAGGGATGGCTAGGCCGTATGTTGTTTTTATTTTTGATTTATCAAGAACGCTGAAATGCGGTCTTTTCGACGGTGTAGGATAATCCTTTGTGAGTATTGGATTAACCATGCAATTAATTCCGGATATCCTGAAGATCTCAATAGCAAAATCATACCAGGAAGCAATTCCTTCATTGCTGAAATGGAAAATCCCGAAATATTCCTCCTTATCTATTCTCTTAGTCTGTATCTCCTCAATAATTATTAATATAGCCTCAGCCAGATCAACTGCATAGGTCGGGGTTCCTGCCTGATCGAAGATTACATTCAGGGTATCATTTTTTTTACCCACCTTCATCATCGTTTTCACAAAGTTGTTTCCAAATGATGAGTATAACCAGGAAGTCCTTATAATGATTGTTTTGGTATTTTCCTTCAATGCCTGTTGTTCTCCATCATATTTCGATTGCCCGTAAACATTGATTGGTCTGGCCTTATCGGATTCCACATAGGGCTGACAGTTACTTCCATCGAACACAAAGTCAGTTGAAATGTGTATAAACACCGTATGGTTACTATTACATACCTCTGCCAGATTCCGTACGGCGGAAACGTTTACAGCAATGGCATTTTCAATCTCAGATTCAGCCTTGTCAACTGCAGTATACGCAGCACAGTTAATGCAGAAAGAAATATCCTTATTCTCAAAGAAACGTTCTATTTCATGGTGGTCCGTCAGGTCTAATTCATCTATATCAGTGAAAATAAATTCATGACCACTTTTTTCTGATAGTTTTTGAAATTCTGATCCTAGCTGTCCGTTTGATCCGGTGACCAGTATGTTTGCCATTTAATATTTATTTATGCTGAAACAAATTCATATAGTGAATAGAATCCTTAAAAATACCCCCGCTTTTTTGATAATAATCCTGATCAAGGAAAAATAATCCTTCCCTGGTTTTTCTCCAGGAAGCATCAGGGTAGGGGTGGTATGAGACCATTTCATCCCAGTTCTTGTAATTCTGGTGACCATTGGTCTCCAATAGTCCCATGTTTAATCCGGGGAAAGGAGCAAGTCTGGCAGCGACTGCTTTGTTCCATTCAACAAGAACGGGGCTTACCGTGAGATCTGCGCAAAAGCAAGGGATGTTTTTTTTATGGGCCACCCTGGCGATTTTCAAAGTCATGCTTAGTGTTTTTGCAATTGCTTTAAGCGCGATTGCGTTGTACCCCATTTCAATTCTTTTGATGGCATCTTTATCAGTATGGGCACTTTCATCCGCGGCAATACGCAATCCGATATCCCCGACAGTTATTTCCCTGTCCTCAGGGAATGGTTCTTCAATTACAGCGATCTGATCAAGGGCTTTTATTTTATCGGCATGATCAAGGAGTTTTAAAAGGGTTTCTTTTTTCTCATATCTACCATTGGCATCAAAGTAATAGGGTATTTTCCCGTTTTCAGTATGATCGGTGGTGACATGCCCAATTGCCTTGTGAATTTCACTTAGCCTGTTCTTATCCTTTTCAAGCATTTCTTCCTGTGTACCTGGTTGACCGATCTTAACCTTCATAAAGAAATACCCATCGTCAACGGCCTCACTGATTTCCCTTATTGGTATGGTGTAGGCCATCAGAGGGATACTGGCCACTTTATCATGATGGTGTGATAAGGTCTCTTTATATTCTCCTGGGATCATATCATCAAAGGAATCAATGTTATTTTCCTTCGCATATAGCAGCCAGGCCGCATTGTCAACACTAACCAGGGCATTTAGTGCAAAGGTTTCGCGGAGCTTATTATTATTAGTTATTTTTTTCCCATAATCATATACGGGTTCCAGAATTTCATCCAGAAGATCTATAGGATTATTAAAGGACCTACCTTTCAGTAAGGTGAGGGCATATTCTGTCATCGCATACATCAGGGCATTTCCTCCGCTTTCTGAATGGGCAGCAAAAACACTGGCATCAGACCACAGCACACTTTGTGAACAAAGTCCCACTTTCCTTGTGCCCGACTCAGATTCTAGCATGGAGGCTGCCTGCCATATCTCCGTCATATATCCACCCTTGAAACCGAAGGGCCTGATCAAGGGTTCCCTTTCAAAATTAGATCTCGCTGCTTTTATTGAAATCTGTTTATTTGTATTTCCTGTTATGGATGCTATGGATTTCGTCATGGTTTTGTGTGACAGGGCCATCCCGCCGGTCATTAGGGAGTGCTTTATGAATTTTCTTCTTTTCATGAATTAATTAGTAAAGATCAGCGTCAGATAAGTATTTTTTCAGCATTTCCAGATCTTTTTTCATATAGGCAGAAACAGCTCGTTTAGCTTCTTCTGGATCCATGTCCTCTATTGGTTTATCCGCGAGTGGGTATTCAAAGTGCATGGATATAGGGCCTCCGATCTTCATATCCTTCAGCATATTAAGGAACCTTGGGAAATCCACCATGCCTTCTCCTATGGGTGTATTGATAATTCTCCATGTGCCATCTACAATACCCCATTTGAAATCTTTTATCACCAGGGAATGTATATAAGGTGATACCAGTTGAAGGTCAACAGGCCAGGACCGCGCTCCTTCTACAATATTATGTCTAATATCATATTGCACCCCAATCCAATCGCTATCATGATTTTTGAACAATGTCCAGAGATCCCATATGGCAGCACCAATATTAGTCCCGTCATGATTCTGATAGTTGCCTATGATGCCAAAAAATTCGTTTAATTCTACCAGCTTATCAATAGTGAACTTTTTGTCATCTAAAGTCTTGTCGATTCCTTTCTCAAAATCATATTTCATATAACCCATACGGTATAACTTGATGCCTTCATTGGC
>JAHEGY010000245.1 GCA_024644875.1 Cyclobacteriaceae bacterium
AAACAGATATCATTTCAGCAAAGTTTTTAAAAAATTTGTTGGCCTTACTCCTAAACAATATAAAAAATAATAGAAATGTTCTCAACATGATCCTAAGCCGGGGCATTTAAAATCTATATTTTAGTTCCATACTATTCATAATTAATATCTGATATTCTATTCTCAATTATGTAACTTTAATAGACAGTGTTTGAAAATATTAAAATCGCATTTTTTACATATCCAATATATTTTTTATATCAAAATCTTATATCATGTACTTACCATCAGACTCATTTAGAAAAGTAAAAAAAATAAGGTTTGTATTTTTTCTTATGATGCTCCTTTCATTAACCGGATATTCCCAGAATGTAAAGGAAATAGAAGAGAAACTGCTGAAAGAAGCAGACGAAAACATTGAGAAATTCAGAAAAGGAGATGTTCTGATCCGATTTAAAGATCAGAATGGCAAAGCCTTGCAAAATGCAGATATTGAGGTGATACAGGAGGGTCATGAATTCCTCTTTGGCTGCATCATCTTCGACCTGATAAGAAATGAGAATACCTATAAAGAGGATCTATTCAAAAGTCAATTCAAACGTATTTTTAATTTAGCTGTCTTCCCGTTTTACTGGCCTGGATATGAAAGAACACAGGGAATGCCTGGCTGGGAAAATATGTTATCGACTATTGAATGGTGCCAGCTCAATGGAATTACTACAAAAGGGCATCCCCTGGTCTGGGCATGCCGTTCCGGTACACCACAATGGCTCAGTAAATATACCCCTGAAGAAACGGAGCAGTTATTAAAATCAAGGGTGATGAACATCGTATCAGGTTTTGAAGATAAGATTGAATTGTGGGATGTGGTAAATGAACCGGTAAATGTTAAGACCTGGCAGAATAAGATCAGAGATATGGACGACCCGAACGATTGGGGGGTGGAAGATCCAATTGATGAAATTGCTGATTATGTAGAGAAGGCCTTGCTCTGGTCTCATAAAGCCAATCCCAAAGCTACTTTAGTGATCAATGAATACAGGACTATTGCAGACCTTAAGGTCAGGGAAAGGTATCATGAACTGTTAAAGGAATTGAAGAAAAGAAATGCGCCCTTTAAAGATATTGGTATCCAGGCCCATGAGCCCAGGCAGGAATGGTTTAATCCTCAGGAATTATGGAAGACTTTCGATCTGTATGCTGATATGGGATTTTCCCTGCACATTACAGAGTTACATCCTCAGTCATCCGGTGTTGATATTACCGGGGGATGGCGTACGGGTCAGTGGACATCGGAAGCCCAAACCGAATTCACTGAACAATTCGTAAAGCTATGCTTCGGACATCCTGCTGTTGCTTCAATAAATTGGTGGGGATTCTCTGACCGGAATATCTGGCTTCCCGGAGGTGGACTTGTGGATGAAGAATACCAGCCCAAGCCCGTTTATGAAATGCTGGATAAACTGATCAATGAAACATGGAATACCCATATAAAAACCGAATCGGATGAAAACGGAGCTATTCGATTCCGTGGATACTTTGGCAAATACTCTGTCCAGGTTACGACATCGGATGGGATGGTATATTGCTATCCATTACATATTCGGGAGGATGAAGAAAACATTTGGTCATTTACAGTAGAGTAATTGGGCATTACGGATTCAGGACCTGGTCGATGTAATTCAACAGGCTGACACTATCAGCCGGATGGTCCTGAGCAAGTTCCCATATCATAACCCCAGGGTACTGATTATCTTTTATGTATTGGGCCTTCTGAACCATCGTTGAGATGCCATCATAATAAATATTATCTACCCGGTCATATTTCCAGGCATCCGGGTATTCCTGTAATATATTTGCATAGGTTACACCTTCTCCTCCATTAATATCGAAATCTCTTCCATAGAAAGGCACACCCAGAATGATTTTATCTTTTGAAAATCCACGATAGTTTACCCAGTAGGCTAATCCTGTGGAATTGACATCCGATCCTGTACCAATCGCATCCTCAAAAGCAGAATGAGGGCCAGGGGCTGACCACGGACCGGTAAAATCATAAGCCATGACCTGAACATAATCCACATACTCCTCTACTTCCGGAATATGTCTGCCACCCCAGTTGGATGCGGACACATCTATTGTAAGACCCAGTCCAAAAGGTTGGAGCTCCTGCTGCAGCATTTGCAATATTCTGGCATAGGCCATACTTTCTTCCTGGATTACTGTGTTGGTCGCACTTCCAGTCCATTGTTCCCAGTCTATATCCACCCCGTCCAGGCAATGCTTGAATACGTACTGCCTGATCTCGCGGACTAATCTAGATAAAGCTTCTTCATCAGCAGCTATTGCCGGGAAATGATCAGAACCACTACCTCCTCCGCCAACCGATACATATACTTCCACCCCATTGGCATGAGCCTCATCTACCAGTTGGGTAATGGCTGTAAGATCATTTGTGTTTAATGTACCATCAGCATTGGGCCTTGCAAAAGCGTATACGATCCTTGTAATTTTGTCCCAATTGATTTCAGAAACGGGTAATGTGGTATGTCTGTAGTAGGGATAAAAGGCAATTACTTCATGATCAATACTTTTGGGAACAAAAGAAGTCTGACATATTGGTTCATCCAGATATCCATCATCGATCACATCATCCTTTGAACAAGAACCAAGAATTACCAATGATATTATGATGTATACAACTCTGAGCCTGATTTTGTTCATAATCCTCTCCTCCTCATTTAAGCAAAAAAATAAGATAAAGCTACCTCTTTTAATTTAATAATCATCATTGGAAAACTCCAAAGCTAAAGATCAAAAAGAATGAAGCAAATTGGTTCTGTTTTTATGCATTGAGTCTGTTAATCCGG
>JAHEGY010000149.1 GCA_024644875.1 Cyclobacteriaceae bacterium
CATACTATAATATCTGCCATCGACATAGGAAGAATAAGTATTGATCGTATAGATCACGCCAAAGTTATCCAGGATCTCATAGTTGGGTGTACGCTCAGTGAAAAAAGTCGTTGACATTTTCGGGCTGTAGTATTGTTTGAATATATTGGCGAACATATCCAGGTCAGCACTTTTTCTTTCCGGTGCAGCCCTTTTAACGACTACT
Organism: Cyclobacteriaceae bacterium; assembly: GCA_024644875.1. Taxonomy (GTDB): domain Bacteria; phylum Bacteroidota; class Bacteroidia; order Cytophagales; family Cyclobacteriaceae; genus JAGTVG01. The sequence continues at coordinate 206 of JAHEGY010000149.1, forward strand.
TTTTCCTTGAAAGTATCAAAATCAATTTTCCCCGTTTTATAGTCTGTAACCACTTTCTTTGAGACCTCGGCTGAAAAACCCGATCCTTTATTCTTACCAGAATAAACTCCTGCTGAACCTGTATCATCGTCAACATCCACTTCAGCATCTACCCAGACATCATCCCCCTCTCCAAAACCGTATATCAATATATCCTCGTCAAATGGTGAATCCTGTTTAACAAGGATATTATCTGTGGGTTTAAGCTGACCAATCAGGTCTGCATAGTCCGCCAGGAATGTAATGATTGCCTGTTCGGTTTTTTCCATTGAGGCTTCCACGTTTTCCGAATATTCAGCCTGCCATAAGAGTGCCTGTTCTTCCGCTTCCTTGGCTATTTCTGCAATTTCCTGGGCGTTGAACTCTATCTCAACCATAGCTTCTGCCAGTTCTTCTTTCTCCGATTCAGAAAGTTCTTTTTGCTGTTTGGCCAGTTCTTCCTGCTTTTTAATCAATTCTTCCTGCTTTTTGGCGAGTTTCTCAGCTTCTTCTGCATAGGCCTTTATATCCTCCTCAATTATTATCGTCCCTTCCTCAGATCCACCTGTTCTGACCCGGACACGCGGAGCGACAACAGCTCGTGGCGGTCTGACATGGATCATTGAATAGTGCTTCGGGATGGTGAATATCACACCGTACCCCTGAACGTAAGTTCCAGTTATTGATCCGGAGCCCCAATATCTTTCCGAATCACCCTTCAGCATAGTGGCCAGTACATTCTTGGCTATCTCGAGATCGCGGTTCATTTTTTCCTCATCAATATTCTGTGCCATGGCACTGCCACTGATCAGTATCAATAATATTATAGTTAACCTTTTCATATCTTTATATTTTATTTTTCCAATATTTAAGTCAAGACCTTTGACGCCGATCAATTGTGACGATTCAGGCATCTTATGTCATATTAGTTGTTTTGGTTATTTACGGTTGTCAATATACTGGCAAGGATCTGGTCAGTTTCATCTTTTTGGGCCTGCTGATTCTCCTGAAGATTAATTAAACTTCTTCGTATTAACCTTAGATCTTCTTCCCTTTGATTTTCTACAAAATCAGAGAACTCAGTGATTACTGCCTGGAAATATTCCTGCTGCTGTACACTTGATGATTGCAAATAGGTTTGTAAAACTTTCAGATTATTGCTCCTTACATTGGCCAGGAAAATATCCAGTTCTTCCCTCGTCACTACATCAGCATCAGCATATGATGGTGTTAATTGAGTATTCTGAGAATTTTCAAGCGAAGCAAACCGGTTATCCAGATTATTTTCAGTTTCCGTTAATTTAGAGAATATATAGGCATTATTTTTCGCAATTTCCTCATTAACAAGCTGGGCAACCTGATCCTGCGTATAGATTGCTTCAGAACCATTAGTGCTTGATTCATTAAAACCAATATAAAGTGACTGGTCTTTGTAGGTTATAGTAAAATTAGTCAGATAACCAATTAACATTACAATAACGAGAGATGCAGCCACAGCAATAAAAGGTTTGAACATCAGCAAATTCCTTCTTTTAAACATGCTGACCCAGGAGTCTGATCCTTGTTTACCCCATAGGAAGAAAGGTTCCATAACTTCCTTGTCCTGGATCTGAGCAAGTCCTTGTCTCATCTCTTTTAATTCCTCGAATTCTCTCTTAAGTTCAGGATTATTTTCCATGGCTATCTCAAACTGCTGTCTTTCTTCAGTCGACATTTCATCATAGAGATAGGTAATCAGCGCTTTGTTAAAATCTTCTGTACCCATGATTATTTATATTCTAAGTTTAATCCACTATTTTCTATTGTTTTTCTAAGTCTTTTTAGCCCATAATACAACCTTGACTTGGCTGTATTCTCTGAGATCCCCAGGGTTTCAGCAATCTCCCGGAATTTCATGCCTTCATATTCCTTCATGATAATGACCACTTTCTGTTCTTCCGGAAGCGTTTTTAATATACTACCCATAATTTCCTCTGTTTCTTTCCTCTGATATTCTTTTTCTGGCTGGAAATTGATTTCTTCCATCCTATTAGCGTCATCACTCTGGAAGATTGAAAACCAGGTTTTCCTTTTTTGTCTTCTTTCTTCCTCATGGCACTGATTGATTGCCACTTTGTAAAGCCAGTACTTGAAGCTTTTTACATCTTTTATATTGTCCAGATGTTTATATACAGCTATAAAAGTTCTCTGTGTTACCTCCATGGCCAGGTCATGGTCACCAAAATATTTCAGCGCCACGTTATAGATCCTTTTGAACCACAATCCAACTAATTTCCCAAATGCATGGTTATCACCTTTTTGTGATTTTTCAACCAGGCATTCACTGTGATATAGGGCTATGTCTCTTAATGTTTCCGCCATTGATTTAAGAAGCTTTCGGACTATAGATGAAACAGATCTGTAAAAAGTTTTAAAAGTTAGAAAAAAAAACCGATAAGCGGCCTAATATCTCATTTTTTGAACAGTGAGATCAATAATTCCTGAATAAGGCCCGTTCCATAAGCCGTAAGCTGGAGAAAACCAGCCAATATACCTAATAATGAGATCCAAAGGCTACGGGTTCTTATTAAAGCGTCGATAAATAATATTAAGAAATATGTGACAAAGATGGCTGTGAGGACTTTAGCTAATGAAGGATAAAAGAACCACATAAAGATTGTCAATATAAATCCTAGTGTAAAGATTGCCGGGAAAAAATGCACAAGTTTTAATTGATCGGGGAAGAATCGCGCTATGTTGATCCTGGCGGTCCCGAAGAAATGGAGTTGCTTAAAAAAATTAAACCAGGAAGTACGTCTTTTATGATACACAAAGGCATCTTCTATCAGGCCGGTTTTAAAACCCATCTTTTGGATCCGGGTACTGAATTCAATATCTTCTCCTTTATATGGGATGATATAGCCTCCAGTAGCGTCGAAAACTACCCTGGAGATCCCCATATTAAAACTCTTGGGTGAAAATCCACCTATGGCTTTTTTCTTATTTCGAATTCCTCCTGTTGTAAGAGTTGATGTCATAGAAAAGTTGATGGCTTTCTGTATAGGGGTAAATGAATCATGCGCCCTGTCTGGTCCTCCATAAGCATCCAGGTAATTCTCGTTTAAAAAGGTTTCAACAGTTTCAAGATAGTTATCTGGTATAATGCAGTCGGAATCAAAGACAATAAAATATTCGCCCTTTGCCCTTTCATACCCGTAGTTCCTGGCAAATCCCTGGCCTGCGTTTTCCTTGTAGCAATAGCTGATATTCAATTCATGAACATATTTCTCAACTACCTTATCGCATTTTTCAACAGACCCGTCTTCAACAATAATAACCTCAAAATTCTTATAGGTTTGATGTGTCAGGCTCTCCAGTAATTCATCAACTTCCTCAGGGCGATTATAAACAGGAATGATGATGGAATATAGCCGCTTAGCCATGGATTTACTTAAAACCTTTTTTATCGACAATAAGGTATTGTGATGTCTTATCTGAATTCAATGTGAGGATCTCAGCAAGGAATCCCGTCATGAACATCTGTGCCCCTATAATTAAGGCTACCAGGGCTAAAAAGAACAGAGGCTGACTGGTAACTTCCCGGACGGGGAGATGATTCTGGATCTGGTAGATCTTGAGACCAATAATCCAGAAAGTGATGAACAGGCCAAGCAAGAAGGAAAGTGTTCCCAATGTTCCGAAAAAATGCATAGGTTTTTTCACAAAGCGCATAACGAATGTAATGGATATCAGGTCGAGGAATCCATTTATAAAGCGCTCCATACCAAATTTTGTACGTCCGAACTTCCTTGGATAGTGTGTAACGATCTTTTCACCAATTTTGTCATACCCATTCCATTTGGCGATCACCGGGATATAACGATGCATCTCCCCATAGATACTAATATTTTTCACCACCCTGGAATTGTAAGCCTTTAGGCCACAGTTAAAATCATGTAGTTTTATACCGGATATCTTACGGGTAACGAAGTTGAAAAATTTAGATGGAAGACGCTTGGTGATGGGATCATGGCGTTTCTTTTTCCATCCTGAAACCAGGTCATAACCTTCTTCAACGATCATTTTATATAAATGCGGGATCTCATCGGGGCTGTCCTGAAGATCAGCATCGAGCGTTATGACAACCTTGCCAGATGCTGCTGTGAATCCTGTATCCAATGCCGCAGATTTTCCATAATTTCTACTGAACCGGATTCCTTTAATATTATTATTATTATCAGATAAGGATACTATTATCTCCCATGAAGAATCTTTACTGCCGTCATCGATGAAGATGATCTCATAGGAAAGTTTGTGCTCCACATTTACTCGGTCAATCCAGTCACTTAATTCCTGGATTGATTCCTCTTCGTCAAATACAGGTACAACAATAGATATATCCGGGATCTCACTCATAATCATGAATAATTCAGGGCCAAATTAAATAAATTATCCAACAATAGCAGAATACCATTTAATAAAAAAAACCTTCAGGAGGTTTATGACAAAAACCAGCCTGGAGGTTTTTAAATTTTAATTTCGAGACAATATCCCTATACGGCACTATCTGTCTTCTCTGATTTTTTAAGGATCGCTCCCAGTATCAGTGAAAGTACTGCATATATGATCAGGGCAATACCAAATCCTTTTATCTGGCCCATGAGGGAGAACTGATCATTCATTCTTCCTTCTATGGTCTGAAGTTGTTCATCGATACGGTCAGCAGGAGCCCCCATATTGGTCATCATTTGTTCCGTTTGTTCTATGGCTGCAGTGGCCAGCCTACCAGGAAGTTCTGGATCAATGACCTGGTATAAGAGGATATTAAAAATAGTTCCAATGATTCCTGCAATGAAAAAAGTAACAAATGTAACAGAAAAGGCAGTTTTAAAGTTCATATATCCCCCAATCGAGGACCGATATTGACTGCCACTATATACAATGAGTGCTATGTTGATGACTATGATCAACAAACCAAACCACCATTTGACCATAAGCGTTTCTCCAACCATATAGGCAAGGATCCCGATGATTATGTTTACAATTCCGATTATGAATCCGAATTTCAGCGCGTGATTAAAAAGATTGCTTTTTTCCATAGTATTAAAAATTAGGTTTCTTCCTGAGAATTAGTGATATGATAATAGTTAAAAATAAGCCATAAGGCAAACTTTTCAAAAAATAATCTAATGCAAGGTCATATAATGTTGTGGAAGGCAATATCTCGAGAACTTTGGTTAATTCTTCTTCACCAATTGCATCCTGGATCTTCTTTCTGGCCGATTCAATCTGATCAATAGATGATTGTATAAAATTTGAGACAAACTCCGTTTCGATCCAGGATCCAAAAATCCATATGAAAACGGACATCAGCAATGCGATGATCAGGATAACCAATAAACCAATGCTGAATCCCTGCCAGAAGTGGATATATCCATTATTATAATTTTCCTTAAATTCCCTGATACTGAACACCAGGAATATAGGGAATAACAATATCCTGAAATCCAGGAAAGCCGGTATCAATAATGGGTTCTGTCCCGCATAATACAGAATTAGAAACAAAACAATGGATAACAGGGTGGCGATGCTGCCATATTTTATGGATACGGTCTGAATAGGATTAAGATTTCTCAAGATACTATAAGAATATCTTTTCTTTTCCGTTATTGAACACAGCTACTACTTTTCCTTTCAGTTCTTTTCCCAAAAACGGCGAATTCAAAGATTTTGACTGGTTGGAACTTTCATCAAATGTCCATTCTATTGTAGGATCAAAAACCGTAATATTTGCATCCGCACCGGCCTCTAAAATAGGGACCGGTAATCCGAGTCTTTGGCGTGGGTTTATGGTTATTTTGTCAAGAAATATGTTCCAGCCATTTGGCCCTAGTTCACTATTAAGAATGGGATACACGGTTTGTAATCCGGTAATTCCAAAATCAGCATGATCAAATTCAAGTACTTTGGATTCAATATCCTGGGGTGAATGGCTGGACGTGATTATATCTATGGTGCCATCTTCAAGCCCTTTTAGAAGCCCCTTAACATCCTTTTTTTCTCTGAAGGGTGGATTTACTTTTAAATTAGTATCAAAGTCAATCAGATCTGCATCGGTAAAGGCTATCTGATGCGCTGCAATGTCACAAGTTATGTCCATCCCTTTTCGCTTCGCACGCCGTATAAGGTTTACAGATTCCGCTGTCGAGATATTTGAAAAATGCACTTTACCGCCTGTATATTCAACGATCCTGAGATCTCGTTCGATCATGATCTCCTCGGCAATACCTGGCAATCCTTTGGTGCCGATTATGGTACTTGTATGCCCTTCATGCATGTGGCCAAGCATGTTCAACCATTTTTCCTGAGGAATATTGATGATCAATCCCTTGAACTTTTCTACATATAGAAGAGATTTCGACATAATATCTGTATTCCATATGGGTTTCTCACCATCTGTGAATGCAACCGCACCTGCTGCATTCTGATCGATCATTTCTGTTATTTCTTCTCCCTTATTATCCCTGGTAACAGAACCATATGGATGAATATCTGGAAGACACTGTTTAGCCTTGGCAAGGATATAGCCTATGTCATTTTTAGATTGAATGGCAGGTTTAGTATTAGGTAGTAGTGCCACCCCGGTAAATCCTCCGGCAGCTGCAGCATTGCAGCCACTAATAATGTCCTCCTTGTGTTCAAGTCCCGGATCGGAAAAATTGGCCCGCATGTCAAACCAGCCAATAGAAACCATCAATCTTCTTCCCTTAATTACTTTGCCTTCCTCCTTTAAGCCGGAATCAATTTTCTTAATTTTCCCATTTGAGATCAAAATGTCTTTTTTCTTTCGGTGGTGTGTGGATCCTTTGTGAAGTATCAGTGCATCTTTGATAAGAACGTTCATCAGTTATAGTGTTTTTTTTTCAATTCCTTCCCCAAGCGGATATATGAGCAATATTTGAGAACAATTTGTCTTATAAAAATCTGATTAACAATATTTCAATGAATAAAAAAATCAGAGTTAATACTAAGGCTACCCTCCATAATGGAATACCCAGATATTTCTCCTTTATCTCTTTATCAAAATTATTAAATCCTTTGGTATTAAAAAGCTTAACGTAAGAATTTTCCTCTGTGATCTCACTTAATTTTTCTATAGAATGCTGTGACATCATCGATTCCCTTTCCCCAGGATTAAAAGCAATCGTTCCTTTCTGAATATTTCCTATATTAATATTATAATGGCCCGGACTCAATTCAAATTTAGGGATATCAAGTACCAGTTTATTTCCCGCAATCCTTGTGCCCGGAATGATTTCCTGATCATACTTTTTCAGTTTTACGATTGACTCACTGTTGATGGAATCAGCGGTAACGGATATGATAGTCTGATCCAGTGTATAATAGAGGTGATCGAATTCCTTTTTACTCAACATGGCTGTTCTGTACATTAAAGGAACAAAAATGGCATGTGTGGAATAATTCGTATGATCCTGATTGATAGGACTGGCCTGCATATATAATCTATTATTATATTGTTTATAAGAAAGGAAATTCCTTCCATCCTTAAACTTTATGATATCTTCGTTTGCGCCTTTTATATTGATCACCGGCCTGGCCATAGGCATATTGAACCGGTTTTCATTTCCTTCAAATATGTCAGCAAAAAAAGGATTATTCAAATCCAGGTTATTCAACATCTGATCAGACCGCATGCTGTCAGGGATATACTCAATCGGACCAGTGAGGGCATTAAAAGAGGGAATGTCAAACCGTGATGCCGGGATAAACAGGATATCTCCCTTATTATCCAGGAAATCAGTTAAAATATTACTGATAGACACATCAAGTTCTTCCAGTTCATTCAATACAATGAGGTCTGATTTGAGAAGGTCATTATAATCAATATTGCCACTCAGGTATGACCTGAAATCAAAGATCGCCTGGTTCCCAAATACACGTTGTATAACTGTTGTCGTATCCTTGCTTTTAAGTTCGATAACTGAAATCCGGTCTGACAGAGTTAGTGAAAAATTAAAATCATTATCAAAAGTAACTGGAAAATCCTCAAAACTCAGACTCCCATAATTATATTTATCTAATCCTGATGACAGGTCAAATGTAATCTCAGAATTACTATACGGATCGAGGTTCAGGCTCCCATTGGCAGTTTGAATATCGTTTATTGACAATCTGATCAATAGATCCTCAATATAATCTCTCCCGTCGTTTCTTAAAATTACATTTAACTTATTCTTTTCACTTTGAATAAGGAAGGGGTTGGCCAGGTAAAGAGAGTCAATATATACATTGGAGGAAGTGCTATAGGTCATGGGGATTATAAAGATATTATGAGTAGTGTCATTTGAAAACATTGAGATATCTCCTGAAGTGGAGATCTGGAAATCAGACAGCCAGAAAATATCTCCTGAGCTTTCCGTAATATCATTATTTTTTATTCTCTGGAACACCTCCTGCGCAGTCCTTGTTATACCGGTCAGATTTATTTCAGTAATAAGTTCCCCGATCTCATTTTTGGATTTCGGGGTGTTTGAAAAGGGCGCAAAGTCATTCGTTAATAATAAAAATTGAGAATTTTGGGGATATACCTTTATTATCTGCTCAATGAAAGAGATTGCAGCTTCAAAGGCCGTGAGTTCTTCATTGACATAATTCGACATACTGTATGAATTGTCAAGGTAAATGATGGACTGATTACTTTGAATATTCTTTTCTTTCGCCGGAATAAATGGTTGCGCAAAAGTGACCACCAGAAAGAAAATAAAAAGGAGCCTTGAAAGAAGGATAAGATATTGTTTTAATTTAAGTTTTGTACTCGTAGCCTTTTTTATGTTCAGCAAGAATTGATTACTGGAGAAATAGACCTTCCTGGCCTTTCTGAAATTGAAAAGGTGAATGATGATGGGTATCCCCAGAGCCAGCAGACCGAGAAGAAACTGTGGATAAATAAAACTCATGCTTTGTAAATCTAC
>JAHEGY010000053.1 GCA_024644875.1 Cyclobacteriaceae bacterium
TCTATGAAATGGCTGATGGAGAGAGGACTCAGATAATATTTACATAGAGAGGGAGTATGAGAGAAAGTATAATCCCGCCAAAGGCCTGCCTACCGCAGGCAGGCGGGATTTTTTTATTTCTTTACCCAGATGCTTTCAATTTCTTCAAGCGATTTCCCCTTGGTCTCTGGCACCAGTTTCCAGACAAATAATGCTGCAAGGGCACCCATGATGCCATAAATCCAGTAAGCAAACCCATGATTGAATTTTTCGGTGAGCCAGGAGCTGTCATTCATAATAGGGAATGTCCAGGATATTATGAGGTTAGCGATCCATTGGGCTGCCACAGCTATCGACATGGCCCCCCTGATCTTATTTGGGAATATTTCGGAAAGAAGTACCCAGGTTACAGGTCCCCAGGACATGGCAAAAGATGCAGTATATATCAGCATAAAGATCAAAGCACCAATCCCGACACTTTTAAGGTAAAAAGAGAATCCAAGAGCAATCATGCTCACCGCCATTCCAAATGCACCGATAATCTGCAATGGCTTCCTCCCGAACTTATCGACCGTGAAAATAGCCAATATAGTGAACGATAGATTTACTGCACCTACTATAATGGTCTGAAGCAGGGATACATCAGTGCCGCTTCCCATGTTCCGAAAGATCTCAGGTGCATAATACAATACAACATTGATACCTACGAACTGTTGAAAGACAGATAAGAAAATACCTATAATGATCAGTAAGCCACCATATGATAACCATGGGGCATCCTTGACCTTAAGGGATTCCTTTATTTCCGCAAGAATGAGTTGGGCTTTACTCTTAGAATCAAGTTTATTTAGCAATTCAAGGGCGTCGGCTTCCTTATTTTTCATCACCAGGAATCTTGGGGTTTCAGGAACGAAAAACAATAATATCAGGAATAATACTGCCGGGATCGTCTCAGATGCAAACATCCATCTCCAGCCGGTATCCACCAGCCACTGATCATCCCCGGTAAGGGCTATACTGTAATTCACAAAGTATACGATCAGCATGCCAAAAATAATAGCAAACTGATTCCAGGAAACCAATTTGCCACGGATTGAAGAAGGTGCAATTTCAGCAATATACATGGGTGACAGCATTGACGCAAGACCTACGCCAACTCCACCTATTATTCTGTAGATGATAAAGGCTATGATGTTCTCAACACCAAAAATATTCAGTTTCTCGGGTATGGATGAGCCTATGGCTGATATAGCAAAAAGAAGTGCAGCCAGAACAAGACCATTTTTTCTTCCGTATTTTCTGCTGACAAATCCACCTATTGAGCCTCCAAGGATGCAGCCAATTAGTGCACTGGAAATGGTAAATCCCTTAATTGAGTTGGCTGTTTCTTCATCAAGAACAGCCGTTCCTTTGAAATTATAAAAAAGAATAAGTGCTGTAAGTATGAAAAGAAAAACTGAATACATCAATCCTTTTTGCCTCCTAAATAATTTGATAAGGATTGCTGCTATCGCGATATCAATGATAATAATGACAAATATTACAGTCAACCTGTATTGCCAGATAACAAGGTTGGCCTTTTCACCGCTTTCCTTTAACGAATCAATAAAAAAGGATTGCAGTGATCCCACTGCGCCGGAGATTACGGCGGTATCATATCCAAATAACAAACCACCCAGGGTGGCAACAAGGGTGAGGCCAATGATAAACCTTGAATTAGATGATTCCTGCATATGTACTCTACTTTAAAAAATATAAAATCGGCCCTGAAGTTAGTAATTTTTTACTTAAGCCAAGGATTTATAATTGAAAACTGACCAACCACCAACTGGACAGATGACCTGGAATTATTACACAACAGCAATAGAGAGTCAACTATTCTTTGATTTACTAAAAACACCTCCTTTTTAGTTGTTACTATCATAAAGGTATATTATTTTCAATCTTTCTGTAGATTAGAGAAAAGAATCAGAGATTTAATATGGATAAAAATGGATAATTACAATTATGGCGTTATCGGAAACTCCAGAAGTGCTGCACTCATATCTGACAAAGGTTCAATTGAATGGCTATGTTTACCGGATATTGATTCATCCTCGGAATTTGCCAAATTATTGGATGAGGAAAAAGGTGGTGAGTTTGGGATATTAGTAGGGGATGATTACTCAATATCGCAAAGCTATCATCCCTATACCAATATTCTAAAGACCAGGTTTGAAAACGGCAACGATAAATTTGAATTTATTGACTTTATGCCAATTTACACACAGGGAAATGGTAAGGTTTATAATCCACCGGACCTGATACGCTATGTTCATTTAATTTCAGGAAAACCCAGGTTTGGAATTAGATATCAACCGAAGGTAAACTATGCAATCGGTGAAACAAAGAGTGTTATTGATGATGAATATATCAAGAGTTATAATCTCTCCGGACAATACGAATCCATATATTTGTATTCTACATTTTCCTATAAATCTATTATAGCGGAGGATGAAATTGAGTTAACAAAGGATGGATTCTTTTATCTTAGTTATAATGAAAAACTTAGCATACCCACGCAAGATTTTGTGAACCTGCATCTTCAGCGAACAGAAGTTTACTGGCTTGACTGGGTTGAGAAAGGCCTGGGATTTGGAAACTGGAGAGAAGAAATCGTAAGAAGCGCGCTCGTGCTTAGATTAATGACTTATGAGAAAACAGGAGCTATTATTGCTGCTGTTACCACCTCTCTGCCTGAGACGATTGGCGAAGTTCGCAATTGGGATTACCGTTTTTCCTGGATAAGAGACTCTGGTATGATTGTCAGGGTTTTAAGATATCTTGGTTATGAGAAGGAAGCCCTGGATTTCCTGAATTTTATTATAAATACTGTGCCCAAAAAGGGTGATAAGATGCAGATCATGTACGGGATCCGGGGTGAGAGGGATTTAACCGAACATATTCTTGAGCATCTGAGTGGCTACAAAGGATCTAAACCTGTCAGGATTGGGAATGCGGCATATTTCCAGCGACAGCACGATATAGTGGGTGTTTTGATGGATATCATATATCAGGATTTTGAACATTATTCTATATCCACTGATCGTAGCGAGGAATTATGGACCATAGTCCGAGCTGTAATGCATGCCATAGAACAGCACTGGCATGAGGCTGACAAAGGTATCTGGGAGATCAGGGGAGAAGAACAACATTTTGTGTTTTCGAAGGTACTGGTCTGGGCTGGTGCTGACAAAGGTGTCAAGATTGCTAAAATCTTGAAGAAAGAAAAATACATTGCCCCATGGGAGAAATTGCGGGGTAAGTTGAGAGATGATATAATGACAAACGGCTGGAATGAGGAAGTCCAGGCCTTTACTCAGTCATATGGAAGCACTAATATGGATGCTGCTAATCTTTTAATAGAATCATATGGTTTTATTGATGCAAAGGATCCGAAGTATATTAACACGGTATTGAAAACGAAAGAGGAACTATTAAATGATGGTTTAATGTACCGTTATAAAAATGAAGATGATTTCGGATTGCCGAGTTCCTCATTTACTATTTGTACTTTCTGGATGATCCAAAGCTTGTATAAAATAGGCCATAAAGAGGAAGCTAAAGACCTCTTTAAAACGTTACTTTCCTATTCAAATCACCTGGGATTATTCAGTGAAGACATCGATTTTAAAACAAAGCGCCTTTTGGGGAATTTTCCGCAAGGATATTCACACCTGGCCCTGATAGAAACTGCCTATATTCTGGATGTATATAAACCGCTTGACGACATACCGGGAGCGGCATATATTCTTTCTCCATATTAATCTTTAATGGGAACAAAATGCTTTAGTTATCGTTATCAAATTGAATGATTATCTAAAAAAACATGAATTATAAATCCATAATTAAACCCGCATTTTCTTTAATTCTCATCTTTTTTCTTTTATTCCCAGCAATTGCACAGGAAAGGCTGCAGCCAGGTAAGTTATATAGGGCTGGAGAAGAGATTAACGCACCTATGGTAGGATTAACTTCCGTAGTTCCGGAAGGATGGGCTGGTTATTTGCCTACAGATACCGAAATGCTCATGCTGGCCAATGTTGAAAATCCGGAAGGGACCATCTATGCATTTGCCTTTGATGATACCATGGATGATATTAAGGCACGCCTCGACCTGGACATAAAATTCGAAGTCCGAAATGGAATTGAATTGGATAGAAAAGCTGATCCTTTCATGAGGGGAGAGGTGCTCGCGGTGGAATTGATCGTTAAGAACAGTACCAATAATCTACTGGGATACGCAGAAGCGAAGTGTGCCGATTACGGATGGTGTGTAATGTATCTCATGATCACACCGGAATTTATATATGATCAATCCAAGAAAGGATTGATCCAGTTTATGGATAATTCAACCTTAGGTGAACCAACGCTTGGATCACTTTATGCTAATTTTGACTGGCCGGAAAAGCTGAAAAACAAGTACCTGGCGACCTATATATCAAATCCCTATGTGAAAAAAAATAACCAGGTCTGGCTTTGCGCTGACGGCACTTTCAAAAGCAAGATCAAACAAAAGGGCCTGGGGGAGTTATCCAAGAATTATAAAGGCAGCAAATCCGGTACCTGGGAGGGACGGGGAATCGGTCCTCAAGGTGAACTGATCTTGAATTTTAAAAAAGGCGATCCGGTAATCGTGGGCCTGGAACTGAAGGAAGATAAATTATATCTAAACGGGAACAGGTTCTATGTTATGGAACATGAATGCAAGTAAGCACAAGGAATTACAAGAATATTGCGTTTAGCGGATTCTGGTCCAAGAAAGCTCTACGGCATTATTATTATACTGGTAAAACACTTATACCTGGCTCAAAGATCAAATAATGTTTACTGGTTTTTATACTTTACAAATTCCTCCTCAAAAAATTCCAGCGCTACTCCCGCATCCTTAAACATTTGCTCTGACTCGGCTCCGCGGTGATATTTCTTTTCACACACTACTCTTTTTATCCCACAGTTAATAATCAGCATAGCACAGGTCCTGCATGGGGTCATTTTACAGTAAACGGTAGCGCCATCAAGGGCAACTCCCAATTTAGCAGCCTGACAGATGGCATTCTGCTCTGCGTGGACAGTGCGCATACAATGCTGGGATATGGAATCATCATCGTGAATTACTTTTTTCATAAGATGACCTACATCATCACAATGGGGAAGACCTACGGGCGATCCTACATATCCCGTTACAAGCAGTTGCTTATCCCGGGCAATAACACATCCACTACGTCCCCGGTCACAGGTAGCCCTTTTTGCAATGGTCCTGGCGACTTCCATGAAATATTCATCCCAGGTAGGACGAATGTAAACTTCTTTTTTATCTGACATATCAATAGTTATAATTGTGCTAATACATTTTCCAGCTGATTGAGTAATTCCGGGATTTCACCTGTATTTACAAGTGTAAAATCAGCCATCGCAATCGGCCCGCCTTTGTCAAGGTTTTCTATTTCAGAAAAGTCCCGGCTTTTAGCCTGCTCAGCACTTAGTTGTCTGTTTCTTATTTCTTTATCATCATCCGATTGTTTCCGGGCTGAAAGACGTGCATACCTGAGTTTTGGAGGGGCATATACTGAAATAATTACCAGCTGATCACCATATTTTTCCTTTAGGATCTTGTATTCAGCCCAACTGTATAAACCGTCACCGACTACATTACCTTTCGACAGGAAATTATCAATTTTTGGCATATTCTTGATAGCATATGCCCCCATTCCAAATTCATTCCTTAAACCTTCCCTTATGGCCCTTTCATTATTCTCATTTACTTCCAATCCCTGCTCCATAATTATATCCAGTGTGATCTGACCAAACCGGAAGAATTGATATCCCTTCTCGACGAGCGCATCGGCAACAACCGATTTACCTGATCCGCACATTCCAACCAATGCAATAAATGTATTCATATCCAGAAATTTTAATTATGCAATCTAAAAAGCTTTTCCTGATAACCAAAGAGATTAATTATATAAAGGATAGGTATGATTATCCGTAGATATCATTCAATAATTTGGCTAAACGGATTCCTGCCTGCAATAAACGCAGGTTGACAAGGTCTATATTCTTATAGTTATATTCATAACTCAATTTATGATCATCCGGAAGGTCGTATACCTGTTCTCTGTAAGATACCGATTCATAGGCCCAATCCATGATGCCCGTTTGCGACCAGTTTTCAATTTCCTGATCCTCGGGATGGTTTATCCAGTCGGTATATTCAGTATAACTTAGGTTTTGGCCATCGATAATCCCGGTATCCCAGACTCGATGAAGGTTTGATTTCCTCCAGAAATACTCAACTTCAACCTGGTTTCCACCCTGGTCATTTCCATTGCCCACATGAAGCGGCTGATGGATATCAGCTACAAGGTGAACCAGGCATTTTAAGGCAAAAGCTTCATCCTCAATACTGAAATTCCTGGTTTTCAATTCCTCCTGGAACAGTTCAATAGCATAGATGATGTCACCTTCTTCAGGAGTACCTGCTTCTTCGTAAGTTTTGCCATCCGGAATAGTGCAATAATGCCATGGATAAAAATGATCATATTTATCATCGGATTTTATTTCATCCATATAGTTGCTTACCATGGCTATACTCTGCCCGTTCAATAAGTTTCGAATATTTTTCTTAGCTTTTTTTGAAAGATGATATTCTGCGATAAGACCCACCACACGATGTCCGGTTTGTCCCCAGCCAGAAGATTTATAACTTATTGTTAGTGCAAAAAGAATGACTAAAAATGTTCTCATTTATCTTTGCTTTTTCGTAAAAATAAGCAATCAGATTTTAATTTTATGTTATGGTATAATTAAACATGAAACAAATTTCTGGAAAATTCATATATCCCCTGATCACTTTATTTGGATTAATGTTCCTACCGGAGGAGAACATCGCACAACCAGCTGATAGTGTGAAAGATAAGTCCCCGGTATATCTGGGCACCAAGGTACATTATGGATTCATCATTCCACATGCAGAGGATTTAAGAGAAATCTCTGAATCAAATATCTGGGGAATTCAGCTAGACCTCAGCAAACTCAATACTTCATTCAAATCATGGTCAAACTGCAATTGTTACAGCCGGCTTGGATTTTCTTTTAACTTCTATGATTACAGGAACCCGGAAGTCCTGGGACATTCTTATAACCTGGCTTTTTTTTTCGAACCCTATTTCAATTTTAAAAGCCGGTCCAGGTTTTCAATGCGCTTTGGTATGGGTTTATCATATTTGGATAATGTGTATAATGAAAGTACTAATCCTGAAAATCTGTTTTTCGGTTCAAAGATTAGCGGGATATTACTAATGAATGTAAGTTATAATTATCTGATCAAAGAAAGGTATCAGCTTAATTTTTCTTTAAATTATAACCATATATCAAATGCTGGTTTAAAAATGCCAAATAAGGGTATGAATTTTCCCACCGCTTCAATCGGTATGGATTATATTTTGAGGCCGGTAAAACTTATAACACAGGAAAAGGTTAGTGGAATAAGGAAAAAGTCTCTTTTGGGCTACGGAAGAATATTCTGGTCGATCAGGTCAGTTGATGCGGATAGCCTATATGGAGATAAGGACAAACTTATGATCGGTGTAGAAGGGGGTATAATAAAAGGATTGTCTAAGATTAACGGACTATTAGCAGGCATGGAATTTTCGTATGATGGATCATATCAGGAAATAACAGAAAGGTTGCAGGAGGATTATTCGCCATATGTATTATCTCTTCATATAGGAAATGCTTTTGTTATTGGCCGGATCACGTTTACGCAACAAATGGCTTTTTATTTATACAGGCCATTTCCTTCCACAAGCAAATCCTTTTTTCAACGGTATGGTATATATTATCGTATAGGTAGAATGATCAGTATTGGATTTTCTTTAAAGGCTCATGGCCATGTTGCAGAACATATGGACATGAGGATTGGATTTGAGTTCTAACACAAACGGAATGACAAAAATTGTAAGGGATATTATGAGGAATGCTGTGATCACAATGGTATTAACTATGCTCTGCATTAATGTTCCAGTATTTTCTCAGGTCGAGCATAATTATGAGGTAGGACCTCAATCAGCGAATTGTGACACCTTGGATATAACTTCATATACACTGGGAGAGGCAATATCTGCTATTGACCACACAACTTTCAGGTACCAACAGCAATTTAAAATATCCAGGACTTATGGGATTATGAGTGCAAGGTTTTATTCCTGTGATGGGAATTCAGGTTACCTGGTTATTAAAGTTGATAAAAAAGACGTGATCTACCTGGAAGTGCCTGAAACTAAATGGAAAGGAATGATCAGTTCCGTGGATATTAATGGTTTTTATGATACTGAGATAAAGGGGAATTATAATTTTATAAAAGACACAAGTGATTAGAAAAAGCAGGTGGAAATTATTTCAGGTTGGTTTGTATTTCCCCTTTTTTAATTGATTTCTGCAGTTTATTACATTCTTTTCTTTTCTTTTTGATAATTTTCCTGTTGATCTTTTTCATTTCACTTTCTTCCTTTTTACTGACCTTTTCAGGCTTAGGAAGGCTCTGTGAAATATACCAATTTGCCCGCTCCTCTTCACTTTCCAGAGAATTAGGTGTTATAGTTCCGGCATATTTCATTTGAACTTGCTGGCCAATATCTTCTTCGGTGTTTTTATGGACCTTTTCTTTGTGGGCTTTTTCGTTTTTTTTATCCTTACCACCATTATCGTTTGCAAAAACAATGCTGCTTATGATTAATAGAATAGCAATTAATGAAGTTGATTTTTGAAGTAGACTTAATGTGATTTTCATACAGTGAAAAATACTATATTTATTTTCTCTTATTTTTTAATTTCTTAATCTGAACTAATTAACAGTTTCGTAATATATAAAAATAATTTTTAAAATAAAATTCTAGTCTTGTCAATTGAAGACTTACCGTGCGGGAAGAATTAGATCTTGTAATTTGATTTAGATGAGGATTTATACTAAATTATGAGAGAACCGTATTTTTTCGATTTTTTCTTTTTATCAGAAATGTTCCTTTTAATTGCAATAATCCCTTGATCACTACACTTCTTTTACCATGATTAAAACAACATCAAGTAAAGAACGACTCTTGACCGCCATAGAGAATGAAAAACCAGATCATGTACCCTTAGCATTTATGATCTTTACAGCCTTAAAAAGGAGATTAAAATTAAAGTATAACAAATATGATCCTCAGGAATTGGTTACTGCTCAACTGGAACTGGGAACTGATGCTATGGTAGATCTAAGAACCTTCGCACCGGAAAATAAGAAGATAGGACATGCAGATGCTCCGGGTTTCCCGGTACATTTCAATGAAAAGGTATCATCTCATGAATGGGCTGAAGTATCTGGTGGTAATATAAATCCGGTATTACATAAAAAATATGAAACACCGGCAGGTGATTTGTCTGTTGTAGTTAACCAGACTTATGACTGGCCATATGGTAACGCAGCACAAGGTAAGTTTCATGTACCCTTTATGGATGATTATCTGGCTCCCAGATCCAGGAAATATCTGATCAGTGATGAATCAGATATTGAAGCTTTGAAATTTTTGCTTGATCCTCCGACAGCTAAAGAGATCAAGGAATGCCATGTGGCCTGGAATAGTGGTAAAAAGCTGGCTGAAAAGCATGATCTGTTAGTTGCCGGGGGATGGGGGGTTGGTGGAGATGCATTGGCCTGGTTTTGTGGTCTTGAAAATGCTGTTTATATGGCACTTGAGAAACCTGAATTGCTGAAATCCATATTAGATGTTGTTCATGAGTGGAATATCAGCAGGATGAAGGTGTATTTAGAATATGGGATTGATTTGTTCATACGTCGTGCCTGGTATGAGGGAACTGATTTCTGGTCTCCGGATCTATTTCTTGAATTTTTTGCTCCTAATATCAAACAAGAGGTTAAATTAGCGCATGAGGCCGGGACAAAATATGGATATATATTAACAAGTGGGTCAGCACCATTGCATAATATTCTGACTGACCTTGGGATTGATGTACTTATGGGTGTTGATCCTGTGCAGGGCAGGGGGACTGAGCTGGAAAGCATTAAGAGGGACCTTAAAGAGGAAATCTGTTTATGGGGAGGTGTTAATGGTTTTATAACAATAGAGACTGGTAATAGAGAGAGTATTGAAAAAGCTGTTTATGAGGCCCTGGATACGCTGGGTCCCGATGGATGTATTCTTTCACCAGTGGATAATGTTAGGGATCCCTCAGACCAGGTTTGGGAAAATGTTTTAATCTTTATAAACACCTGGAAAAAATATTATAATCTGTAATCATATGAATAATACCAACCTAATGGCAAAACAGGACGATGGAGGTAAATTAATAATGATGGATGGAACGATCTGGATGGTAAATCCGGGTGAGATCCATACGGTCAGCTCATGGAATCCACCTTGCGGGATTCAGATCATGGAAGATAAAGGAGGGCAGGAATATGATTATAAGCTTATAAACCTGGAGGACAATATTTCTGTATCTGCAAAAAGACGCAGGTAATTCCTCATTACTATTAAGTTCCGATAAGGAAAGATAATAACTCAAGATTCTAAAATATGTTGAAATATATGAGCATTTGGAGATTCCTGATTCTTATTGCTTTTGGTCTTGTGATGATATCACCGGAAGTATGTTCTCAGGAATATTATTACCCGGAGCGAGGTGGGCAATGGAAAACCAGAACACCGGAAGAGATTGGTATAAATAGTGAGGAACTGGAAGAAGCTATTGTATTTGCAGAATCCAACGAGTACTCCGGTTCACGTGATTTGCGGATTGCCATCCTCAAAGCTTTTGAACATGAACCCTACCATTATATTGCAGGTCCCACCAAGGAAAGGGGTGGCCCGGCAGGTATGATATTAATAGATGGTTATAAAGTAGCTGAATGGGGTGATGTAAAAAGGGTGGATATGACCTTCAGCGTCACTAAAAGTTATCTTTCTACTGTAGCAGGCCTGGCGTTTGATAATGGTTTAATTTCCGATGTTCATGAATCAGTCGTGAATTATGTATGGGATGGGACCTTTGAGGGTGTACATAACGAGGGCATCACATGGGACCACCTGTTAAATCAATCTTCCGATTGGTCGGGCTCTCTCTTTGGTATGTTCGACTGGGCTGACAGGCCTCCACGGGACGGGGGGATTGATGAATGGAAATCCAGGGAACTCCATAGTCCTGGTTCATTCTTTAAATACAACGATGTCCGTGTAAATGTACTTTCTTATTCCTTGTTGCAGGTATGGCGTAAATCCCTGCCTTTTGTTTTAAAAAGTAAAATTATGGATCCGATTGGTGCTTCCACAACCTGGAGATGGTATGGGTATGAGAATTCCTGGGTTAATGTGGACGGTATTAAAGTTCAATCTGTAAGTGGTGGAGGGCATTCTGGAGGAGGCATATTTATCAGTACAGAAGATCATGCCCGATATGGATTGCTATTTTTAAGTGATGGCAAATGGAATGGTGAACAATTGATTTCAGAAGCGTGGATTAAACGTGTACGGACACCGTCGGAGGCTAACGAATCCTATGGTTATATGTGGTGGTTGAACCGAGGCCAGAGGAAGTGGGAGGGTGTATCCGAAAAAGTTTATTATGCTGCCGGTTTTGGTGGAAATTATATAGTTATCGATAAGGAGAATAACCTCGTAATAGTTACACGCTGGCTTGAACCATCCAAAATTGGAGAATTTGTCAAAAAAGTAATAGATTCAGTTTCGGACTAGTGTTTTAGCATCACAATTTATAAATACACGGTCTAATAAAGCCTATGGCGCCTATCTTTCCTTTTCCCGCCCTGAAGATACGCTACCCAATGAATTTATATTAATATATCCATATGTTATCCTGAATTCTACCTTCAGGATCAGTGTTCCAGCTCCTTAAAATCTCCCAGGGTTTTAGTGAATATATAGATGGCGAGAATGGCTAAAATAGTATGAACAGCAAGTGTATACATAATGTATTCAGGATGACCTGCTGCCTGGTAACTGCCCATTATACCAGTATAAATACCACTTAGGATAGCACCGATAAAAGTAGCCAGAAAGTTAGTACCCATATACAGACCGGCTTTTTCTTTAGGAGCGATCCACATAATGTACTCCTGGATTCTTGGTGAAGAGATCATTTCACCCACTGCGAATAAGAAAATCCCGAGGAATACCCAGTTGTTTGATCCTGTTACTGCCACACCTAACATGACAAATCCCAGAGCAGCTATAAACAAACCGAATAAAAAGGAAGGAATTGCAGCCCGTTTTTCAAAAATTCTGGAAATAAGTAACTGGAATATAATGATTATATAACCTGTATGCGAAATGGCTTCAGCATTGATCTTCCAGACACCATCTTCCTGCCTGGATATAATGCCAGCCACACCTTCCCCCAGAATAGATCTGACACTATTATACAACGCTGCGGTATTCATATAATCATCGATATAAACCGCCAGGATGTTAAAGAAGGCCCAGAAAGGCAACCAGAAAAATACACCAAGAAGTATTATGAAAATGGTGAATTTGGCATCTGACAAAGCAATCCCTATGTCTTTGAACTTCTGCTTAAGAGATACGCCCTCAATTTCCCTTTTGGGTTCCTTATAAAAGAAAAGGGTTATGAGGAACATTAGAAATATAGTTCCTGCTGCTGTATAAAAAACATAATCCCAGGATAAGGCCCTTAGTTTACCCATTACAAGCGGGCCGAAAGATGCCCCCAGGTTCACCATAGCATAGAAAATCCCAAATCCCATGGTTTTATTGGTGGAATCTGTAGTGGCCCTTACAGTAGCTGAAATCAAAGGCTTAAAAATACCTGCGGCAAAACCAATGCTCAACATGGTAAGTGCTATTCCCGAAAATGATTTTGTGACAATAAGTAAAAGTATAGATGGCAGGTAAGCAAGGTAGGAAATCATCAGGACCTTCTTAAAACCGTATTTATCGGCAAAGGTTCCTGAAAACAATGGAACGAGGTATGATAAAGCAAGAAATATACTTTGAATTATTCCTAAATCACCTTTTGAATAACCTAATTGCTGAAGGTATATTCCGAATCCCATGTAGATGCCATAATAAGCAAAACGCTCAAGGACTTCAATACCGTTAGCTACCCAGAATACTTTTGGAAACCCAGATCTTTTACTCATATCTATTGATTTTTTTCGATTGACGATTTACGATTTCTTAATTAAAATGGCAAATATATCACATTGAAAATTTCCTAATCACGGTATTTTGTTTTTTTGCTCATCAAATTTCAGTAAATTATGGTATCCCTATTCAATATAATTTTTTCAACAATGAAAAATGACATAATACCTGCAGTAACCAGACGGTCTTTCCTGAAAAAAACAACATCAGCTGCCCTGGGAACAATATTCGCTCCGTATATATCCGGATGTAATATTGATGTTGCACAACCCATGGTAAGGCAACTGGGCCGGATTGGCTTTGAAGCGACCACATTTGCGTTGGGAGGGCAGGCCTCCCTACAGTGGACACCAGATGATGTAGATCCTGTAAACATCATTTTGAAGGCTTTCGATCTGGGAATAAATTATTATGATACTTCGAACCTGTACGGACCCAGCCAACTGAATTTTGGCAAGGCGTTCAGGGAATTAGATCTGATTCCCGGTGCCGGCTATAACGAATCATTGAGAAAATCTATTTTCTTAACAACAAAAACCCATATACGATGGGGAAAAGGGACGCCTGAAATTGAAGGTGTTTCCAGCAGGAGTAATGGAAGCACAGCCGAAGGAGCTGTGGGAGACATAAAAAGATCTTTATCTCAAATGTTTGGTGACGGGCAGGGCAATTATCCCAAAGGTGCCTATCTGGATATGGTTCTAACCCATAACCTGAATACTATGGCAGAGGTGGACGCATTGTATACAGGCCTGTATGATACTGATCCGAAAGCAGAAGAAATAGGAACACTTGCAGCACTAAGGGATCTTCGAGATGGCACGAATCTAACAGGATTGAATCCTGACGAAGAAAAGCTGATCAGGCATATTGGATTCAGCGGGCATTATTCATCTCCGGTCATGATGGAAATGATCCACAGGGATAAAGAAAACCTGCTCGACGGTATGCTTGTAGCAATAAATTCCAACGACAGGCTGAGATTTAATATGCAACATAATGTTATTCCAGTGGCTAAAGCCAGGAATATGGGGGTAATTGCGATGAAGGTATTCGCTGATGGAGCAATGTATACCAAAGAGGCTACCTGGTCGAGGGTGCCTGATCATGTTGTTCGTAGCGTAGGCAGCAAAGAGATACCAAGTAAACCCCTTGTTGAATATGCTTTGACCACACCTGGAATAGATACAGCCATAATAGGAATAGGCGAGATCAGCAATGATAAGAATAAATGTCAGCTCAGGCAGAATATAGCTTCAGCTCAGATAACTCCTAATGGTTTGACTGAAACTGAAAGGCAGGAGGTTGAAGACCTGACCAAGTATATCAAAGAAGGGGAGACGAATTACTTTCAACTAACCGGAGGACTTAAGCCCGGAGTTCCCAGACAGCCTGTGTTAACTCAAACGGTAGATAATAGTGACCGTGAAGTAAAATTGACATGGGATACTGCTTATGCGGGTACTGAATCTCTGAAATGTTACGAAATATATCGTGATAATGAAAAAATCGGGCAGGTGGAACATAAACCACAAATAAGCAAGGATCCTTTTGTTTATAATGATAAAGTGATTGATAAAGACAGGCATGTTTATAAAATTGTGACTGTTGACAAAAATGATCGAACCGCGGATTCCGAACCAGTAATTGCTGAAACAGTGGGCTAATAAAGCAATAGGTTGCTGATGAAATACTCTATTGAATGGTCCCCGGGGTGACGGGAACTTTGTTTATGATGAATGTCATTCTTTAATTTGCGAATTAGGGTAATATTTGTAGGGAATTCAGATTATAGAATATGCATGAGTTATCAATAGCTATGAGTATTGTTGATATTGCCGAACAAGAGGTAAAAAAGAACAATGCGGCAGAAGTTATTGAAATTGAATTAGAGATTGGAAAATTGTCGGGAATCGAACCATATGCACTTGATTTTGCCTGGGACCAGGCCATTCTCAAAACGGTACTGGAACATGCGAAAAGAAAAACCCGGTATATTGAGGCCATGGCTAAATGTCAGGATTGTGGAAATGAGTTTGAAATAGATAATTTTTACGACGAATGTCCCTCATGCCAGTCCTATATGAAAGAACTTTTAAGTGGAAAAGAACTTCGTGTAAAATCGTTAACCGTAATATAAAGAAAAATGTGCTCAACTTGTGGATGCGGACAACCCGATGACCATGTGAAGATAGTAGTCCCGGGTGAAAAGGATATAAACAAAGGTCAACCGGATCATGGACATGACCATACCCATAGTCATACTGATGATCATAATCATCATGGACACTCACATGATCACCATGACCATACTCATAGTGATCAACATGGACATAATCATGACCATCATAATCATGACCACCACCATGACCACGTGGGACAGGACCATACCCATTCTCACGACAACCGGCAGCTTAACCTCGAACAGGATATTCTCTATAAAAACAACCTGCTGGCTGAAAGAAACAGGGGATACTTTGAGGCAAAGAATATACTGGCATTGAACCTCGTAAGTTCTCCAGGTTCCGGTAAAACTACCTTTCTGGAAAAAACAATACAGTTGTTTAAAGATGGTCCTGAAATGGCAGTGATAGAAGGAGATCAACAAACTTCCAATGATGCGAATAGAATTGCGGCTACTGGTGCTAAAGTTGTTCAGATCAATACAGGGAAAGGATGTCATCTCGATGCTCATATGGTGCTACATGCTATACAGAGGATTGAGGTGAATAATAACTCGATATTAATGATAGAAAATGTAGGCAACCTTGTCTGTCCTTCCATGTTCGACCTGGGTGAAAAACAAAGGGTAGTGATCATGAGCGTTACTGAAGGGGAAGATAAACCCTTGAAATATCCTGATATGTTTATGAGCTCCCAGATCTGTGTGATCAACAAGATCGACCTGTTGCCCTACCTTGAATTTGATCTTGAGAAAGCAAAAGATTATGCCATGAGGGTGAATCCAAAACTTAAATTTTTTGAAGTATCTGCTACTTCAGGTGAAGGGATGGACAAATGGATTGACTGGTTGCTGGCTCAGACTCAGTAATTCCTGGAAATCAGGTGAATTCATATCATATTCATATAAAAGGTAGGGTTCAGGGGGTTGGATTCAGACCTTTTATATACAGGCTTGCAAATAGTTTTAAACTGAAAGGATGGGTTTCAAACACATTGGATGGGGTTCATATCGAAGCAGATGGGTTCAAAGACATAGATCGATTCTGTAAAAGTATCGAGAAGGATCATCCCGGTCAGGCCAGAATAGATGAAATCAAAGTTGACGAAATCCCTTTCTCAGGATTTCAGGAATTTTCAATAGTCGAATCAAAATCTGAAGGCATTGCTGATTTGCAGCTAACACCTGATTTTGCCATTTGCCCGGAATGTTTGTTGGAATTAAATGATCCTTCGAATCGAAGACATCAGTATCCCTTTATCACTTGTACGAATTGTGGTCCCAGGTATTCAATTATCCGTACATTGCCGTATGACAGGAAATTAACTACCATGTCAGCTATTCAGGCCTGTGAGGTATGCCTGGATGAATATGAGGATCCTGGAAACAGAAGATTCTATTCACAGACAAATTCATGTCCGGATTGTTCCATACGACTTTCATTATACAACGGTGAGAAGAAAAAACAAAATGTTGAGGTAAATGCTATTTTCGATATAGTCTCAGAGGCCATTTTATCAGGGAAAATCGTCGCGATTAAAGGTGTCGGGGGCTATTTACTTTGTGCTGATGCGACATCAGAAGAAACTGTTCTAACCTTACGGGCCAGGAAAAACCGTCCCGCAAAACCCTTTGCCTTAATGTACCCGGATATCGAAACAGCAAAACAGGATGTTTTGGTTAATGAAAAGATTATATCAGCATGGGAAAGTCCGGAAAGTCCAATTATCCTTTGTCCTTTAAAAAAGGATTTTTCAAATGACCTTAAGATAGAGGCTATTGCTCCCGGTTTAAAGAAAATGGGGATCATGATGCCATATGCCCCATTGTTTGCCATGCTGTTGGAAAGGATTAGGAAACCAATTATCGCTACCTCAGGTAATGTTAGCGGATCTCCCATAATTTATAATGACAAGGAAGCATTGGCGGCATTATCTGAATTTTCGGATTATATTTTGGTGAATAACCGGGAAATCGTAGTGCCTCAGGATGATTCTGTAGTTCAATATACGGACAATTCTAAACTTCGGATTATCTTGAGAAGATCAAGGGGCATGTCTCCCAGTTTCAATACGAATCATAAACTGAATTCAAATATAAAGCTCCTTGCGATGGGGGCTATGCTGAAAAGTACTTTTGGCATTACACATCAGAAAAGGTATTATATCAGCCAGTTTCTGGGGGATACAAGTATTTTGGAATCACAGCAAAGTTACGAGACAACACTTGATCATATTCTTGGCTTATTGAACTTCAATCCTTCAGTAATATTAACAGATGCTCATCCTGACTATCCATCCTCAGTATTAGGACAGGATATAGCTCAAAGAAATAGAATCCCCATTCTTAAAATTCAACATCATGAGGCGCATAGCTTTGCCGTACTTGCTGAAAATGATCTGCTGCATGAAAAGAAAATTTTGTCAGTGGTGTGGGATGGTACGGGTTATGGTACAGACGGGCAAATCTGGGGAGGGGAGTTTCTGGAATATTCCGGCAATGATCATAAACGGATCGGGCAGTGGGCGTATTATCCCCATATACTCGGAGATAAGATGAGCAAAGAACCACGCATTTCAGCCCTGTGCCTTCAAAGTCAAATTGGTGAATATGATGAATTAATAAAAGATAAATTCAGCACTGATGAGTACAGTAATTATAGCAGGATATTAAAAAAGGAGGGGCTTCTTACATCCAGTGTGGGCCGGTTATTTGACGGTATTTCATCTCTTCTCGATATTGTTGATTATAATACCTATGAAGGGGAAGCTGCAATGGTTCTGGAAAGCATGGCAATGAAATATCTTCAAAATCATCCTGAATTTCATGAAAAATATGATGTTGAGATATCAAAGGAAGGAGTTGCCCGCACCAGAGATATTATATCAGGAATTATAAATGACAAGTTACTTGGTGTTAACCCGGCTCAAATCGCTTTGAAATTTCATATTAGTCTTGTTGAAGTTATTCAGAAGTTTCTCATTAAATTTGATATGCGAAGTGTTGTGTTTTCAGGAGGAGTATTTCAGAATAGTCTGCTGGTCGATATGATATATGCAAAGCTGAATGATCAATATTCAGTATATTTTCACAAAGAACTATCGCCAAATGATGAATGTATACCTTTCGGACAATTGATAGCTTATCAAATATGTAAACGGAATTAATAATATAAAGATATGTGTTTAGCAATACCAGGAAAAGTTATATCAATCAATGAGAGCTCTGACGCGGTTTTCAGGATGGGCGTCGTTTCTTTTGATGGGATCAACCGTGATGTGAATCTTGCCATGGTGCCGGAAGTTCAGGTGAATGATTATGTATTGGTCCATGTAGGTGTTGCGATACAAACCCTCGATGAAGAGGAAGCCATGAAGACCATGGAATATCTAAAAGAATTAGAGGATTTGAATGAAGAATTAGGTCCTGATATCAACCAGGAAGGTATAGATGAAGGGGATAAAAACTGATGAAGTACCTGGAAGAATTCAGAGACGAGAAACAGGTTAAAAAGTTACTTGACGATATCCATTCCATAGTGACAAGGGAATGGAGCATTATGGAGATATGCGGAGGGCAGACGCATAGCCTGGTAAAAAATGGAATATTGAATTTACTGCCCGATAAGATCACCATGGTCCATGGCCCGGGATGCCCGGTCTGTGTTACGCCTATAGGAATGATAGACCGGGCTGTGGAACTAGCCCTGGAGAAGGATGTGATCATGTGCTCCTTTGGTGACATGGTGAGGGTGCCGGGCAGTGAAATGAGTCTTATGAAATCCAAGGCATTTGGTGCGGACATCCGGATTGTTTATTCTCCGCTCGATGCGCTGAAAATTGCCCGGGAAAATCCTAAGAAAGAAGTGGTGTTCTTTGCGGTCGGATTTGAAACAACTGCGCCTGCCAATGCATTGTCTGTGATCCAGGCAGCGAAATCCGGACTCCGGAATTATTCAATTCTGACATCACATGTACTGGTACCTCCGGCGATGGAAGCTATTTTAAGTGATGAAGAAACCCGTATAGATGGATTTTTAGCCGCCGGGCACGTATGTGCCATTATGGGGAGCGAAGAATATGAACCCATTTCTGAAAAGTATGGCGTACCTGTTATTATTACAGGGTTTGAACCAGTGGATTTACTGTATGGGATAAAATCATGTGTAGAACAATTGGAAAGTGGAAAATCAGAGTTGGATAACCAGTATAAAAGAGTAGTGCGAAGGGCTGGAAATACGGAAGCAAAATCTATAATCTTTGAAATATTTGAAGTGGGTGACCGGGAATGGCGCGGTATAGGGATGATCCCATCCAGCGGCTACCATGTAAAGGGAAAATATTCGGAGTACGATGCAATAAGAAAACTGGATGTTGTTGCAGTGGATGGAAAGGAAAATCCGGATTGCATGGCTGGCCTGATATTAAAAGGTCTTAAAAAACCACATGAATGTCCTTTATTTGGGGAAAAATGTTCACCTTCAAATCCCCAGGGTGCACCAATGGTATCTTCCGAGGGAGCCTGTGCAGCATATTATCATTTTGGATATGAACCTGAATAATTGAAAAAACCTATGAGTAACCGAAAATTTACCCTGCAATGCCCGATGCCCGAACTGGATTTTGAAGTCGTTACCCTGGGCCATGGCAGTGGCGGTAAATTGACAAATGACCTGCTTGATAAAGGTGTATTCAGTCTTTTTAAGAACGATGCCCTCCAGCAGCGACATGATGGGGCCTTCCTGGATATTCAGGGAAAAATAGCCTTTACAACAGATAGTTTTGTTATTAATCCGATATTTTTCCCGGGAGGAAATATTGGTGAATTGGCCGTAAATGGTACTGTAAATGATCTGGCTATGTGTGGTGCAGATCCTAAATATATATCATTGGGCTTGATCATTGAGGAGGGTATGAGGATAGATGACCTTTGGGAAGTGCTGGCCGGAGTGAAGATCTCGTCTGAGGCAGCAGGTGTACAGGTGGTTACCGGAGACACTAAGGTAGTTGAGAAAGGAAAGGGGGATCAGGTCTTCATCAACACCACTGGAGTGGGTTTAACACATCCTGAAGTTGATTTCAGCATGGACAGAATCTCCCCGGAAGATATCGTGATCGTAAGTGGTCCTATTGCTGCCCATGGGATGGCAATTATGTCCGTCAGAGAAGGGCTTACTTTTGATTCGGACATTATTAGTGATACAAGACCATTACATGAAATTACCAATACCCTTTTAGATAAATTCGGAAAGGATATCAAATTACTTCGTGATCCTACACGGGGGGGAGTGGCCACGGTATTAAATGAAATAGCCAGATTCAGTAAGGTTGGAATTGAATTGATTGAAAACGAATTCCCTATTGACGTGCAGGTAAGGGCAGCCTGCGAAATGCTTGGGCTGGATCCTTTATATGTTGCCAATGAAGGTATTTTTTTGGCTGTGGTTAAAAAGCATATAGCGAATCAGGTTTTACCGACGATACAGTCTCATAAATATGGTAAGCAAGCGAGGATAATCGGAGAGGTACAAGAAGAGAATCCGGGAAAAGTATTTATAAAAAGTAAAATAGGGGGACGAAGGGTTATTGGTATGCTGGCCGGGGAACAACTACCGAGAATCTGTTAATCGTAGTTTTAGTCATTTAAGCCCAAAATATACTTTCCAGGGGCTGGATATTATCCAAACATCTGAGATTGATATTCTACGCTAAAGAATCCTGGCTTTTCATAATAAGATTATTATGATTTACGATCTAATTGAACTCAATCACATGTTGCCTATGTATTAGCAGGGTAAATCATCTAAAACTATGCAATGATTTTTTTCTATGTTTTATTTATTTTTTTTTATCTTGTAAGGTTAAAATAAGAAAAATTTAAATTGTATTAAACCAAACAGCTACTAAACTAAAACCATCATGAAAAAAGTATTTAAGATCATTTTATACCTTTTGATTGTCATTGTATTAATTATTGGGGCCGTATTAGGCTATGTATCAATGGTTCTCCCAAATATTCCGGTTGATGAATCCCTTAAAGTCGAAGTTACACCCGAAAGGGTTGAAAGAGGGAAGTACCTGGCAAATAGCGTTATGGGCTGCATGGATTGCCATGCAGAAAGGAATAAGTCCTTATACACCATGCCTGTTTTAGAAGAAACAAGGGGATTGGGCGGAACGCTCTGGGGAGATGCCCAGGGATTTCCCGGGGAGATGTATTCAGTAAATATTACCCCGTATCGTTTACAGGAGTGGTCGGATGGTGAATTATTCAGGGCCATTTCAGCGGGAGTAAGCAGGGATGGGACAGCGCTTTTCCCGATCATGCCCTATCTGATGTATGGTAAACTGCCAAAAGAGGATATATACGATGTAATAGCCTATTTAAGAACACTGGAACCGGAAAGGAGTGAATATCCTCCACGAAAGATGGGCTTTCCTCTTAGTATGATTGTGAATTTAATGCCCAAAGAAGGGACACATCATCTTACTTCGAGTTCTGATCTGGTAAAACATGGTGAATATATCATAACACAGGCTGCCTGTTTTGATTGCCATACGCCCATGGAGGGAGGACGGTTCATCGAAGGCATGGATTATGCCGGCGGTCTGGAATTTCCGCTTGAAACCGGTGGTGTGGTGAGAGCATCAAATATTACACCCGATAAGGAAACCGGTATAGGAAACTGGACCAAAGAAGCTTTTGTGGCTAAGTTTATATCTTACCGGGATGAGTATTTCAACCCCCATGAAATCAAACCCGGACAATTGAATACGGAGATGCCATGGACCTATTATGCTAATATGAAAGATGAGGAAATTGGGGCTATTTATGATTACCTGATGAGTATAGAACCTGTTTCCAATAAAGTTGAAAAATTCACGGCACCCTGATTGACTTATCATCAAAAAAGCAATTATCTCAAGTCTTGTAAATATCTTGCAATTTATTAACATTATCCAGCATCCTTATTGTTACAAACTATTTTTAATAAGAGTTGGAAGTACTCTGAATAATATTTATGGCTATCTTTAATCTCGTTTGAAAAAACACCCTCATGAGAAAAATTATATTGCTTGTTACATTAATTTGGAATTCCACTTTCATTTTCGCTCAGAATGATGAGCTCCCGGCTTTAACATGGCCCAGGGATGTTATCAAAGGTCAGGATACAGTAACGATATATCAACCTCAACTTGAGTCATTTGAGAATAACATTATAGGAGGCCGGATGGCCATTTCAATGCATTCCAAAAGTGATGGCCTCGTTTTCGGTGCTGTGCAATTCAAGGCTACTGTAAATACAGACCTCGAGGAAAGGCTGGTTGAACTTGAGAAAATGGATATTACTCAAACCAGTTTCCCGGATGTGGATGATGAGAAAGTAGCCCAATTTGTCAGAGAACTGGAACTTGCAATAGAAGGTTCGACGGAACTGATGTCACTTGACAGAATATTAGCAAGTCTGGAACTTGTTGAAAAGGCTGGTGGTCTTTCTACTCAATTTAATAATGATCCACCAGAGATTTATTACCGTGATATTCCCACTGTATTGATCATGATAGACGGTGATCCAATATTAAAAGATACGGATGATTCCAACATTCAATATGTCATCAATACACCCTATTTCATTGTAAAGGATAAGAGGAAAAACCAACACTATATAAAAGGGGGAGATTACTGGTATACCTCAAATGAAATTACCGGTGACTGGGAAAACACTGAAAACGTACCAAAAGATATAGAAAAGCTGGCGGATGAGGTGATAGAGATGGATTCTGTAATGTCTGATTCACTAATAGCTGTAATGGAAGCCCCTAAGATCATTGTGGCTACCAAGCCATCGGAATTAATACTCGTGGATGGAGTTCCTGATTATAAAACCATTGAGGGAACATCCTTATTATACGTTGACAATACTGAAAGCGATATAGTCCTGAATATCAATTCCCAGGAGCACTTTGTATTGCTTGCAGGCAGGTGGTATGCTTCCAAAACACTAAATGATGGAGACTGGAAATTCGTTGAACCGGACAAGCTTCCGGAGGATTTCAGTGAGATACCTGCTGAGAGTGATATGGGAAATGTACGTACCAGTATTCCCGGAACGGAAGAAGCTAATGTGGCGGTATTGGAGCAGACCATTCCGCAAACCGCTACGGTTGACCGGACTACCATTGTTGAAGTTTCGTTTGATGGAAATCCTGAGTTCAAGAGTATTGACGGCACAGAAGTTTCTTATGCTGAGAATTGTGATAAAACAGTACTTCTGATCAAAAATATGTATTACTGCGTAGAAGACGGCATCTGGTTTGAGTCAGAAAGTGCTATCGGTCCTTATGTTGTCAGTGTGAACCGCCCAACGGAGGTTGATGATATTCCACCGGAATCTCCGGTTTATAATGTAAAATATGTTTATATCTATGACTCCACACCGGAAGTTGTCTATGTTGGCTATACCCCCGGATATACCTGTTCCTATGTTTATGGAGGCGTAGTGGTCTACGGGACGGGATGGTATTACCATCCATGGTATAGAACCGTATATTATCCACGACCAGTAACATATGGATTCAGAGTACATTATAACCCGTGGACCGGATGGGGATTTTCTTTCGGAATGAGTTGGGGATGGTTCAGTGTAGGATTTCACAATGGACCCGGTTGGTGGGGGCCAAGAGGTTATCGATATGGGTATCGTCATGGATTTCATAGTGGATATCGTCATGGATTCAGACATGGATACCATCATGGGATGCGTGCAGGCTACCGGGCAGGTTACCGAGCAGGACGGGCCTCGGCTTCCGGGAATGTGTATAGAAACAGGGCCAGTGGAGTACGTTCAACAGGTCTTAACCGGAATCAAGCTAATTACGCAAGGAATCGTGCTGGAGGTGCTAATCAGGGTAATATTTCAAACAGGACAAATTCAGGAAACCGGGGAACTACAGGTAATCGAGCCACCACCGGGAACAGGGCTACCACAGGCAATCAGGCCGCTGCAGGAAACAGGGCTGGTAACGGAACGAGAACTCAGCCTTCCACAAGGCAAAATAATGTATACGCAGGAAAGGATGGGAATGTTTATAGAAGAGATAATAGTGGGAATGTTCAACAGAGGAGCAACGGGCAATGGAGTGGTGGTGCTTCTTCGGGATCTTCAAACCGTGCAGGAAGCCAGCAGCAAGTGAATCGACAATATCAGTCGAGGCAACAGGGAAGCCGCCAATATAACAACTATAATAATAGCAGCTCCAGGTCAGGTACCAGTTACGGTAGCAGGTCAGGAGGATCAAGGAGTGCCGGATCACGTGGAGGGGGTTCACGTCGCCGGTAATTCTAATATACTTTTGCTTCTGAGGTGTCTATCTCAAGTATTTTAAATTCAACCCTGCGATTCGATTGTCGGCCTTCATCCGTTGAATTGGTATCTACCGGAAGACTTTCACCATAACCCTTTGCAATAATACGACTGAAGTCGACACCCTGTTCAATCACATAATTAACGACAGCTTCAGCTCGACCCTGCGACAGGTTAATATTGTATTCATCGGATCCTTTACTATCGGTATGGCCTCCGATCTCAACACTCACTGTCGGATTATCCCGCATGAATTTCACAACCCGGTCCAGTTGAGGGATAGATTCCGGCCGTAATGTAGTTTTATCAAAATCGAAGAAAATATTATTCAACCGGACAGTAACACCGACCTCAATGGGCATCATATACAGATCTTTCGTGATTCCATTGTATGGATCAAATTCAATAACCTCCAGGCTATCAGAAAGATTTATAAAACCTTCCTTGCTGGCCATAAACTGGTATTCTCCTGTTGAAGGAATCTGAGTATGATAAAACCCATTCTCATCACTTTGTACAAGGATAGATTTCATATTTGGCTTCTCGATTGTCAATTCTATTGACATGGGCAGATGGTCCTTCTTATTGTATACAAATCCCGAAAGTTCCATAGATTGTGGATTCATGTAAAAATCCTTACTGATATTCAGATCACCCTTGGTCCCTGATAAATCCAGTGAATCTACCATTAAGTCAAATCCTTCCTTAATGGAAGAAAATTCATAGAGTGAACGTTTATTGAGCACTACTTCATAAAATCCTTCTTTGTTTGTATGGATCCACCCTGTATCTTCTTTTACTGCCAAATATTGAAGTTCGACTTCAAGCGGCCTGTTATTGTTTATGTTCCTGACATATCCGGAGACCGTGATTTCCGGTATCGGAATAAGGCCGATAATATCCAAACTGCCCCCATCTGCTGTCATTAGGGCCCTTGTGGTGAAAATATCTGTTCCAGATGCATCCATTGAGAAATAGGCATCAAATTCGTCAGTATTCACGGGCGGACCAATATTCACGGGTTCAGTCCAGTTTAACCAGGTATCATCCAACCTTTCAGTTCTGTATATGTCAGAACTTCCATAACCACCACCTCGATTACTGGCAAAGAACATAGTTTTATTATCTGCCGTAATGAAAGGTCCGAATTCGTCTAAATGTGTGTTGATGGGCTTTCCGATTTTTTCTGGTATAGACCAGGTGTTACTTCCCTGGCTGAAACTAACATATAGATCGCTTCTTTTGGCATCTTTTGTCTCACTAAAATAAAGTACCAGAACCATCCCATCAGAGGTCATAAATGCCCCAGAAAAGCGACCTTTATTCATTCTTTCATATTCCGGGATCCTGAGGGAAACAGGACTTGACCATTTACCATTTGATCTCCGGGTTATACTTAATCCTTCAGAATTACCATTTGATCCACGAATGAGCAGTGTATTACCATCAGCAAGTACGCTCATTACCTGGTTGTATCGCTGGGTATTAAGCGGTGATTCCATGTGAATTGCCTCTCCCCATTCCCCGTATTCGTCTTTATCACAATACCAGATGTCCTGGCTGTTATTCACTCCATATTTGTTTTTTGGGTGATCCGCAACAAAGAAGTATAGCGTTTTCCCATCCGGAGATATAATGGGAGCTGAATCATGAAAACGACTGTTTACTTTCCATCCGAGATGTTTCATCTCCCACAGGATCTCCTCATCCTGGGCAGAAGATATTGTGGCCATAGCGATGAGTGCCACAAAAAATAAATTCCTCATACAAAGCTGTTTAAACAAAATTGAACCTCTAACCGGTTAAAAACACTGGTTGTTGGATATAAATACGGGAACAGAAGAAATGGTAAACAGAGGAGAAGCAGAAAATTTCTTTCTTTCGCCTATATTTGCCAGCGTAAAAACTATATCCTATGCCCAAAATATTACGAAAACCACTTATTATTCTGCTCCTATTCCTGATTATTCCAGTAATACCCCTTCTCATATATCCAATGGCATCAGGTGATTTTGAGCTTGAAACAGATAAGGCTGCTTATAACCGTAAAATTGAGTTTTTGGGGGATAAGGGACAAAATCCAGTTAATGAAGGTCCGAATATCATTTTGATTACTGTTGATGATCTTGGTATGGCTGATTGTTCACTTTATGATGAAGGCGATATTGTTACACCCAATATTGAACGTCTAGGAGCGGAGGGTATAATCTTTGAAAATGCCTATGTCACATCACCGGTATGTGCCCCGTCGCGGGCAGCAATGATTACCGGCCGTTACCAGCACAGGTTTGGATTCGAATTTACAATGCACGAGCGATACCTGAAAAACCAATTAGAATATCTAGCCTTTAGATATTTAATTAATAGCGATCCCTGGGTGGCAAAGTGGACGAATTCCGTACCGGATGCTGAAGCTATTCATAATCAGGGATTGCCCCTTTCAGAAATTACCCTGGCAGAGGTCCTTAAAAATCATGGCTACCATACAGGGATAATGGGAAAATGGCACCTGGGATGGAGTAGGGGAAAGCAACCTGCGGCTTTCGGTTTTGATGAGCAATATGGCTTCTTCAATAGCCACTCACTCTATGCTCCTGAAGGTACTGAAGGCATTATTGATCAGAAAATTGATGCCGACTGGACAGATTCTTATATCTGGTCAGGACAACGGAATGGACCCCACGCGATATATCGAAATGGGGTTGAGATTGTAGAGAAAGGATACCTGACTGACAGGATCACAGAAGAATCGATTGCATACATGAACGATCATAAGGAAAATCCATTTTTCCTCTGGATCTCTTATAGTGCTCCGCATACGCCACTCCAGGCACCCAGAAAATACGTGGATCAATTCTCTACAATTGAAGATCCCGTGAAAAGGGTTTATCGGGCCATGATAGCCAACCTCGATGATAATATAGGTCGCCTGATGGGTTATCTTTCTGATCAGAACCTTGCTGATAACTCAATAATCTTTTTTATAAGCGACAATGGAGGTGCTGAATATACGCATACTACCGACAATGGCATGTATGAAGGAGGTAAAAATACAGAGTTTGAAGGTGGCTTGAAAGTCCCGATGATCATTCGCCTCCCCGGAAGAGTGGCAGCTGGCAGCAGGTTCCACCATATGGTCAGCTCAATGGATATTTTCACTACCTCAATAGCATCTGCCGGAATTGAAATGATGCCCGGTCGTGAGTTAGACGGCGTCAACCTGATACCATACATTTTAGGAGAAGAAAATATGCCACCTCATGAATACCTCTTCTGGCAAAGGGGAATAAGTAAGGTTGTTCGCAACAATGAATTTAAACTGGTTATGAATGATTATCAGGGCATTGAGATTCTTT
>JAHEGY010000246.1 GCA_024644875.1 Cyclobacteriaceae bacterium
CTGCGCTCATAAAACATGATCAGGTCGTCTTTCATGTATTCGAAAAATGGAGATGATGCATAAGAGGCTTCCAGACTGCGCCAGTGAATTTTATTCCAC
The DNA here is from genome assembly GCA_024644875.1 of Cyclobacteriaceae bacterium. Classification (GTDB taxonomy): domain Bacteria; phylum Bacteroidota; class Bacteroidia; order Cytophagales; family Cyclobacteriaceae; genus JAGTVG01. The sequence continues at coordinate 100 of JAHEGY010000246.1, forward strand.
GGTGTATCGTAATCAATCCGGATCTCTTTCAGGAGGTTTTTCTTTCCACGTCTTCGTTTAACTGGAATGGAAAGTGTGTGAACACCATTAGGACCCATGATCCTACATCTGTTCCTGTAGGTCTGTTTGGTATAATGATCGAATTGTTCAATGATAATTTCTTGCTCCCTGATTAGACGCGCGAAATAATTTATAGGACCATTATAAAATGCCGGATAAACCAAGGGAGCCTGAATTACCTGTTCGCTCTCACAATCCGGAACATTCGTTTCCATCTGATCTTCCCATATTCCTTGTCAACGCTTAGCCATATAAGCCGGGGTTTACCGATGATATGATCCTCCGGAACAAAACCCCAGTATCTGGAGTCGGCTGAATTGTGGCGGTTGTCACCCATCATGAAGTAATAGTCCATTTCAAAGGTATATGAGTCAGCGATTGCTCCATTGATATAAATTTGACCCTCCCTCACTTCCAGATCATTTTGTTCATATGCTTCAATAATACGCCGGTACAAAGGAAGAGTTGTATCATTTAGCTCAACCGTAAGGCCTTTTCCCGGAATAGTCAATGGCCCAAAATACTCCAGGTTCCAGGGATATCTTTCATCATGAGGAAAAATATCCCGATCATACTGGCCGTCGGTAAACAGATTCCTGGATTCAACACTGACAACACCCGGAAGTGCCTTGATCTGTTCAGCCTTATCCGAATTCAATGGAAAAGTGTAATTGGGATTATATCTTACATCTGCCAGGTCCTTATTAATACCGAAGTCCTCAAGGGACCTTGGATTGATGGGTGTACCATTGGTTCTGACATCATACCAGCGCTGAATACCTTCAAACTCTTTTTGTTTCTGTCCGTTTACAAAAACAACATTATCAATGACCTGTATGGATTCTCCAGCAATCGCCACACAACGCTTGATATAGTTATCTCTGCGGTCCACTGGCCTTGTCTCCACATCAAACTTCTCGGCAATCTGAGTTCTTACATAATCCTCATATACATGATAGGCACGGGTCCTGTTATTCCTGGCTTGATCTGTACGCATCAGGTTGTAGGCTTCATCCCTGATCAGGTCGTAATAGTCAAAATTACCTTTTGCATACAATTTATGATCCGATTTCTCCAGGGCGACCGTATCTGATGCAGGAAAGTTAAATACTACAATATCATCCCTCTTCACTTTGCTGAATCCTTTCAGACGCTTATATGGACGGTGGATCCATTCCAGGTATGATTTTCTGCCCAATACCGTGTTGGGAAGAAAGGGGATGGCCAGCGGTGTATTTGGTGTCCGGGGACCATATGCAGTTTTACTTACGTACAAGTGGTCACCTACCAGGAGGCTGCCCTCCATGGAAGGGGTAGGGATCTTGTAATTCTGGAACAGAAAAATATTGATCAGCGACACAGCCACCACTGCAAAAATAAGTGCATCAAGCCATTCAATGATCACATTGTTTTTCTTCTTCCTGCTTTTCCAGAAAGACCAGTTCACCTTTTTACTCACATATATATCATAAATGACAGGTATACCGAAAAGGAACCAGAAGTTCTTAAGCCAGATGACAAAAATGATATAGATGCCAACTGCAACTCCGAATCTGAAATATTTGTTTTTCAATAACTTACTGATATTCATATTCACTTTATTTTATGGTGCTAAATATACGCTCTTTTCTTAAACCATCAATGATGGATTTATCGGGTTCGATGGAGAACCAGACCGTGACAGCTTTACCCAGCAGATGGTCTTCGGGTACGAATCCCCAGTAACGGGAGTCGGCTGAGTTATGATGGTTATCTCCCATCACAAAGTAGTAATCCATTTTGATGGTGTATGTATCAGAAACCTGGTCATTGATATATATATAAGCATCTTTTTGTCTGAGATCATTTTGCTCATATACATCTATAATCCTTTGATATAGAGGCAAGTTCATTGTGTTTAGATGAATCGTATCTCCTTTTGCCGGCACTTTCAATGGCCCAAAATTGTCACCTGTCCAGCTGAAATTATTGCTGTGTGGAAATATTTCATGGTTCTGAAAGGAGAGCATGGGTTCTGAATATTGCTTGATGCTTCGTACTGCCGGATAGGATCTGAGTGATTGCACATTCTCTTCCGCTAAGAATAAAACGTGCAGGGAGTTCACCGGATTATAAGTGATGGAAGATTTTTGGATTTTTAACGAATCGAGCAGATCATCAGGCAGGGGATCACCAGTGGTTGTTACGTAATATTTGAATTTCTGTTTAGGTATTTTCGATCTAAGATCACCATTAATAATGATCTTTCCATCAATGATTTGTATGGTATCTCCAGGTAAGCCAACACATCGCTTTACATAATTCTCACGTTTATCAACCGGGTGTGTGATGATATCAAATTCTGACTTGATATAATCCCGTCCATACTGCCTTACAAGTGAATAATAGTTCTGCCCCGGATATTGTACAACCATGGTATCACCTTCAGGAAAGTTGAAAACAATGATGTCACCTCGTTTAACATCTGTGAAACCCCATAATCGCTTATGAGGCATCCTAATCCTTTCAGAATATGATTTTTTTCCGGACGGAAGTTTATTGTGATAAAAGGGAATGGCCAGTGGTGTCCCGGGTAACCTGGGACCGTAGGCTAATTTACTCACGAAAATAAAATCACCTGCCAACAGGGTCTCCTCCATGGATGGGGTAGGGATCTTGTATGCTTC
>JAHEGY010000150.1 GCA_024644875.1 Cyclobacteriaceae bacterium
AATAACAAGTTATATCGGATATGCAAAGCTGATATCTATTTTTGAATTTTAAAATTTGTTTTCAGTTGATTTCTATAACAGATTATTGCATTATTAATAAAGATTAAAAATGTATTATCCACTAAAATAATTTTACCGTGACAGAACTTACTCCAAAATCCTCACAACTTGGGGAACGGTTATTCTCTCTTGATTTTTTCCGGGGGTTTACCATGTTTTTATTGGTTGCAGAAGCTACTGGTATTTATAATCTATTGACTAGCCCTGAACTGGAAGGTAGCCTTATATACACCATAGGAACTCAGTTCCATCACCATCCCTGGCATGGATTGCGTTTTTGGGACCTTATCCAGCCTTTCTTTATGTTTATCGTTGGAGTGGCCATGCCTTATTCTTTTGCTAACCGGACAAAACGAGGTCAGACTTATGCCCAGATACGGACTCATACAATTAAACGCTCTCTTATTCTTTTGTTTCTTGGTTGGTATTTATACTGCATAAGTCACGGGAAGATAGAGTTTTATTTCCAGAATGTATTGGCACAGTTATCGGTTACTTATCTCCTGGCCTTTCTGGTTATGAATAAACCAGCCAGAACTCAGATCATTTTTTCCTTAATTCTTATCGCAATTACGGAAGCCATTTATCGCTTTTTCCCTGTTGAAGGCTTTAATCATCCTTTCGTGGCAAATGAGAATTTTGGAACCTGGCTCGATCTGCAATATGGTGGAGCAGACCTCAGCGGGCACTGGGTTTCTTTCAATGCAATACCTACCACAGCACATACCATATGGGGTGTATTGGCAGGACAACTACTTTTAAGTAAAAGGACTAATGTACAAAAGCTTAAAATACTGATTATTGCAGGCGTGATAGGATTGGTGGCCGGTTCTGTCCTTGATCCGTTGACTCCAATTATTAAAAGAATCTGTACTTCATCATTTATTCTTGTCAGCGGTGGCTGGACATTTTTAGCCCTGGCTTTTTCATTTTGGCTTATAGATATAATGAAACAGAGAAACTGGTCATTATTCTTTGCTATCGTCGGTATGAATCCATTATTTATTTACCTGTTTGCACATGTTGGCGGAGGAGGATTTGTTGAAAATGTAATACAACCTTTTACTAATTTATTATTTTCCTGGACGGGGGATGTAGCATCGGGAATTCTTACTGGATTGGTTGTGCTCTTTCTCTTATGGTATATAGTCTATTGGATGTATAAAAGAAAGATCTTTATTCGGATTTAATAGTAAATATATTGCCCGATTTCGTATCAGATCCAGGGATAAAATCCCTGGGTTAATGAAAGCACGGATTCTAAGGAAGATGTTCGTAATCTGCAATGAATTATAAGCCAATCGGCTAATTCATTACCATAACAAAATCGTTTAAAAACGATAAAAATTTAATTGAATAAAAAATTAAAATGGATAGCCAATTCATCCAACGATCTTATAAAACTGCACGAATAATTGTAGTATCAGTGCCATTCATCACATTACTTTTATTCACTGCCAATTGCTCCAAAGAGGAGAGGGTGGAGGCCGATCCTGATGAATTGGTTGAATATACTGGCTTTCTAAAGATCCCTGGTGTTGGTTTTCAGACTTTTGGCAGATTTGAAGATGAAGATGTAAACCTTGCACAAATGCCTTTTAAATCCGGGTCAGCCTATTTTAGATGGATGTGGCTGGAGATTGAACCTGAAGAAGGAGCTTACAATTGGGAAATGATAGATACTCACTTAGAAAGAGCCCGTGAAAACAATCAGACCCTGGAATTCAGAGTTATGCTGGAATGGCCTGCTGAATATGAAATTGGCATACCTCAGTGGCTTGTTGATAAAGGAGTGAATTTACGGTTAACGAATTGTGAAGGTCATGATTATTACAGCCCCGATCTTGAAGATCTAATTATTAAAGAACACCATGAACAACTTATTAGTGCGCTTGGCGAACGTTATGACGGACATCCTGACCTTGGCTCTGTGGATATTGGATCGGTAGGTATGTGGGGAGAATGGCACATGTATTGTCACCCTGAACTCATGCCAAGCCGTGAAGAGCGTTCGGCCATCATCGATCTATATTATGAATCTTTTCCTAACACCCCCCTGGTTGCACTGGTGGATGACAAAGAGGGAATAGCTTATGCTGCCGGTAAAGGCAGAAGCGCATGGCGGGGAGACTGCTGGGGGAATCACCTGCCAGAAGGTGAAGGATGGAATCATCACGCGAATTCCTACTGGCCCGCGCACCAGTTGATACCGGAAGCCTGGAAGAATGGTCCAGTAGCAATGGAATCTTGCTGGACCATGAAAAAATGGCTTTCCGATGGTGGTGATATAATCCAGATCATTGATGATGCCATTGCATGGCATGCTACACTGGCTCATAACAAATCTGACTATATTCCTGGTGAATATAAAACAGAAGTTGAACGATTGGTTATGAATTTGGGCTTTAGATTGGTCCTGAGGAAAATAATTTTCGATCATAAAATTCCCCAGGAATCTGTGTTAGTCGTTAAGCTGGACTGGGAGAACCTGGGGATAGCACCGCCATACAGAGACCATCGGATAGCATTCCGTTTAAGGGATGGTTCTGGTAAAATATTTGGCTTATATGTTTCTAACCAATCTATTCGAGGATGGCTTCCCGGCTCAACGTCGGTTGAGGTAGAGTATCCACTTCCGTATGGACTGATATCGGATAAATATAAATTAGAACTTGGCCTGGTATTTCATAGTGCTACAGATCGACTTGTTCCTATTGCAAACGAAGGCAAAACTGATGATGGCTGGTATGTGGTCGGAGCTATTCAAATTGAATAATTATAATTAAAAATATATTCTTTAATTAATAGTTTATCCTTCCTATATCGATTTGTAATTAATTTATGAGCAATTTCAATCTCGGTTCTATTTATCCTAATTGTGTAAAGTAATCAAAGCGTGTTTAATTATTAAATATTCAGAAAATGAAACCTTCAAGTATACAGTTCAACAGAGTGTTTTTAGCTGTAATCTTAATATTCTGGTTTGGAAGCATTATAGCACAGGGCAGTCGTGATGAAATACAAGTTAGTCAGGAGATGCCTGATGAGCTTAAAGAACAGCGAACGAAAGAATATAAAGATCAGCTTGAAAACTATCTTCAGCATTGGATTATTGATAACTATGATACCCGAGCAAAAAATGCCTGGGATCGTGATTACAGCAGCATTAATGCATTTCAAAGAAGTGTTGAACCAAATCGTATCGGGTGGAGAGAGATTTTAAATCCTCCTGATCTACGAAAGACCGGCCCTCTAACCAGGAAGCCTCATGCTTATTTGACCGACATTCAAGCTGAATGGATTGAACTTCCTTTGGGCCCTGTTACAGCTCAGGGTATTCTTGTTCTTCCGGAAAATGCCAGCAAAGACAATCCAGTTCCAATTGTAATTGCACAGCATGGAATAGGCTCTTATCCTGAAACACCTTTCTCATTAAGCAGTAAACTGTATCATGCTTATGGGAGAGAATTGCTAGAAGCTGGTTTTGCTGTTCTCGCCCCAATGAATTTAAGATCCATGGGATATCGCAATTATGTTGAAAGATTATGTCGTCTCATCGATACTACGCTTCCGGGAATAGAGCTGGTTCGGATGCAACATCTGCTCGATGTTGTCCTTGCCGATCCAAGATTAGATCCTGAACGTGTAGGCATGTGGGGTGTTTCGTTGGGTGGTATGGCTACTATGTTCTGGATGCCGCTGGAACCTCGGATTAAGGCGGGGGTGGTAAGTGCCTGGTTCAATCAAAGACGTAATAAAATGGCGCTCCCGGACGACCGGTATGTCAGTTTTATGGTTGTTGACGAAGAGCATGCTTTTTTCAGGGGCTGGTTGACGGAGTTTTCTGATCATGATGTGGTATCCTTGATTTGTCCACGCCCCTTACTGATACATCATGGGAAAAGTGACAGGATTGCACATTGGCCACAGGTAGTGGAAGAATTTGAGATTGCCAAAACGCATTACGAAAAACTGAATATTGCTGATCGGATCGAAATAGAAATATTCGAGGGAGGGCATGAAGCGAGGAATGAAACAGGTATTCCGTTTCTGGCAAGATGGCTAAAACCCTGAGTATTCAGCTGATTCGTAAGTACTTAGTTTGCGTAGATCTCTTCGCCACTTTGAATAACTTGTTGTAACTAATTTGTCCATTTCCAGATGATTTATATGCTGCTAAATATCTTTAGAAATTGAATTGGTATTTGACAATAAATCAATAAATATTAGATAACAACCAATCACTTAAATTCAAATGCCCCAATGTCGAAGCCTGATCCGGATGGTCTGTTCCCTCCATCGTAATCATTGACAGGTGCTCCTTGAGCATTAGCCTTATCAATCGCCGGCGATACAGCCTGTAAATGGAAATCCGCTCCCTTCGGTGAGTTTCTATCAAATTCCTGGATAAACACCGCATTCCCAACCACAGCATCCTCGCCCAAGATCTCACCCGCATATCCTCTATACCCGTCGATCAGGTTATGGTCAATGGTCAGATGGTCCTTGGGTACTCCTTTCCGGACCACCAGCTGAAAGGAAGTATTTTGACTGCAAATATTATTTCTTATCACTACATCCTCAGCTTGCGGATTAGCAACCTCTATGCCTCCTGCGATTTCAGATCGGTGTCCCCAGCCGTTGTTGCAAAAAGTATTGTTAATGACCTGTATATTCTTCATGGGATGGTCCCAGCCCCCATTCCAACCGGCGATTGTAATGCCCATCCCCGAATTATGGTAGGAGACGTTATTGAAGACCCGTACGTTTTCTACCAGTCCAGCACGTTCTGCCGCTATTGCAAAACCATTGGCATAATTATCATAGACAAGGTTCTCAAATACATCGATGTTGTAAGTGTGCTTGTTCCAGGCATCTACATAAATACCGAGCCGAAGTTGATTATGCACACGATTACCAAAGATTTTTCCATTAGAGGAACCATTTTTGGCATCGATTCCTTCCATCCAACCATGATGGACATGATTGTTACTGACAATGAAATTATCCGTTATGGATATTGTCAAACATTCCTGGGCAGCAGTACTTCCACCCATACAGGCTTGTTCAACTTCATTATTATCAACAATGATATGATTACTCCGCAAAACACCGATGCCTGAATCGAAAGTATTGTAGGTGTGATTGAATTTAATGGTAATGTGGCTTGAGTTTCGCACATAGATTCCGGCCGAAGTTGAATGCATGATCTTTAATCCTGATACGACAATCCAGCTTTTTCCATCAATTTCAAACTGCCCTTCCTGGCTTTTGTCATCAGTCCCACTGCCAACCCGCCCTCCTGTGATCTCTCCTTTTCCTACAATAACAGGAGAATGGCCCGGATAGGACATATAAACAACAGGATTATCCGGGGTCCCGGAATGCTTTGGGATTACATGTTCACTGTACGTCCCAGACATGATATAAACGGTGTCACCAGCTGTTAGTGTGATGGCTGCTTTTTGAAGGGTTAACCAGGGACTATATCTGGTTCCCGGATCAGCATCATCTCCTGACGGAGAAACATAAAATATCCTGGCCCTGGCATTGTATGAGCCGAATACAATAATTATAAATATGATGATGCTACAAATGGAATAAGTGGAATTAAAGTTCTTCATTCGTCCCATAGATTTTTAAACAGGCATTTACAAATATGAGAATACTGTTACATCTATTTTCGTTTAAGAATTTCTTGTATAATCCTGTCTTTTGCATTGTCGATCGCATTTGGATCACGGGTAAAATCCCTGACACCGCGACATACAGATTCAACGATCATATCTGCTTCTTTTTCACCGCCCATTTCCTTGAGCATATTCATCAGCTCCAGCTCTTCCTGTCCTTCCCTCAGCAATTCGAGACGTATTGAACTGACTGGGCCGTATACATTGTCCTGGCCTGTGTAGGTTTTTGCCATGTTACCCGGATAGATCAATGAGCCTTCTCCGGTAAGGGGGTCGTTGCATTCCGACCACTTCCAGGTTACCGGGTCCATCCACGGATCTTTCACTTCACGCCAAAATGTGGTAGTCCAGTACAGAATTCCTCCCAGTTTATACCGCCATGTGATCCAGGAGACCATCCGGGAGTCTGCCGCTTCACGGTCGATAAAATAATTCGGTTGCGGATATTCCTGGTCACAACTGATATACCATATCACCTTTTCGCCTGCCTCAAGTCGTTCATTTACGGCCTTGACATGCTCCTCATAAGCCAGATAGTTACCATGTATGATCCAGTAATTGGCATATCCAACAAATGATCCCCATTCCGGATTTTCGGGTAGCGGTTGTTCCGTAACCATGAAATTAACATTCGGATCAACTTCCTTCACCAAACTGGCCCATCTTCGGATGGCTTCATATTCATCTGCGGTACGGGGTTCGTCTACTGGACAAAGGAAAGCCAGCTTATCATACCAGCCATTTTCAGACGCGTAGGCTATGATTTGATCGATATATTGTTTGACGTATTTTTTGTATTCCTCAGAAAAAGGTTTTTCTCCTGATTCATGCGGCACGCCAGGTGGTTCAGCATCAATCTGGAAAAAACTTAAACCCTTATCCAGAAAGAATTTTTCCATGCTATCGTCGGTCCATCTGAGTTGATAATTGCCATTTACAATCTTTCCTTCCAGGCCATATGATAAGAGGTATCGGGGATCTATCCTGCTTTCCAATGCCTGTTCAAGGTATTTGTAATATAGGGCATTGAATTCCGGACTTTCTCTATCCAGATCATGGGCCCTGGCTACATCATTAGGCCCTATTCGCATTAAAGCAGGAAAATGCCTTTCTGTTGGTAATGTCAGATCCAATACCTCCAGGTCGATGTTGATATTTCCTAATTCTCCATCTTCCGAGAGGACAGTAATTGAGCCTGTGTATATTCCTGCAGCCTGATCCTTAGGTATAAAAATATCGACCCAAATCGGTTGGTTCCTGAGTTCAAGAGGTCTGCCCCGGTTATCAGAACGAATATCGAAAGATTGGGAGAGTGGCACAAGGGCATCCGGCCACCAGCCATACGCTCCATGTGAGCCGGATGGCGCATACACTTTGATGATATGTTCAAAATAGAGTTGAACATTTTCTTCGGATAAAATATCATTCCCTTTTTTCAGGGAGGTCTTTTTTAAAGTAACTCCAAACACGTTTACCTGGTCTGCGGTAACCACAATTTGAAAAGGGACATGTTCTCCCTTGACCCCTGCAATTTTGACAGTATTTGCCGACTCATCCCAGATCCTGTCATGGGGTAGCTTTGACCTTTCTTCACGCTGAACTTTTTCAGTGCACCCTGTTGCCCAGATCCTGATTTCTGCTATAGCCTGGTTCCAGAAGTTTGCACTTATAATACAAATCGCCAGGATAAAAGTTTTCCTTAAAATTGATGAAGTAAGTACTTTGTTCATGATTTTTTGCTTTGCTTCAATTTAATAAAGTTTAGATTCCATTCAAAAAAAGATAATGCCTAAGATGGTTCGAAAGATCTGTTTTTTTTGATTTGATATAATTTTTTAAATTGTCAATGTATCCATAAGATTATTCGACCCTTTAAAGAGTATGTCAGAATAATAATGATGATAACCAGAATTGAACTTAGAGTTGTTTTCTTGCTACACATAAACTATCGGGCTATGCCAGGATCACAATAGAATTCCATTAAAAAGTTACCTTTGCTTAATGAAAATATACAATTATATATCATTCCTTGCGGCACTTCATGTGTTTTCTGTATCTGTTGCATTCGAAAGTGATTCTGATTTCTGGGAAGTGCAACGAAAAGGAGCCAATTGCTTTAATATTGAGCTTACAGAGCAATGGTTCATTGATGCAAAAGATCTTGGACTGGAGTGGGTCCGGCTCGCATATGATAAATGGGAATCACAACATCGTGATTTTTTATTAGGCGATGCGTCTGATTATAAAGGATTGGTAAAAAATGATCTGGAAAGATTGAAAGAAGTCATCGTCTGGGCGAAGAAACATAACATACAATTGGTTATAACACCTTTGAGTCTGCCTGGTTGCAGGTACCGGCAAAATAATAATAATATACCTGACTCAAGATTATGGTCGGACATCGACTTTCAGGAACAGGCGATTCGTTTTTGGGTAGATCTTAGTAAGGAGCTCAAGGCGTATGATCATGTAGCTTATAATCTGATTAATGAACCCGTTCCTGAGTTGGGTGCTGGAGTGGAAGAACATTATAGTCCTGGAAATATTTCTAAGTTTTTAGATTGGTATCAGGGCATCAGGGATACGCCAAGAGATATTTTCAAGTTTTACTCAAAGATCATAAAAGAGATCAGGAAGGTAGATCCTGATAAAATAATCATGCTGGATGCCGGATGGTATGGTCAACCAGGCGCTTTCTGTTACTGGCCATCAGCATTCCAGGATAAAAACATTCTATATTCTTTCCATATGTATGAGCCGTATGAATTCACTTCCAATAAGAATTATAGGGAAAAGAAAAACTATGTTTATCCGGGATGGGTTCCATTTGGTAATGACACCATTTTCTGGGATAAGAATACAACGGAATTATACTTCCAACCTTTTTTAAAATGGGTGGATAAAAATAATATTCCCTTTAATCGCATAGTATGTGGAGAGTTTGGATGTATGAGAAAGAATGAGGGGGCCGCCGTATACCTGCAGGACATTATCAATTTCCTGAATAAGCATACGTTTCACTGGGCATTTTACTCTTTCCGTGAAGATGCCTGGGATGGCTATGACTATGAATTGGGAAAGGAGGATCTGGACTGGAAATACTGGCAAGCCATAGAGAAATGTGAAAATCCATCATTGCCAAGGAAGGATAATAAGTTATTTCAGATTTTAAAGGACCAGTTTTAATGCATTTGGAATACTAATCAAATTCCTGGCATTGAATTGTAAGAATGTTATTCCCAGCCCGGCCTTGAATATGCAGTGGCGTAATTTGATTCGTT
>JAHEGY010000054.1 GCA_024644875.1 Cyclobacteriaceae bacterium
CTGTTAACTAATAAACCATTATTCAATGAAGAAAAATTTGAAACATTATATCGGATTTTCGAGGAATTACTGAATTCATGGGGAAATACGAAGGGTGATGAATTAGATGTTCCGCATTTTGTAGATAAAAGGTTGTTTGACTTCTTAATGGCTGATGAAGTTCTGGATATTGTCGAAGATCTCATAGGTCCTAATATTGGCCTATGGAGCAGTCATTTTATATGCAAGGAAGCATACTCCGGGAATAGAACGCCATGGCATGAAGATAGTGCTTACTGGAAAGGACGGTTTGACAGGTATGATGACATCGTTACAGTCTGGCTGGCTATTGACCCGTCGATTTTGAAAAATGGTTGTATGGGTGTTATCCCTGGAACTCATAACAATGGATTTTCAGATTATGTGGATCTGGAAACCGAACATCAGATTTTCAATCTGGAAATCCGGGAAGATGAAATCGATCTGGATAAGGTTGTATGGTTCGAATTGCCGAAAAACCACTATTCTATACATGACTCCAGGATAATCCATGGTGCAAATGCCAACAATAGCGACATACGCCGGACTGGTTACACCATGCGATATTTTAACACTGACCTGATTCTTCAGCAGGACCATCCTGACAATAAAGATCACAAAATATATCACTGCAGGGGTGACAATAGAGGGAAAAATCCTTTAATTTACCTGTAATTTTTTAGTGCATATGGTTAAAGAAGGATCAGGTACCAATTCAAAGTATTTATTTTTTATTACGCTCACTGCAGCATTTGGTGGATTTCTCTTTGGTTATGATACCGCCGTTATTTCCGGCACGATTGGTTTTGTGAAATCCAAATTTGAGCTTGACAGTGTCATGGAAGGCTGGTTTGTCAGTTCGGCACTGGTAGGTTGTATAATTGGGGTAGCAATGGCGGGTGAAATCTCAGACAGGTTCGGGAGAAAAACATCATTGATCATCTCAGGATTTTTATTTTCATTATCCGCTATTGGTTGTGCCCTAAGTGCTACCCATACAGAGCTCATAATCTACAGGCTTATAGGGGGGGTAGGCGTAGGTGTTGCTTCCATGCTATCACCATTGTACATTTCCGAGGTTTCCCCACCAAAAATAAGAGGCCGGATGGTAGCCCTGTACCAGTTCTCAATTACCATAGGTATATTATTGGCCTATTTTGGCAATGCATTTTTATTGAAACAAAGTGAAATCCTGGCTCTAAAGGCAGGAAGCATCTGGGAAACGATAATGGTGTCTGAAGCCTGGCGAGCGATGTTTGGTAGTGAGGCTATCCCTGCCCTGTTATTCTTCTTTGCCATGTTTTTAGTTCCTGAAAGCCCGAGGTGGTTCGCCTCAAAAAATAAGGATACCAAAGCCTTGAATGTACTGGCAACTATAAATGGAAGAGAGAAGGCCGAAATTGAACTGGATTCGATAAAAGTAGCTATTGAAAAGGAAGAAAGTGGATCCTGGGCAGTAATGCTGCATAAAGGGATACGGGTTGCATTACTGGCTGGGATCGCCCTGGCGATTTTATCACAGTTTACAGGTATCAATGCCATAATATATTATGGACCACGCATTATGGAAGATGCTGGCCTGAAACTAAGCGATGCATTGGGCGGACAAGTGATTATCGGATTTGTCAATGTAGCGGCAACTGTTTATGCCATCATGAAGATCGACCAGTTTGGCCGAAAGAAATTAATGTTAGGCGGAATTACGGGTATGTTTATTTCATTACTTGCCGTTGGCATCCTGTTTCTACTTGAAAAAACGTCTGGTGTTCTGATCATGACCTTCATATTAACTTTCATTACCTCTTTTGCCATTGGTTACGGACCGGTAATATGGGTATTATTGGCTGAGATCTATCCAACAAAGATCAGAGGGAGAGCCATGTCCGTTGCAACTTTAGCCATTTGGGTGGGGACAGCCATAATCGGCCAGGTAGTTCCCTGGATGCTGGACACCTTAACCCCTGCAGGGACTTTTTTCGTTTTTGCCATTTGCTGCATTCCGGTTCCATTCATTCTTAAAAAGGTGCCGGAAACAAAAGGATTGGCACTTGAAGATATTGAGGAGATCTGGAGAAAGTGATGCAATAAAAAACTATCTGAGTGATTTATCTGGATAGTCTATGGTTTTAAAGGAACAATTAAAAAATGAGAAACAGCTTTTTAGTACTAGTAACTTTTATTCTGCTTAGGCCTTTTTTATTAATGGCAGATGTGATTGAAAATGATATCGTTAGGGTTGAAGTTTCATCTAATGGTTCTATTACCCTCTATGATAAACAAAATAAAATTCATTGGGGCAGTAATTTTCCCGGTTGGATTGAAGTAATAACAAAAACTGGGAAAGAAAAATTAACACTTACAGAATCCAAAACAAAAGTCGATAGTAGACAGGATTTCTTGGAAATAACTTTTTCGAATTTACAGGGTAAAGAAATCAGCGACCCGCACTTTAGAATGAAAGTATTGGTCCGTTTAACCAAAAATGGATTTGATATGGAAATTTCAGAGCTGAATACCATTTTTAAATTGAATTCTATTGAGTATCCCGCCCATTTTCTCACCGTTAAAAGTGGTGATGAAGATGGATACATCGTTGCGCCTCACCTTCAGGGCATTCTTATTCCAAGTCGTTATGACGCCGGCTTTATGCGTAAGGGGCAAAATATATGGGATATGATTGCGGATATGGAAACCTGGTGGAACTTTGAATCCGGCAACCTCAATATGCCCTGGTTTGGTGCCCGAAAGGATAACTCCTCGGTTTTTGTACATGTTGAATCTTCATCAGATTGCACCCTCCATCTTATTGGAAATAAGCTCATAAAATCCAATGGGGAAACCGTGATCGATCGCCATGGACAAACTAAAGGAACCCGGATATCATCATTGACACCTATTTGGAAATCGAGCAAAGGTAAGCTTGCGTACCCACGGAAAATAAGGATTGAACTGGTGGAAAATGGCTATTTAGGGATGACGCAACGGTATAAAAAAATTGCGATTGAATCTGGAAGATTTGTTACATTGAAAGAAAAAATCACGACCAACCCTGAAATTGAAAAAATTATCGGTGCGCCTGATATAAAAGTATATTGTTATACTAACCGGTTAAATAATCCAAACTTAAAAGCCTGGAGCGAACCTGTTTTAAATGGTTATGAGAAGGTAAATACTACCTTTGCCCAGGTGGCTGGAATGTCGGATGATTTAAAGAAATCAGGGATTGAAAAATGTATGTTTTTACTGGCTGGCTGGAACCGGATGGGGTATGACCATGAACATGTGGATATGTGGCCACCTGCTGAGAAATGTGGAGGAATTGAAGGCTTGAAAAAAGCGGCTGAAAAGGTAAAAGAAAATGGCTTCCTGTTTGCGCTACACGATAATTATGACGACTTCTACCCCGATGCACCCACTTTTGATGAAAAATATATTCTTCGAAATGCTGATGGAACCTTACACAAAGGTGGGATCTGGGATGGTGGTTTATGTTACATTACCTGCCCTTCTCAGCGTATGGGACTGCTTAACCGCAATATGGATCTGGTACAAAATAACATTCCAATAAATGCCTATTATTTTGATGTAATTACAAACACATCCCACTATGAATGTTATGATAAAAACCACCCGATTACCAGGAAACAAGATCTAAAATATCGTTTAGATCTTCTGAATAATATCAACGAACGCGGATTAATCATCGGTGGCGAACGGGGAACTGACTGGGCATTACCTGCCTTGGCTTTCTGCGAGGGATTAAGCGGGGGTGGGACCGGCTATCACTATGGCGTGGCTTATCGCATTGGAATTACTATCCCCTTATTTTACCTGGTTTATCACGAGTGTGTGGTAGGCTACTGGCAACACGGGACACCTTATGGGCGTGAAGACCACGGGAACCATGTATTGATGGATATGCTGTGTGCTCAACCTTCGAGTTGGTCGATTGAGCATGAACAGTGGAATGATCTTAAAACACTTATAAAAGAGACTTACGACTTACTAAATCCGCTGCATACCAATACGGCCCATTCTGCAATGATTAACCATGAGATGCTGAGCAAAGATTATATGGTACAAAAATCAACTTTTGATAACGGCACCATGGTTTGGGTGAACTACGGAAACATATCGTATACGCATGATGGTATTGAACTTGCTCCAAAAGGTTATCGGATAGAAATGAAGAACATACCTTTGAAAACAGGTTCGTTTAAGTAAAGTATATTATATAGGCATGACATATTGCAAATTAGAACTTTACATCCTCTTATTAATACTGATTCCGCTAAATTTACCTGCGAATGAATATTATTTTTTGCATTAAGTTTGAGGTTTATCTTACAAATACTTTTCTAGCTTATTGCTGAAAAGGAAGATGGTAGAAAACATAGCTGGTTTGATTTCATAGGTATATTATTCCAAATTAAAGTCGGGATGACAGGATTTGAACCTGCGACCCCCACAACCCCATTGTGGTACGCTACCGGACTGCGCTACATCCCGAATTATTATTAATACTTGACCGACGAAAAATTATATTTCCTATCCATCAAATTCCTAATCGATGTCCAAAATTAGCAAATATTCGTTTCCTATATTAAGTATTCTAAGAATTAAATTGTAATAGGTTGTTGTATATTTTAATTATGACTTAAGTAATTTTAAGTCTGAAAGCATGATAGGTGCATATTAATGCAAAAGATTCTTATCCTCATATTGATTCTTATTAGCCTGGCCGGTTATGCCGATGAAAAGAAGGCGTTAAAACTTCTGGAAAAAAAAGATTATGAAAAATTAATTGAAACGCTGGACAAGGATATCGAAAAAGATTCCCTCAATCCGGGCTCATACTATATTTATTCATTGCTTTATAATGACCCTGATTTTGCGAATAATAACCTGGATACATCTTATTATTATATCCTGAAAGCCAGGAAGTTGTATCCTCCATCCGAAGAGAAGGATCTCGAAAAACTTAACAAGTTATCCATAGATGATGCCAGTCTTACTACCCAGAAAGAAAAGCTTGATCTGCTGGCATATGAGAGAGCGAAAAAAGAACATACACTTGATTCCTATAATTTCTATATTGAACAATTCGATCAGTCTATTTATAATACTGATGCGGTGATGGACAGGAATGCGCTGGCTTTTGAATATGCAAAAAAAGAACATACCTATGAGGCCTATGAGGATTTTATGTTAAAATATCCTGGATCCATCGAATTCGAACAGGCGAAGGAACAATACCAGATCTTGCTGTTTGAAGCTCAAACTGAGGAAGGAACCTTAAAAAGTTACAGAGCTTTCCTGAAGAGCAACCCGAACTCTCCGTTCAGGAATGATGCAATTCGTGAGATCTACCGGATCAGTACGTGCGGCAATTCAGAAGAAAGTTATTTGCAGTTTATAAAGGATTTTCCGGAATCCCCCCTGGTTCAAAAAGCCATTGACAGACTTTATCACAACTATCGCGAATCAGGTGCAGAAGATTTTTCCTATAATTATAATTTCCTAGATCTGAATGATTCAATTTTAAATGTGGATCATTATGATGATCAGTTTGTTATCCCTGTATTTGAGAATAATAAGTATGGATTTATGAACAGTGCCGGGGAATTAATCATCCCCTATACATTTGATGATGTCGATGAGATTTATCTCTGTGGTAATATTTCAGATGATTATTTCAGGGTCAGAATCAATGGAACTCAAATGGTAGCCTCTAAAGATGGGAAAATCATATATCAAAATCCTTATAATGATGTCCAGGAACTCGTCTCAGGAACTTTGAAAATCCTGAATAGGGGAAAATATGGCCTGATATTTAAGACAGGAGAAGAATTATTAGAGATAAAATTTGATGAGATTCAAAAGCTGAATGGACAGCTGATCAAAACCCGGCAAGGAAATCGCTGGTATCTGTTTTCCCTGAATGGAAAACAACTGCTACCGGAAAGCGTGGATGAGATCTCAAGTGAAGGCGAATTTCTAATGATCAAAAATGATGGTCTGTGGGCCATTACAAACAAGCAATATATAATCAGTTCCTATATTGACGGACAAATTGAGCTGAAATTCATCTATGATGATTACGAGTTGATAGAGGCTACACAGATATTGTGTTTTAAAGGGGAGACCGAGGGCGTAATGGACAGTAAACTGGAATTCAAATTAGCTTTGGATATACAGAATATCCACACCTTACCTGAAGGATGGCTGATAAAAAAAGACACTATTTACCATTTATATGATGATGCTTTTGTTAAAATTTCCGGAACAGGCGGATTGACGGATGTTGTTTATAAAGGCAAATGGTTAACAGGCAGATCAGGAAACAAATGGATCCTATATCATAACTTCGCACCTTTCCCGGATGTATTTGCCTATGATTCGATAAGTATTCTAAGCAATAATTTTGTGTTTGCTATAGAAGAGGAAAATCCTAAACTCATATTTTCAAATTATCAGAAAATACCGCTTGAAAAATATAAAAATCTTAGAATTCTTAAATCCCCTGTTATAAAAGATCAGAATGAAACAATAATCGAATACATTGAGATAGAATATGACAGGAACCGAAGTGAAACATACGGTATTCAAGGAAATCTGGTCCTGAAGGGCAGTAATCTAAACCTTCAACTCCTGGGTGAAGAATATTTCAAGAAGAGTTACAGGGGTAAAGTGGGCCTGACAGATACTTCTGGTCAGGAGTTGCTAAAACCGCAATTCCAGGGAATCGCGAATTATAATAATGGATTTGTTTCAGTTCTTAACAATAAGAAATTCGGAATATACAATAAGCGACTGGGAATATACCTGAAACCTGCGTTTGACCGCTTATTAAAACCCTATAATTCAGAATTCTTGATAGCCTATAAGCGTGGCGGATATGGCTTGATAAATTTCAAGGGGGAGTCAATTACTGATTTTTCCTATGACGAGATCATCTTTTGGAATGATACGTCAATCCTTGTAAAGATGGATGATATCTGGAATATAACAGAACTTCAAACAGGCGATGTTCTATTGGATGAAATTAAAGATTTTGACTTTTTGAATGAAAAAGAGGAGAAGATCATACTTTTCAGAAAGGAAGAGCAATTTGGGATCGTAAGTAACAGGGAGGGGATTATCATTAGCCCGACTTTCAACGATATTCTGAATATCGGCAATGCAGAAACACCAATCTATTTTACTGAAAAATATATTTCTGAGGCAGAGTTCTATATAGTAATATACTACAACGCTAAAGGTGAAATTATACGTAAACAGGTGTTTACGGATGAAGAATACGACATGATTTATTGCAATTGATGCACATGTGGTAATTGTTTCCCTTAAGTTAAGACCTCAATTTTAACTTGCCTAATATGAGAGATATCACAACATCATTCAGATGGATAAGTATAATCGAAATCCTTTTCTATCTTTCTCCTGCTCATTTTCTCAACCTCAACAATCATTATAACATCTTCAACCGGCCTGTCACCTGGGGCCGTCTTAACAGAAGCTATCTTTTCAACAATATCCATGCCTTGTACCACTTTCCCAAAAACTGTATAGCCACCATCCAGATGGGGCACTCCACCAACCGTTGTATACACATCAATTTGCTTCTGCGTTAGCGGTTGATCCAATTCTACATCATAATCCTCCTCGCAAACATCCTTATAACTCAGTATTAAGGCTTTTAATTCATCCAGTTTATTTTCGGCCTGCAACTCCATTGCCTTCTGATTCACTTCCTGATATCCGCTTCTTTGGATCAGGTTTCCAAAACATTTGTATAATTCGTTATAATTCACTCTTGAATCTCTCAAAGATTCTTCAGTATAGACCATGCCTTCCACAATATAAAACTGACTGCCACTGGATTCTTTTCCCGGATTCACATTATCCCCCATTCTGGCAGCTGCCACCATGCCTTTCTCATGGAGAAGATCTGGATGAAATTCCGGAGGTATGGTGTATCCGGGTCCCCCTTTCCCGAAAGATTGAGGATCAGAGGATGATTTCGTATTCGGATCACCGGTCTGTATCATGAAATCATCAATTACCCTGTGAAATAAAAGACTATCATAGAATCCCTTATTGGCCAACTTTATGAAGTTCTCCTTGTGCTTTGGTGTCTGATCAAATAGAATCAGTTTTATATCCCCGTAGTTGGTCTTTAGCGTAATCAGATAATCTTTATTATTGCTGCAGCTAGGTATTATCAGTAGAAAGGAAATTAAAATCGTAAAAAATAACTTAGCTCGTATCATTTTTTCTTAAAATTAGATTATATCCGTTAAGATAAGTACTTATTCATCAAATAACGAACAAAGATAATCCTAGGCTTTGGACAACATTTTCAATTTTTTAAAAATTTCAGATATCTTAAGTGAAACGCTCAAAAACAGAATCTTGGAATGAGCATTCCTCTCTATATGATAATAGGCTTCATTCAGAATATCTGAGATTTCCTCAATTGACTGAAGGGACAGGATCTTTGAAAAATTTTTCACGAATTCCAATTCCTCGCCCATGAGTCTTGATAATTCCAGTTCATTGTTACTAACAATAAGGGCCTCCCTCATCATACTTAATCCATAATGAAATAGTGTTTGCTGTGCCACCTTTGACATAGAATTGAACTTCTCGGTCCATTTGGTTAATTCCATAAGATCACCCACATAACAGAGCCTCATCCAATCCCTGAACATTTTATGGCTGTCATCCTCCACTTCACGGGCTAACCTTAAAGCTTCATTTATGTTGCCGTCAACAAGATGTGCTATCTGTCCGGCTTTATCTTCCTCAACAAAGTGCTGGTTGATAAGAAGCTTTTTGATTTCTTCATCACTGAAAGGTTTTATCTGAACAATTTGAGTTCTGGACAAAATGGTTGACAAAAGTTTTGTTTCATCATTCGATACAAGAAGGAAAAGTGTATTGTGAGGTGGTTCTTCGAGAATTTTCAACAATGCATTTGCCCCAGCAGGATGCATATATTCAGGTAACCATATGATCATAATTTTGTACAATCCTTCAAATGGTTTCAAGGAAAGATTTTTAATTATTTCCCTGCTTTCCTGGCGTGAAATATTCAACTGTTTGTTCTCCCCACCAAAATAATTATTCCAGCCACTGGCATTATTATAGGGATCCTGGATCACGAAATTCCGCCATTCACTCAGAAATTTAACGCTGATAACATCCTTGGCTTTGATCTTCTTAGTAGCACTCACCGGAAAAGCAAAATGAACATCAGGATGAACCAGTTTAGCATTTTTTCGACAGGCATCACATTCCCCGCAGGAATCTTCCGGGGTTCGGTTAAGACAGTTTATATAGGCGGAGAATGCCAGTGCAAGTGCCAGATTTGGCCCTCCCTCCGGCCCGAGGAATAGCTGGGCATGTGCGATTTGATCGGAGATTACAGATTGTATTAATTGAGTTTTAAGCGATTCATATCCGGAAATATCAGAAAATTTCATATTTAAATACGTCCCCTGTATTTTGCTGTGAAATCAAATATATGCTCTAAAACTAATTTATCCTTTTTATTAAACTTTTTTCTTCTGCGATCCATAACAGTCTTTATTGTTTCAATAGCCTTTGCCATCTTATAATCTACAAATCCTTCATTATTGCCTCCCCATGAAAATGAAGGGATAAATTTAGGCATATATCCGTTCCCATATATGTTTGCACAGATGCCTACAACTGTTCCTGTGTTGAACATGGTATTAATCCCGCATTTCGAATAATCACCCATGATCAATCCGCAATACTGAAGCCCGGTTTCCGAAAATTTCCCGGCCTCGTAATCCCATAATTTTACACCACTGTAATTATTCTTTAAGTTAGAATTATTGCTTCCGGCACCAAAGTTACACCACTCCCCTATGACCGAAGAACCTAAAAATCCATCATGGGATTTATTGCTGTATCCCTGGAATACAACCTGGTTGACTTCGCCCCCTACTTTGCACCCTGGGCCTATAGTGGTATTCGCCCTGATTTTAGAGCCAATGGAAATCACGCTGTCATCCAATATGGCCGCTGGTCCCCTGATCACAGAGCCGGGTAATATGGTCACATTGTTACCAATATAAATCGGGCCTTCATCAGCATCCAGGATGCAGGATTTTATATTAGCACCCGCACCTATATAAATTTGATCTGGATTATATAATACTGTATGCGGATCTTTTAGTGTTTCGCTTTTATTATTGAGGGTTTCAAAATCGGCTATTATTTCATTTGGATTATTATTGTATATCTCAGTTATATGAGAAATCTGCCTTAGATCATGGCTATATTCAATGGATTTAAGTCGTGAAAAATCATAATGACTAATGGATGTTTCAAACATGTCCTTTTCAACTCTGGCGGCAATAAAAGATCCATTTAGAAACAGGCCATCATTCTGGTTAAGGCCTATTAGGGCAGAAATAAGATTTGTGTCCGGGAGTATCCGGCTATTAATACAATAATTATTTTGAGCTATTTTTAATGGATATTTCTGCGCCAGATAATCGATTGTTAAATAGTGGGCAGAAGAATTCATGGCTCTTCTCCATTTATCTGCGATTGTAAAAATACCCGTTCTTAATTCACTTACTGGACGTGTTAATGATAATGGGAAGAATTTTACCCTGTCTTCCGGTAAATCTACCAGAATTATATTCACGCTGGCATTCATAGTCATAGTTTTGAATAAAATAAAAAAGGCTTCATAGAATTAACCATGAAGCCTTCGTTTTATTACGTTTTATACTATTTCTTTTTATACCTTCTGTTAAATTTCTCAACCCTTCCAGCTGTATCAACAAATATTTTCTTGCCCGTGTAAAAAGGATGGGATGCAGAACTTACTTCAATCTTTATTAATGGATATGTGTTTCCATCTTCCCACTTAATGGTATCCTTTGAAGTCATGGTTGACTTTGTGATAAATTTATAATCACTTTGAGTATCGTGAAATACTACTTCTTTATATTCCGGATGAATTCCTTTTTTCATTTCTTATTTTTTAGGGACACAAAATTAGTCAAACTTTTTAAATCAACAAAATATTAAAAAATATAAGATTATTTTTGTCTGGTTTATTGAAAAAAAATGATTGGATTTATCACAAAAATATATCATTAATCTTTTTTTTACGTATTTGGATAATAAAAGTCATTTTGTGAGGTAATATAATAGGAGGATAATTTTATTGGATGAAGGCTAGCGTAGTTTATTTTATTTTAACATTAATCTCAGTACAGGTTTTTGGACAGTTCACAGCGCGGGAATACTATAAATTTGGCAAGAGTAAATTTGATGATGGCAAGTATTTTGAAGCCGTAGATTTTCTGGATAATGCCATAAAGCTTGATCCCGGGTATGAAAATGCCATATTTTTCAGGGCGGAATCTTTTCTGGCTTTGGAAAAATATAACCTTGCAATTGATGATTATACCAGGGTTATTAATACGCGCAAAACACATGACTCTTACACGGCTCAATACTACTTGAAAAGAGCCGTCGCAAAAATGGAGCTTAAAAACTACCGGGAAGCATATAAAGATTTTTCAGTGGCATTCAAACTTATACCGGAATATGCAGAAGGTCACTATGAATATTCCAGGTTCAAATATCTTACCCTGAAAGATAAATCAGAAGCAATCAGGGAGATCAACAAGGCAATAGAACTGGATAACCAGGTAGGTAAGTATTATGCCAGAAGGGCAGAATACAAGGCACATATTTCGAAATATGATTTTGAGGGAAATAAATACCTTAAAGAAGCAGTTTCTGACCTGAATATCGCCGTAAGTCTGGATGGCGATAATGTGGATTTTCGTCAGTTGAGAAGTGACTACAACAAGGAATTGGGAGAACCTGCTGAGGCTATTGAAGATTATGATGTGATGATTAAGATAAATCCGGATCGAGTGGAAGCATATACTGAACGAGGATTGATTGAAATGCAGAATGACCAGTACAACGAAGCCATTGATGACTTTTCCAAATCTATTGAACTCCAGCCAAATAAAGAATATAACTATCGTTACAGAGGACTGTGCAAGCATAATATTCTTGATTTTGGTGGTGCATACAATGATTATACAAAATCAATTCAACTCCTACAGGAGGAGTTAAAAATAACGGATGATTCTATTAAACTTAAAAAAATCCTGGCTGATACCTATATAAAAAGAGGTGCAGCAGCAACTTCCCTGGGAAACACTTTTAATTCATGTTCCGATTTTCGGACGGCTTATGAACTGGGATCCAAAATAGGGCTTAATTATCTGAGAAAATATTGCGGTATCTGATCATAAAGAAATTATTTTTTCACTATACCGGTAAATCCAAATTCAACAATAAAAATTAGAATACATAAATCACCTAAAGCAAATAATGCATATTTTTAGCTATTATTTGGCAATTTTTGATTTGTACTCAGGCTTTGTTATTAATGATGACCAGTAGTAAACACATATTTATTCTCTTTCTTTTTCTATGTTTATCACTGATTCTTATACCAGCTGCCAGTATACTTGGACAAAGTGCCAACATTCCGCTTAATCGCGATTATTACCATTTGCTCGACAGACTCGCTATTAAATCAGGCACATTGTCGAAATACTATCAATCCGCTTTAAAGCCATATCGAAGGGACGCAGTAGCAGAGTTCGTGGATGACCTTAATGCAGACAGCCTTGGATATAATAGAATTGACAAGTTCAATATAGGCTATATTAAAAATGACAACTGGTCTTTTGTTGATTCTTCGGAATCTGATAGCCGCAAACCCTTTCTAAAGATTTTCTATCGTAAGAAACCGGATTTTGTATCTGTTCTGACAAAAGATTTTGAGCTCCATTTAAATCCTGTAATCCACTTCAGTGCCGGCAGTGATAGTAATTTCGACAGAATGCTATATACCAATACTCGTGGATTTGAAGCAAGTGGTTTGATCGCTAAAAAGATTGGTTATTATACCTATGTTACAACTACGAACGCTATTTATCCGAATTATATCCAATCATGGATAGATCGAAATGGTGTAGTCCCCTATGAGGGATTCTGGAAGGCTTATGATACTGATGGTGTGGATTTCTATACCGCCAGGGGATATATTTCCTTCAATATTATTAAACAGATCAACGTTCAATTCGGCTATGATAAATTATTCCTGGGTGATGGTATCCGTTCAATGGCATTATCGGATTTCTCAAACAACTATTTATTTTTGAAGTTTGATGTCAAAGTCTGGAAATTATACTACCGTCTTGTTTTTGCCCAGCACTATGCCGATGCATACAGCGCCCCGGGGACCGGCTCTTTATCCGGCCCTTACCCACGCAAATACTTTGCCCATCATCATATATCGTTTGATATCGGGAAAAAATTAAATCTGGGATTTTTTGAGAATGTATCTATGGGTGATTCAACAAATAGTTCTTTTGATCTAAATTATTTAAATCCAGCAATTTTTTACAGGGCTGCGGAACACCAGTCAGGAAGTGAGAATAATGTTGTGGTTGGGTTTGATGGCAAATGGAATTTTTTCAGGAGATTCCAGTTATATGGACAGTTCATTCTGGATGAATTTGTTATGAGTGAAGTTACTTCAGGTGATGGCTGGTGGGCAAATAAGTTTGGCGGACAAATTGGTTTGAAGTACATGGATGCCTTCTGGCTGGATAATCTCGACCTTACGCTTGAATTCAATATAGCACGGCCCTACACATTCGGACATGAGACGATCTATACCAATTTTGCTCATTACCGCATGCCGCTGGCCCATCCTTATGGGGCAAATTTCAGGGAATTCCTTGCCCTGGCAAGGTATCAGCCATTTAAGAAGTTCACATTCATCGCTAAATATATAGGTGCATTTTATGGGGAAGATGATGAAGATACCAATTGGGGAAAAGACATTATGCAGAGTTATATTACTAGGGAACAGGAGTACGGTAATTATATTGGGCAAGGATTTGCCACTAATTTTAATTATTTTGATTTTACAACTTCATACCAGTTCAGGCATAATGTGTTTTTTGACCTGCAATTTGTAGTCCGAAATGTTAAAAGTGAGCTGGATTTACTGGATGATAATACCTTTTATATAATGGGACATTTCAGATATAATATACCCCGCAGAGTGTTTGATTTTTAAAAAATAATTAAAATTAAAATTAGATCATTTCATCTTTAAATTGCCAATTATTTCTTAATTTCAGTTTCTGAATTGAATTGTATGTTACCAAGCTATTTCAAAAACCTTTCAGCATCCCAAAAAATTATTTATAGCTTAATTACACTGTTCTTTATATTTAATATTTCAATGTTTATCTGGTCTTTTATGATTGATGCCCATAATATCCGGGAAATGGTAAAATTGGCAAGATACATCTCATATATTAAATATGTGGTTGTTATCAATATGGTTTTATTTATCTCGATAATTGCAATATATTATTATGAAATCACACGGATGAGAAAAGAGGTCCATGAATCCGAAAAAGAAATAAAAAGTTTGAAAGCTGATCTTTACGATATAAACAAGGAAAGATCCAGAATTTCTAAAGAATAACCCTCAATCTGAATAATTAAATGAACCTCAATAAACTTATAAAAGAAGAACTCAATGAGGCAGAAAAATTATTAAATAAAATAATAAACCAACCCGCTATGATCAATAATATAAACCAGGCTGCTTCCCTTATGGCAGAAGCAGTGAAAAAAAATGGGAAGATAATTTCCTGTGGTAATGGAGGCTCGCATTGTGACGCCATGCATTTTGCAGAAGAACTTACCGGACGATACCGGGATGACAGGCCCCCTATTCCGGCTATAGCCATTTCTGATCCCTCACATATATCCTGTGTCAGCAATGATTATGGATTTGAAAATATTTTCTCCCGCTTTATCGATGCTATGGGACAGCCAGAAGATGTTCTTTTAGGGATCACAACAAGTGGTAACTCACCAAATATTATTAATGCGGTAAAAAGTGCAAACAGAAAGGGAATGACCACTATAATTTTAAGTGGAAATGATGGCGGCCGGGTGGCAGAAATTTCTAATATCAATATAATTGTACCATTCTCAGGATACTCTGACAGGATTCAGGAGATCCATATTAAGATCATTCACATATTCATCCTTCTTATAGAACAACAATTAGCATAATATGCTGGCAAAATCCTATGGCTGTGCCGTTTTCGGCATAGACGCCAGCATTATTACGATCGAAGCCAATGTGTGTGCTGGCACAAAGCGCTTTATGGTGGGCTTACCCGATAACGCAGTAAAGGAAAGCTGGTCCCGAATTGAATCAGCCCTTAAATATTCCGGGTTTAAAATGCCCAGGACAAGGATTATCCTGAACCTTGCACCCGCTGATATAAAAAAGGAAGGATCTGCCTATGATCTTCCAATCGCCCTCAGCCTTATGAAAGCTTCCAAACAACTGGACACAAATCTTCTTGAAAACTATGTGATCATGGGCGAACTGGCCCTGGATGGTCAGCTTAGGCCAATTAAAGGTGCTCTACTCATTGCTATCCTGGCAAGAAAGAAGGGATACAAGGGATTGATCCTTCCAAAAGAGAATTCAATGGAAGCAGCTATAGTAAATGATCTTCAGGTTATAGGTGTGTCGAATATCTCTGATGCTGTGGCTTTTCTACTGGCTGAAAAAAATATTAGCCCTTATTACATAAATACCCGGGAATTGTTCTATGATCAGGCTGAGGATTTTGGGCTTGATTTCAAGGATGTGCAAGGTCAGGGAAATATTAAAAGAGCACTTGAAATAGCCGCCGCAGGAAGTCATAATGCAGTCATGATCGGCAGCCCCGGGGCAGGTAAAACAATGCTGGCAAAACGATTGCCGTCAATTTTACCCCCACTCAACCTGCATGAAGCATTGGAAACAACTAAGATCCATTCTGTTGCCGGAAAGCTTGGAACAAATGCCACCCTGATTTCCCGGCGTCCTTTCAGGTCCCCTCACCATACTATTTCCGATATTGCACTCGTTGGAGGAGGTGCATTCCCCCAGCCGGGTGAAATTTCGCTCGCTCATAATGGTGTCCTTTTTCTTGATGAGTTACCGGAATTCAGGAGAACGGTACTTGAAGTTATGCGTCAACCATTGGAGGAGAGAAAAATCACAATATCGAGGGCAAAATTTACGATAGATTATCCTTCAAATTTCATGCTGATTGCCAGCATGAATCCTTGTCCTTGCGGATTCTACAATCATCCTGAAAAAGATTGCGTATGCACCCCTGATCAGGTTCACAGATACTTAAACAAAATAAGTGGACCCTTGCTTGATCGAATTGATCTTCATGTTGAGGTGACACCTGTTAGTTTTGAAGAGATAACATCAATAAAAAGTAATGAGACAAGTCAGGAAATACGGAAAAGGGTGATTGCGGCAAGAGAAATTCAAACTGAACGATTTAACAAGGAACCATCAATATATTCAAATTCGATGATGCCACCGCAGATGGTCAGAGAAACATGCCATATTAATAAAGCGGGTTTAAACCTTTTGAGAACTGCTATGGAGAAATTAGATCTTTCAGCCAGGGCCTATGACAGGATCCTGAAGGTTAGCCGGACTATAGCTGATCTTTCAGAAAGTAAGGATATCAAAATCGAACATCTGGCTGAGGCTATCCAGTATAGAAGCCTTGACAGGGAAGGCTGGATAGCCTGATATTCAAATCATCTTTCTCAATTCCATGACCCTGATTATCGTTTCCAGGATTTCTTCTTCATTCATTGTCTGGTAATTGAAAACAATATCAAATATCGAATTGTCAACCTTCATGCCTTCAAAATACTCCCGCAAATGATCCCGCTTATAATCTATTTCCAGTAATTTTCTTCTTGCCTCATCAATAGAGATATTCTGACGTTCGCTGATGATCTTATTTCGCCATTCCACCGGTGCCTGAAGCCGTATATGCAAAGATTTTTTAATAGACCTTGTAAGTGATACACCAGCCCTCCCAACGATGATCACATGCCCTTCCCTGGCAAATCCCTTGATCACGTCAGCAAGGGTTTTCTTTACTTTAGAATCACTTGGATAAAATTTTTGTGCAAGAGATATGATCATGTCATCCATCACGCCTTTTTCATTGGCATTTACAGCTTCTTTGATCATATATTTATTCAGCTTTAATTCGCGGGCCGATTCTTCGAGAATCTCTTTACTGATCCATTTCCAATGCGGTGTCTGAGAACCGATCAATCTCTTATTCAAATTAAGGGCGAGGTCCTGGGCTACAATTTTGCCAGGACAACCATAGGCTCTTGAGATGGTGACCACCGGGCCGTAGTCGACATGTATTTCCCTGATGGTCTTCCTTTCCATCCTGGATCGCATATAATTACTCAGAATGTTTTTCATCTTTCTATATTTAAGGAACCATTAGTCAGAGGGATCTTAAAAACTAATCTTGTTGATACGGATAGAAATCAACAGTTCATCTTTATGTCGATTTCATGGCTTCAGGTTCGTTTATATATAAAACAATTTGAAGCCGGTTTTTATTCCCGAAAATTGAAGTATTTTAAGATTTTTTTCGATACCTCCACACAGCTATGGAATTTGTAGCTATTGCAAATCCAGTTATAATTAAAAAATGTACCTTAACTTCATTAAATCCTGAACCTTTCAGTATAACCATTCGGATCACTTCCATGAAGTAACGCAATGGATTGATTCTTGTTAAATTCTGTGCCCAAACAGGCATATTTTCAATAGCCGTAAATAATCCGCTCATCAGGATAAATATCACAACGATGAACCAGAATACAAACATGGCTTGCTGCTGGGTATCTGTTACTGAAGAAAGGAATAAACCTATACCCATAATAGCCAGCACAAAAATTGCCGCAAAGGCATAAAGAACCAATAAGCTTCCTGCCAGAGGAATAAAAAAAATATAACGCGTACAGAGTAATCCGATTGTAAAAACAAACAAGGCGAGTATCCAGAAGGGTAAAAGTTTTCCAATGATAAATTGATATTTTTTTATGGGTGTTACATTGATCTGTTCAATGGTTCCCATTTCCTTTTCCCGTACAATATTTAATGAACTTAAAAATCCACCGATTAAAGTGACCAGCAAAACCAGTAAGGCGGGAACCATAAAAGTTTTATAATCCAACCGCTCATTATACCAATTGGAATAGTTTACCCTTATACTTTTCGGTCTGGGAGAGGCGATTGCTGAAGACAGTTTATAGGATAACTCATTGTTTATTTCCGATATGAATCCTTCCAAAATATTTTGAGCATAATTTACAGTCAGACCAGCTTTCATGCCATCAATGGCATTGATCTTAAAGAAGACTTTCGATAACCCATATTTGACCGCGTTTTTTTCAAAATCCTGTGGTATTTCGCAAATGATATCAGCTGTATTCCTGCTGAGTTGCGCTTCAGCCATTTTCCGACTAGTTGATTCTCCGGTAATCTGGAAATAATCTGTCTGATAAAATTTACTTTTCAACCGATTCGAATAAGTTGATTTATCGAAATCGTTGAAATAAATTTTGAGGTTTTTAATTTCAAAGGTGGCTGCATTAGAGAGGATTAAGAGTTGAACAATAGGCATGACAAAAATAATGGGCAACATCCCCTTATTACGGAAGATCTGCCGGAATTCCTTTTGCAACATATACAAAATAATCTTCATGATAATCTATCCTATTCGTATATTAAATTTCTTTAAACTCATCATGATGAAGAGCATGGCGAAACCTAAAATAATCAGCGTTTCTTTCCATACCATGTCTATACCCGATCCTTTTAACATAATATTCTTTACAATTATTATAAACCATTTTGCAGGGATGATATTTGATATCCACTGCAAGATCTTTGGCATATTCTCTATAGGGAATATAAATCCGGACAGGATAATTGTCGGCAGCAATAATCCCATAACGGAAATCATCAAGGCCACGAGTTGTGTTTTTGCTATTGTGGATATTAAGATGCCTAAAGACAATGTGGTTAGCACAAATAGTAATAATTCGAATAGCAGCAATAAGAGGTTTCCCTTAATCGGAACGCCAAATACAAAATACCCTAGAAGCAGTACAATTATTGAAATAAAAAAAGCAAGGAATATATAGGGAATTACTTTTGCAACAATGATTTGTATTGGTTTCATTGGGGAAGCAAGTAAAACTTCCATTGTACCTAATTCTTTTTCACGCGTCAGTGAAATTGAAGTCATCATAGCGGTGACCAGCATTAAAATAATTGTAATTAATCCGGGGACAAAGAGAAATACTCCCTTTAAATTCTGATTATAGCGGAACCTTACTTCCGGGATAATCATAATGCCCGTAGGCGGACCCGGATTTAGGCTGGCTACAAAATCACGCACTATAGATTGTGTGTAATTAATTAGCGTATTGGCTGTATTAGGATCTGTTGCATCGGCTATTATCTGTAGTTCGCTGGATTGGAACCTGTTTAAATTCTCCCCGAATTGCTTGCCGAATACAATGACCAATTTGATTTTACCCTTTTTAAACTCTGTTTCAATTTCCTCGGCAGATTGAAGGTAAGAGTCGAGTTTGAAATACCCGGAGGACAGGAATTTATTGGTAAGCTTTTCGCTAATATGATCTTTGGAATGATCAAGTATGGCAATATTAGCATCACGGATCTCGTTTGTAATGGCAAATCCAAAGAGTAGAATTTGTGCCACAGGCATTCCAAAAAGGATCAACATGGTGCGAAAATCCCTGGTTATGTGAAATACTTCTTTCTTTACAAATGCAATGAATCTTTTCATATCTCTACATTCCTGGCCAGAATAAGGAAAACATCATTCATAGAGTTAACCTTGTATTTAGCTTTCAGATGGTCAGTACTGCCAATGGCCTCGATTCGCCCGTCGACCATCATCGATATTCGATCACAATATTCGGCTTCGTCCATATAGTGTGTTGTAACAAAAACAGTCACTCCGGCATCTGCTGCTTCATAGATCAGGTCCCAGAATTGTCTTCTCGTTACTGGATCGACGCCACCTGTTGGTTCATCCAGAAAAACAATATCCGGTTCATGGACGATAGCTACTGAAAAGGCAAGTTTTTGCTTCCAGCCTAACGGCAATGAAGAGATCAATTTGTTTTGATACGCTGTTAATTGAAGTTTATCAGACAATTCATGCTGTTTTTTTCGGATGGTTTTACGGTCAAGCCCATAAATACCGGCATAGAACTGAATGTTTTCATTAACCGTAAGATCTTCGTACAAGGAAAATCTCTGACTCATATATCCAATCCTTTTCTTAATTTTTTCTGACTCCTTATAGATATCCAGCCCTGCTACAAATCCTTTCCCCGAAGTAGGCCGGAGCAACCCGCAAAACATTTTCATCGCAGTGGTTTTGCCAGCTCCATTCGCACCCAGGAATCCAAAGATCTCCCCTTTTTTAACCTCAAAAGTGATATGATCGACTGCAGTGAAAGACCCAAATTTTTTGGTAAGATTTTCTGACGATATAACAGCATCACTGGTCATTCCTGTTTCATTAAGTCCATAAAACAATCCTCGACTGTTGGTTTGATCTTTTCTATGTTGAATTCGGGAAATTCCATCTTGCTGAATGTAGATATAAGTTCAGATTCTTTTACATTATTTCTTACGTCTATGTAATGGATCGAATCTCCAAATGAAAAAACTGAATACGTGTTTTCATATGACTTCAAGGTATTCAGGAATTTGTGTTTATGTTTAGTTTTTATAGCATATATATCCCTGTCAAAATCCTGAGTCATTTTTCCCGGTGTATCTATTGATAATATCTCACCATTTTGTATGAGACCAATATTATCACACATATTGGCTTCATCCATATAGGGTGTTGAGACAAGAATTGTGATTCCGTAAGCTTTAAGATTTTTGAGTATACCCCAAAATTCTGTTCTTGATACCGGGTCAACCCCGGTTGTTGGCTCATCAAGAAATAATACTTCCGGTTTATGTATTAAAGCGCAGGAAAGGGCAAGCTTTTGTTTCATACCGCCTGATAACTGCCCTGCTCTACGGTCTTTAAAAGGTTCAATTTGTGAATAGATCTCCTTAACGAGTTCATAATTTTCTTCAATGGTGGTTCCAAAAATCGAAGCGAATAAACTTAAGTTCTCCTCAACACTCAAGTCCTGGTACAAAGAGAATCTTCCTGGCATATAGCCGATTATTTCCCTGATTTTTTTGTAATCCTTTACAATGTGATATCCCTGAACATACGCCTCTCCAGTATCCGGCAATAGAAGTGTTGTTAAAATCCTGAACATAGATGTTTTCCCTGCTCCATCTGGGCCAATCAGTCCAAATATTTCTGCCTTGTTCACTTGAAAAGAGATATCCTTTAAGGCAATGATATCCTCATAGTGTTTCGAAATTCCGTATATGTCAATTGGAGGCCTCATGTTAGTTGAATTTAATTTCTCCAGGCATTCCAATTTTTATGCTTCCATCATTTATTACTCTGACCTTTATCGCATATACGAGGTTAACCCTTTCTTCTTTGGTTTGAACAATTTTAGGGGTAAACTCTGATTTTTGGGAGATCCAGCTGATGGTTCCTTCATATTCCTTTAAATCATCCTTTCCCTCATCGATGTAAACCTTAACCGATTGTCCCAGTTTAATTTGGTTCAAATTGTCGCCACCGATGTATGCACGAAGATAGAGTTCATTTAAATTAGCGATATGATACATTGGTTTTCCAAAATTTACAATTTCATATTGCTCAGCATATTTGGTTAGCACAGTACCGCTTACGGGATTAATAATTATGGATTTATTGATTTGATCATTTAATTCCTGAATTTGCCATTGAACGGGTAGTATCTCACTTAAAAGTCCCTGATTAGTAGTCTCCAGTCGCTCTCTGTTGGCCTTCAATTCCTTATCAATAATATCGATCTGACCGTTAATATCATCCATTTGCTTTTGTGTGGCTGCACCTTCATTGAAAAGGTTTTCGATCCTTCTCCTTTCCCGTTCTACGACATTTTTTCGTTCAATTAAAACATTAATCTGTGATGGGATATCCAGGGTTTTCGTATTCAAGGCCCGGATTCTGGCCTGCATCTGTTTTTTCTTGAGATAGAGTGGAATGGTATCAATAAGTCCGATGCTTTCACCAGCATCTATGGCATCTCCCTCTTTGAGATCAAACTCAATAAGTTTCCCATTGGCTTCAGCAGAAATAAGGATCTCGGTAGCCTCAAAGTTACCGTATGCATCTGCATCATCATTTGAATTGTTACATCCTGTCTCAAATAATGATAGTATTATAAGCGTTAATATTGATGTTCTATTCATTTTCTATTGTGTTAGCATTCAGATTGTTTCCGGTGGAAGTATATATATTCACATAAGTATATGATAAGCTCAGTTCATGCTGTGCCCTTTTGATCTGGGCCTGAATAAGCGTGTTAAGCTCTGTAAGATATTCGGTGGAGGTAATCACGCCATTTTCAAACTCTGAGAAAGTGGATTTTACGATCCGCTCCTGGAGCTCAATGATCTGATCATCCTTATATAGTATTTCTTTTAACTTTTCGATTTCCTGATATTCTTTGAGCATAACTATATTTAGATTTCTTTCAAAATCCTCTTGTTTCGTATCTACAACTGCCTTTTGCATTTTAAATACTTGTTTCTGTCTACTGGTCTGCCCCCAATCATAAATATCCCAGTTTAACTGTATTCCAAATATGTAGTATGTCTCAGGATCTACCTCAAAAAAATTCATTGGATTAGGTTGACCAATGCCTCCCTGTGCAAATGCCCAGATTTTTGGAGTTCGGTTTATATTGCTAATTCCATACTGGGCATCCAGCAGATTTTTTTGTGATTCAAACAACCCCATCTCCGGACGATTGATGGTTAAAGGCTGGTCCATTTCCGGCAGCTCAGGTATTGATAGAATGGTATTATCCGTTACTTCCTGCCCGATCCATTCAGATAACATGGCAAGCATAACATTTCGATCAGATTCAGCAGATATGATTTCCTGTTCGATGGTAAGGATCTGTTTTTCAATATTAAACAAATTGCTTTCCAGGATAACCCCGTTCCTCACCCTGGAATCAATTAATTTTTCCTGGCTATTAAGATTCTCAAGAGTCTTATTCAGGATTTTCAAACCTTCCTGCAGATTGAGAATTGCGAAATAGATTGAATTTATGGTTTCATTTAAATTATAGAGCTGGGTTTCAAGATCCTTTTCGGCCATGATAAGCTGAGAATCGTCAATTTGTTTGGAGTGCTTTGACAATCCTCCATCATAAATATTCTGACGCAGGTTTAAACTTACATTAAATTGTTCTTTGGGGATTACAGGGAACTCTGGCACCAAACTTAATCCAGGGACAGTAATCACTTCTGATTGGTAACTGGCTTTTCCATTGATAAACAATTTTGGCATATAGCTGCTACCACTATTTTTGTGCTTCAGTTCATATATACTTTTATTTAATAATTCCTGCTTTTTTAAAGGACTCAATTCCTTTGCTTTGGAATAACAATATTGAAGATCAAGTGTATCCCGTTGATTTCCAAACGAAGTATTCCATGCTGAGAATACGGCCAGGGTTAATATTATTATTTTTCCAACCATTTTATTAAACCTTTTGGTTAATTTTTATCCAATTCATGATAGTTTGCGGTATTATCCTTTTTCTTTCTTCCAGGAATTTCTCCCAATCATCTTCCTTTATTTTCAGGGTCTTTTGCATTATGGGTTTTCCGATAAATGGGAAAATGGTCATCGAAAGAATATTGACAACAAAATGTTTGACATCGATCCGGCTCGTGCTGAGGACTTCAGTTTCCTTATTCAGTTGTGCCTGCAATGCATCGGTATCCAGAAACGCACCAATATTTAGAAAATTTATAACCCGTTCAGGATTTACGTGTATTTCATTAAGAATAAAAAGAGGGAGTTTAGGGTTATTTTTAATGATTTCTATATATTCATCTACAAATTTCCAGATCTTTACCTCGAGCGGAATAGGTTCATTCACAAAACTGAGAACCATGGGGCCAATCTGGAGTAAAGTTTCCTTAAATACAGCTTCAAATAGTTTATCCTTACTTCTGAAATAATAATGAAGTAAAGCTTTATTTATCTTTGCAATATCAGCAATCTCCTGCATCCTTGCCCCATCAAATCCCTTGGCAATGAAAACTTCCTTTGCGGCAGCCAATATTCGTCCTTCTGTATTTGCCATATTAACCATTTAATTTAACTATACGGTTAAATAATAAAAAATGTTTTTAAAAATCAAATATTTTTGGATTTTTTTATCCTTAATAGTTCCAATTTTTACAGACTAATATTGAAATGGTGCCATATCAACCGGATACAGGATCGATTTAGCAAATGGACCATTGGTGTATTTTTTGATATTTCAATGGTAAAATTGAAATATAAGTTGTAAAATTATATCCCAATTTTGACATTGGCAGAGTCGATCTATTTAACAAACTTTAAATATTTTTTTATGGAAAATTCGAAAAATCCTTCTGACAAAAAATCAAATCTAGGAAGAAGAAGGTTTATGAAAGGAGCCGCTGTAACTGCGGGAGCATTCACTATAGTACCCCGGCACGTTATAGGTAAAGGATATCGTGCACCCAGTGATACATTAAATATTGCTGGTGTTGGTATTGGGGGAATGGGTAAAGCTAACCTCGACCATATCAAAGGAGAGAACATTGTTGCTCTTTGTGATGTGGACTGGAAATATAGTAAAGGGACCTTTGAAGCATATCCTAATGCTAAAAAATACTGGGACTGGAGAAAGATGTATGAGGAAATGGGCAATGATATTGATGCAGTCGTTGTGGCAACTGCGGACCATTCCCATGCTGTTGTGGCAGCTAATGCTATTGCCATGGGCAAGCATGTTTATGTTCAGAAACCTCTGACACACTCGGTTTATGAATCCCGACTTCTTACCAAACTGGCTGCTAAATACAAGGTAGCCACTCAAATGGGTAACCAGGGGGCTTCCGGCGCTGGTGTTGCAAAGACCTGTGAACTTATCTGGAGTGGCGCCATTGGAGAGGTTACCAGGGTTGAGTCATTTACAGACAGGCCTATCTGGCCGCAGGGTTTAAATACACCCCAGCAAGGTCAGTGGGTTCCTGATACTCTGAACTGGGATCTTTTCATTGGGCCTGCTCAAATGCGTCCCTTCAATGAAATTTATCATCCCTGGAACTGGCGTGGCTGGTGGGATTATGGAACAGGCGCACTTGGTGATATGGCATGCCATATTTTGCATCCTGTTTTTGAAGGATTGAAACTTGGATATCCAACAAAGGCCCAGGGTAGCTCTACTTTATTGTTAAATGATTGTGCCCCATCAGCTCAGGCGGTGAAACTCACTTTCCCCGAAAGGGAAAAAGTCGGTAAAGCTAAAATGCCGGAAGTTGAGGTAAGCTGGTATGATGGCGGGATCAAACCAATGCTACCGGAAAACTGGCCAGCGGGAAAGAATCCAAATAAGCAAGGTGGCGGTACTTTCTTCTACGGAACCAAGGATATACTGCATGTAGGATGTTATGGTGTTAATCCGGAACTATTGTCCGGAAATACGCCTGACGTTGCTGAAACGGAAAGAAGAGTGGAAAAAGAATTAGGCTTAAGATGGGGAGACGGAGCCCATGAAATGGACTGGGTTCGTGCCTGTAAGGAAAGTCCTGAAAACAGGGTGCCATGTACTTCCGATTTCGCCGAAGCAGGGCCATTCAATGAAATGGTGGTTATGGGCGTGCTTGCTGTTCGCTTGCAGGGACTTAATAAAGAATTGGAATGGGATGGTCAAAACATGAAATTCACAAACATTTCTGATGACGAAAAAGTACGAACAGTTGTTAGGGATGGATTCAGCATTCATGATGGACATCCAACTTTCCAGAAAGACTGGACTGATCCTGTCTCAGCTGTTGAGTATTCTAAGGAGTTAATCAAGCATACATACCGGGATGGTTACGACTTGCCGGATATGCCAAGTTAATAACGCATAAAAAATTGACTATAATAATCTGTTCCCGATAAGATTTGATCATATGGGGGGCAGATTATTTTCATTTTAAATCGTTTATGATGGAAAACAAAAAAAATCTTAGCGGGAATAAGTTAAATGTCTCCAGAAGAAAATTTATGAAAGGAGCTGCCATAACGGCCTCAGCCTTTACCGTGGTACCCCGAAATGTGCTCGGCGGAAAAGGTTACAGAGCTCCCAGCGATGTTCTTAATATAGTTGGTGTGGGTGTCGGCGGAATGGGTCGGAGCAATCTGAGGAACATGGTAAAAGCCGGAAAGGCAAAGATCGTTGGACTTTGCGATGTGGATTGGAAATACTCTGAAAAAGCATTCAATGATTATCCGGATGCCAAAAAATACTATGACTTCCGGAAGATGTATGAGGAGTTGAATAATGACTTTGATGCAGTGATGGTAGCTACACCGGACCATACTCACGCAGTAGCAGGTGCTCTTGCCATGAAAATGGGTAAACATGCCTATGTACAGAAGCCGCTGACACGAACCGTATGGGAATCAAGAAGACTGACAGAAATTGCCAATGAAACGGGTGTTGTAACCCAGATGGGCAACCAGGGTAATAGCGGAGAAGGAATACGCCAGGTTTGTGAGTGGATCTGGGATGGAGCTATTGGGGAAGTCAGGGAGGTTCATGCCTGGACCAACAGACCTATCTGGCCTCAGGGTCTTGAACGTCCCACTGAAAAGGTTAAAGTCCCGAAGACTTTAAACTGGGACCTGTTCCTTGGAACCGCTCCTTACAGACCTTACAATCCATTGTACACACCATGGAACTGGAGAGCATGGTGGGATTATGGTACTGGTGCCCTTGGTGACATGGCATGTCATATCATGGATCCTGCCTACAAAGCCATGCACTTTGGTTTCCCCACAGGCGTCGAAGCAACATCAACACAAGTAAATACGGAAAGCGCACCTGTATCAGAAGTAGTAACCTATTACTTCCCGGCGAGGGATAATCTGAAAAAAGTGGCCTTCCCTGAATGTACATTTACCTGGTGGGATGGTGGCATGATGCCTCCGAGACCTGAAGGATTGCCGGATGGCAAGATGATGGGAGACTGGGGCGGAGGAAACCTATTCATAGGAAGCAAAGGAACCCTGGTATGCGGCACTTATGGACTAAATCCGTTCATCATAGGACGAGAAGATTATGACGGTCCCGATAAGTATTTAAGAAGACCAGAGGCCGATACAGGTTTTACCTGGAATGAAGGGGCCCATGAAACAGACTGGATCAATGCAGTAATGGCCAACAAGCCGGACATGCCAAGCTCTAATTTCAATTACGCAGGGCCACTGAATGAGGTGGTTGTCATGGGAAATTTAGGTGT
>JAHEGY010000247.1 GCA_024644875.1 Cyclobacteriaceae bacterium
CAGCACCCTCAGTTATCTTACTGATAAAGCATTAGGGATTTAGGCATGCGAAAGAAATAATCTCCAATATATCTAATGTTGAAGTAAATAAATGCTATTTTAGTAGTAGTACATATCTAGAACATATTAACCGTCTACATGGAAGAAAAGACTATATGGTCTCGACGAAAGTTTAGTAAAGCTGTTCTTTCGCTTCAAGCACTGGTTACCACTGGGGCACTAGGTATTAACATAGGTTGCGCTACTAAAGAAAAGAAAACAGGCGATGAATTACTTGGGGTTTCTTCTCAAAAGCTGCTTCAATTGGCCATGGATGAAATCATTCCCGGTTCGGGTAAGATGCCTGCAGCTTCTCAAGTAGACGGGTTGGATTACATTTTAAAGGTACTCAATGAATATCCGGAACTGTTGGATGGATTTAACCAACTATTGATCACCTTGAATGAATTGAGCAATACTACCGAAAATGACGATTTTGCAAACCTGAGTAAGGCATCCAGAATACGTGTACTGCAAAAATTTGAAAAAGATCAACCAAAAATGTTTTCTGTCCTTCGGGATTTTGTCTACGAGAGTTATTACATCAATGAAAAAGTGTGGGCACTGATAGGCTATGAACCTTATCCCACAATGTCTGCCGGTCCGAAAATGGACCCATTTGATGAGGCACTGTTGGATCGTGTGAAACAAATGACCGCATTATATCTTAACGTCTAAATCTATGGCTGACGAAAGAATAGATGTATTAGTGATTGGTTCTGGTGCCGCCGGAGGCGCTTTAACATGGCGATTGACTGAGAGGGGGGCAAAAGTGGTATGTCTGGAGCAGGGTGGCTGGATTGACCCAACTAGTTTTGCTTCAGCCCAATTAGATTATGAATCCCATTTGGTCAGGGGGGATTTTCACCTTGACCCCAATATTCGCCAGCGACCTGAGGACTATCCGGTTCTGGTTGGAGGCGACTATCCCATAGATGTCTCAATGTTTAACTCTGTTGGAGGCACCACTATTCACTGGCAAGGGCATTTCCCCCGTTTTCATCCTTCGGATTTCAAAGTCAGGTCACTAGATGGTGTGGCAGACGACTGGCCTGTTTCATACCAGGATTTGGAGCCATATTACGATCTTAACGATAACATGTTGGGAATTTCTGGTATTTCGGGTGATCCTGCCAACCCACCCAGATCGGCAAGACAAACACCGCCATTACCTCTTGGTAAAATGGGAAAAACTATTGTAAGCGGGTTTGAAAAACTTGGATGGCATTGGTGGGTGTCAGATCAGGCCATACTTTCAGAAAGTTATAACAATCGGCCTGGCTGCATGTTACATGGTAAATGTATGTTTGGGTGTCCTATGGGAGCGAAAGCATCAACGGATCGTACCTACTGGCCACTTTCTATTGATAAAGGTGCAGAGATCAGAACATGGTCACGGGTCAAAGAAATTACGGTTAACAATAAAGGGGAGGCTAAAGGGGCATTATACTTTGATAAAGAAGGTAATTTGCATGAGATAAAAGCCAAGGTGGTGGTAGTCTGTTGCAATGGTATTGGGACTCCTCGCCTTTTATTAAACTCAAAGTCATCTTTATTTCCACAAGGACTCGCCAACTCCAACGGGCAGGTTGGCAGGCATTACATGACACACCCCTATGTTATGGGATACGGTATTTTCGAGGATAAAATGGATAGTCATATTGGCCCAATGGGTATCCCATTTCTTAGTCAGCAATTTTATGAGACGGATCCTAAAAGGGATTTTGTTAGAGGATTTACCATGCAGGGAGAAAGGACATTTGGACCATTTTCTCAGAGTTTTGGCTTACCCTGGGGTGCGAGTCATCATGATGCATTCAACGAGGTATTTCCACATCAAGCAGGGATTTCCGCATTGATCGATGATTTACCTGATCCTAATAATCGTGTAGAATTATCGGAGGAAAAAACAGATAGCAATGGAATCCCAGCGGCAAAAGTGATTTATTCGCTTACAGAAAACACTAAAAATCAGATGGAATTTGCCTGGTTGAAAGTCAAGGAAGCACTGGAAACCGCAGGGGCTAAGCGTGTATATCGTTTCCCTCTGGCAAATGGAGCTCATCTTATGGGTTCTGCCCGGATGGGCAACGATCCACAAAAATCAGTGGTCAATGCCAACAATCAAACGCACGATGTGCCTAATT
This sequence comes from Cyclobacteriaceae bacterium, assembly GCA_024644875.1. Classification (GTDB taxonomy): domain Bacteria; phylum Bacteroidota; class Bacteroidia; order Cytophagales; family Cyclobacteriaceae; genus JAGTVG01. The sequence continues at coordinate 2,187 of JAHEGY010000247.1, forward strand.
TATTCATTGTAGATGGCAGTTCGTTCACTACAGGAGCGGGAGTGAATCCTACTTCAACCATTATGGCGCTTGCACTCCGGGCCGCAGATAAGATCTGGGAAAAAAGAAGTGATTGGAATTAATTGGTTCATAAATACTTAAAAATCTACTTATAACCACGACTATGATAAATTGAAGTCCTCTTTTGTATTTTTGCATGCAAAGAGCAGTAATGGTGTTTTGGTGGAGCTTTGCCAGGAGATGAAGCAGCATACGTAGTAATTCCTTGTTTATTTTTAAAGCAGCGGCCATAGGGGCGGGCCTTTCCAGAGTAACGCAGTGAAGGGGAGTGAGAACACTTTAAGTCGAAAATTCGTATTAAACAATACGGATTTTTTTATTGCCTAAATTGACTGAAATTTTAGAATTTGGAAGGAATAAAAAATAGATTGTACCGCGTCAAATGAAAGGGGTCTAACTCCTAAATACGGGTAACTAAATTTGGTTCATTATAAGTATGCATTTATACCTTAAATGTGCGAAATAACCATTAAATTTATAATGCTCCCAGCTGTTAAAGGAATATATAATGGCA
>JAHEGY010000248.1 GCA_024644875.1 Cyclobacteriaceae bacterium
TTTTTTGCCCTTTTTATCCGGGACCAATAAATAACCTTCCGTTTTTTCAACAGGAGTCCATGAGAACCTGATTCGATATTGAACAAAATTTTCACGCTTCACTTTACTGAGAATTTCCATTTCAGGATTCTTTAGATAGGCGGGCCATTTCCCCATCATATCGTTCCATTTATTGTAAATTTCCCTGCGGCGTTCTTTCCAATCTTCTGGTGTTTTAACGACACGACGATCATCAAAAATCAATGGTGATTTGTAATCTCCATACCTATTGACATAATTCTCAGGGGGAGTAAAAAAAGGTGCTATTTTATCCCAGGATGAATCAGTGGATAGATGAACTTTTTCAGTTCGTTGGACTGATGATCCGGATAACATCAGAAGTATGCAAATTCCCGAAAGAATTAGGTTACTATTTTTGAACATATGAATTCACTTAATAAGCAGGAAGATTCATTTTTTTCACACGAGTTACATATATGGTATACTCCTTCAATTTATCATAATTAAATTGTATGGAAACATATGAGATGTTAGGATTGTATGTTTTATACATTTCTTCATACCAATTAAATGCTTCGACATATCTTCTTATGGTGAAATACCTGTCAGCCTTGCTACCCATATTTATATTATTTTATCGATCTTTTACATAAACATCCTGATCCGCAGTATCATTCCCATACAAACCCATCGTTGTTACGGACTGCATGGGCGGGCAGCGGGTGTTCTTCATCGAAAAGATACAGTTTTTCTATTTCTTCGATGACAATCCCTTCCTCATTCAGCGTGCCATCCGGATTCATTGCTTTGGAAAGGTCAAGTTCGAGGTGTTTGGCCAGGAATGGATACACGGCAGCCCGTTTATTGTAATCGTATCCATGATCATCATCCGGCAGGTGTACGTTCTCCACCATTTCTGGCTTACCGAATAGGCTGTAGATATACCTGATGTTCGGATACTCAACCTCCGGAGTGGTTTCCGTGGCATCGTTACCCACAGACACGAGCAATAGCGGTTTGGGAGCGTGACAGGCGGTGATCTCTACGTTGTTGGTCCTGAAATCTCCTTTCTCATGAATGGGCATTCCCAACTCACAGATACAACCTCCAAAATGCCTGTTGGAAACCATGACCACAGGAACGGAAACATAAAGCCTGTGATCCACCGCGGCCAGGTGGAAGGTCTGTGTCCCTCCACCGGAGGCTCCCGTACAGGCGATCCGATCCGGGTCGGCGCCCATCATCAGGATAAAATCCAGTGCACGTATGCTGTTCCAGATCTGCAGCTTCATGGTTCCCGGATGATCGTGCACCCAGCCAATTTCAGCCATCTGCCCGTACCCTACCATGTCATATGTAAAAACGATGGAACCCATCCGGGCCATGGCGGCACACCGTTTCTGTACATCTGGGCGGAACCGGCCATAATCCTCGCGATTGGGCCAGTGTCCATGGGGACTCAATACACCGGGTAGCATTCTTTCATCATGGAGTGGCTGGTAAACGCTGCCCGTTACATAGACCCCTAGCAGGCTTTCGAAAGCGACGTTTTGTACCTGATATCCTTCATATTTCCGGATATCCCCAAAAACGGGTTTTAATGGACATTTTTCAGGGAAAGGTTTCAACCCGGTAACCTTCAAGATGTGGTTCCTGATCTGGTCTGCATGTCTTTCCCATTTCGCTGGCGTCGTATAGGAATCCCGCATCTTTTTCAGGAATTCATTGCCTTCCTGTTCTGACCATTGATAGATCTGGCCGGCCTTTGATTTTTCCTGTTGATCCTCCTTCCTTTTTTCAGGAGCCGTATTGCATCCGCAATAAAAAAATATAAGGAATACAAATACTGAAATATTAAATAAATAACGAACAGGAATTGACATCATGAAATCGGTCGGTATCACTATGAAAATAAAACTAAATTTTAATAATATAAAAGTGCACCTCCTAATTGGTCAGTGCCCATCAAGGCTGTATACCCGACAATGTCGGTGAACATGATGGCGGTAAGTTTTCGGGTTGTAACAGGCATAGAAATTCATTCAGTTTATGGCTAATGGCGAAGTGCAGGCTAATAGTGCTAATACTTAAACATTCGTCATTCCAGCTACCACAGGAATGACTCTTTCTTATATTTCTAGTAAATAATACAATTTAGTAAACTCGAACTGTTTAAACTACAAGCAGGATAATTTAATACTCTGATCTTTGTCCCTATTTCAAGGCGCTATACGTGAGTGTGACAAAATCGTTATTAAGGCTTGATGCAGTAGGGCTTACCTGGTTCATAATCACAGCCACTAGTTTTTCTTCTTGATCCACCCAATACGAAGTATAGAAATAGCCTCCCCATCCAAAGCTGCCAACAGAGGCTTGTGTATATGCGTTTTCTTTTTCTGCCAGTACCCAGACAGATAAACCCATCGCTGTACTTTGATCTCCGAAATCTTCAAACAATGGTCTGCGGAGCAATTCCACTGTTTTTCTACCTAATATTCTCACACCTTCCAATTCGCCATTGTTCAATAACATTTGTAGAAACCTGGCATAGTCATAAGCTGAAGTCACAATTCCTGCTCCACCAAGGGCAATTTTCTCAGAATCTCTTTTCCACCATTGCAACGCGTTATTTGGGGCATTTTGATCAGTGACTTCCTGATTAAAAACTTGTAGCTGCTTGTCCTTGGTTGTGTAAACCTCTACCACTCGATCCCAATCCTGTTCTGCCACTTCAAATCCCGTGTCATTCAATCCTA
>JAHEGY010000055.1 GCA_024644875.1 Cyclobacteriaceae bacterium
TAGTGGCCGTGAGATAACATGGGAGGCCCTCATGGAATCAAATCAGGATTATTCCTTAGCTAAATACGAGTTTGGAGATATGCCCATGCCACCCGTTCCAATGCCGGGTAAATATAAATTTGTATGATTAAAATCGTTTTTGATCCGGGCTGATCTTAACTGTAGCAAAATACCTTGGATCCATATTGGGCTCAGCTACTTATCGATGATCAACCCTGTTAATGTTTAAATTGAAAATGGAAGTAAAGATTTTTGATACCAAAGATGAAATGGGTATGGCCGCTGCACACCAGGGCGCGAAGTTTATTAATAATGCTATTTTAGAAAAAGGACATGCTAATATTATAGTTGCTACGGGTGCTTCCCAATTCGAGATGTTGGTTTACCTCGTGGAGGAAAAAGTAGACTGGCAGAAAGTAAGCGCCTTTCATCTTGATGAATATATTGGATTGCCCATATCTCATCCTGCCTCTTTCAGGAAATACCTAAAGGAACGCTTTGTTAGTAAAGTTCCCTTAAAAGAGTTTTACTATATAAATGGGGAATCGGATGTGTCAATGGAATGTGACAGGCTAAATAAGGTTATTGCCGAATACCCAATTGATGTGGCTTTCGTTGGTATCGGTGAAAATGGGCATCTTGCATTCAATGATCCCCCTGCTGATTTCAAAATAGAGGATCCGTATATTGAAGTGAATCTTGATGAAAAATGCCGTCTGCAACAGCTTGGCGAAGGTTGGTTTGAAAGTTTAGAGGAAATTCCTGAAAAAGCAATCAGTATGTCCATACAGCAGATCCTTAAATCTGATTACATTCTATGTAGCGTACCGGATAAACGAAAAGCTGATGCTGTTCAAAAAGTTATCAGAGGGGAGGTCACACCTGATGTTCCTGCCTCTATCCTCAAAGATCACAATAATACTTTTTTATACCTGGATAAGAATTCAGGGAGTACTGTTTAATGAATTAAAATAAGTCAAATCATTATTACGTGAAAAATAATATCCAAAATGCATCTCCACTGGTAGAAAGACTATTTTCCCTTGATTTTTTCAGGGGGATGACCATGTTCCTGTTAATTGCCGAATCTACCCATCTATATGCACAATTGATCGATCCACAATTGGAAGGTAGTTTGATTTACACTATCGGCATGCAATTTCATCATCATCCATGGAATGGATTGAGGTTCTGGGACTTGATACAACCCTTTTTTATGTTCATTGTTGGTGTAGCCATACCTTATTCTTTTTCTAACAGGATCAAAAGAGGACAGACCTATGCCCAGATACGGAGACATACCATAAAACGATCTTTATTGCTGCTGTTCTTTGGTTGGTCGCTTTATTGTATAAGCATAGGTAAAATCGGATTCCATTTTCAAAATGTGCTGGCTCAATTATCCGTTACCTATCTCATTGCATTTTTATTAATGAATAAGCCTGCACGGGTGCAGATTATTATATCATTATTACTTTTGGTCTTAACTGAAACGATCTATCGTCTTTTCCCGGTCGAGGGTTTCAATCACGCATTTGTGGCAAATGAAAATTTTGGTACATGGCTGGATCTTCAATATGGAGGAGCCGATCTGAGAGGACACTGGGTATCATTTAATGCGGTACCTACCACTGCCCATACTATTTGGGGGGTGCTGGCCGGGCAATTGCTGATGAGTAAAAAAACAAATATGCAAAAGCTGAAAACACTCCTTATCGCTGGATTGATAGGTGTTGTGGCTGGCTATTCACTTGGATTTGTTACACCCATAATTAAACGCATATGTACTTCCTCCTTTATTCTGGCAAGTGGAGGATGGACATTTCTGGCTCTGGCTTTTTCATTCTGGTTGATCGATATTATGAAACAAAGAAAATGGACTTTGTTTTTTGCCATTGTTGGCATGAATCCCTTGTTTATTTACCTCTTTGCCAATGTTGGAGGTGCCGACTTTGTTGAACATATCATTCATCCGTATTCCATGGCAGTTTTTGGCTGGACGGGTACTGCCATAGCAAAGATCCTTACCTCAATGAGTGTATTATTCTTATTGTGGTATATATGCTATTGGATGTATAAGAAAAAGATCTTTATAAGGATTTAAATTTTCTATATTAAGGTTCAGATAAGCTCAGAATATTCTACAAGATGGGTATAAATTCCTGGAGGAATTACTTAAGTTAAAAATTAATTATTGTACCATGAGATTTCTTATCACATTATTTGTCATATTGATATTTTCATGCATTGAGCTTCCCGCTCAGGAAGCCACTATCCGGGAACAAAAGGTTAAAATGAAGACCTATATGTATGCCGATCTGGATCCTGTTCCGGATATGTCCAGGAATTATCCCTATTACCGATTCGACGGTTTCACAAACAAGGCTGTTGAAAAGATTGGAATATGGTTATTATGGAGAACAAATACATTGAATTTCAGTCCGGGAAGTCCTTCAACCAGGCTGCAGGATCAAGCAGTTTAACTCCGTTCAAGCACAGTGAATTCATTCCCTACGACACAGATATCACAACAGAATTATGGTTCCCCCTGAAAGGAACTGGTGGAATGGTAGCTGCATCAGAGTATGCGGTACTGAATGTGGTAAGGGAGAAGGATCAGCTAAAAGTTATCCTAAGCGCCCTTCAAAGCCTGAATTCAGATTTGACAATTAAATCCAATGGTAATGTAATCAAACAGGAAAGTATACTACTAAACCCTCTGGATTTAAGTACAACCACGCTGAACTTAAATGAAAACTTGGATTTCTTGATGATAGCAAACGGATTTTGCAGTCTGCGGTAGATCATCCCATAATTCTGTTATGGTTGGCTTACCTGGACAAAGATAACCAACAGGATTGGTTAAAATCGGGGCTGAATGCATCTTCTGATTTTGTTTTCCCTTACAGGGATGAAACATTCGCTATGCTTGATCAACTTGACGAGATAACTGACCATTGGAAGTTAAAGTATTATAAAGCCCTGATCTATTGGGAAAAAGGATGCCTGGATAAAGCTGGGGAATTATTCATTCAATGTGATTCAGAGCCTGATTATGCACCCTTTTATATGGCGAAAGCTGATTTATTCAGAGATAACCTGGAAATAATGAAGTCTGGATTACAAAAAGCAAAAATGCTTGATAAATATAACTGGTGGGTTAACCTTGCCTTGATCGAGCAGTATTTGAGCGATGAAGAATTTACTCTTTCAGCTGATCTGGCCGAGAAATCATTTAATGAAAATCCTGAAAGATCAGTATTGGGATTAAACTATGCCATAGCCTTATTGAATCTAGCAGAATATAGGAAATGTATATCCTTTTTAGAATCATTTGAGTTAATACCGTTTGAGGGAGCTGTTATGGGTAGAAATGTCTACCATGATGCTTCAATCATGGCGGCAATTGACGAAATGAAAAAGGAAAAGTATAAAAATGCAATTACTGATGCTGAAAAAGCATCACTATGGCCAAATAATTTTGGTTCCGGCAGGCCATATGATCCGGATGAAAGAATAGAGAATTTTATTCTTGCTTTTTGTAATGAAAAATTGGGCCGGAATGAGGTTGCAAATAACCTTTATGCAAAGGTACGTGACTTCGAAAAGCTGGAAGGAGCAAGAGAAAATGCATTTTTGTATTTGCAGATCCTGTCGTTGGAGAAAATCAATGGTGAAGAGGCAGCTCAGAAAAGATTGGAGGAAGCAATTAATGAAGATTCGGAGAATAAGTCTGTCATATGGATATCAAAAATCAAAAGTGATGGAATATCGCTGTCTGAGACAAGAGAAATGGTTCTTGCGGAAAAACAATCATCTCCAATAAACAATGAATTCCTATTATTGAACGATTTACTGGAGATAGTAGATTATTAGTTTATTGAGTGATAACTATAAACCTTAATTAAATAGAAAATGATGGATGGTAGATATTAATTCAATAATATTATTGTTCTTATCCTTTACATCCATGGCATTGTTGCTGTATTCAATTTTACACATTTTCCGATCTGTTTTATACATCGAGGAAAAATAGAGTTTTTTATTTCGAATTCTCGATATCAGTGAATTGTAAATTAATGCCCTGATATGCACCCATCCTGGGGATGTCGATATCTATGGTATTGCCCTCAATACTTTGCTTGATTTCTGCTTTAGGGAAAGTCGATAACAATGATATTTTTTTTCCTTTTGGAATTTGCAACTTAAGATGGATGTTTTCAATGGGTGCCAGATAATAGGTGTATCTATCGTTCTTCTCAAATTTTTCCCCGGTCCAGTTACAAAGGTGCATCACATAGTGATTATCATCTTTCTTAGTCATATTGGCAATAAGGGTAGAGGGAGCATCTAATTGAAATGGAGCCTCTACCCCTGAAACGATACTTACAAACTGTTGAATCAGGTCACCTGTTATGTCTATATTTGTTTCATAGAACAAACTTTCTATGGAAGAGGAGGAATACAATACACGACCCTTGCCATAAGAAGTCACGATAACACCTGGCAAGAAGGATCGTAGCCCATCTCCGGTAACAATATCCATGATAACCTCACCCTCTTTAAGTAACTCAACCGGGATATAAAACCACAAAGGAATAAGTTTGTCCAGCCACTCCCCGGAGAACTGATTGCTTCTCTTATTGGATAAAAGGTACAGATCATTGGGTCCGCCCACCATGCATTGATAATTGTCTATTTCCTTAGTCAATTCAATTGTTTTGTCGGCCGGTTTTACTTGGATAAGATCTTGCAAGCCAAAATGATCTTGTATCACGCCACTGGAATCATAAAGAGATGTTGCATAACTGACAATAAGCCCTCCGCCATTTTTAACGTAGTTTTTGATATTCTCAATCCGTTGAGCAGATATAAAAGGAATATCAGCAAGATATAAAACTTTATATTTTTTTAATTGGGCTGGATCGTCGAGCAGGGTCTCCATGGCCGATGTCACCTGGACGTGCCTGTAAAGGCAACCTGCAAAGGCACCAAGGGTGGATGTACGTGTATCGGCTTTCCACCACCAGGATCCTTTTGCGTGTTCGGGAGGGTTGTCTATTGCATAAATAACAGCCACATAAGGAAAATTCTCTACATCTGTGAATATCTTTTCGTTTTCTTCGATGATAGAAAATGGATAACGTACGTAATCCCGATATTCCTCATGCCATATATATGGATAGGGTTGGGCGATTATGGGTGCACCTCCAAACATAACTGTCGTGAAAATTTGCTGTTGAAAATCATACCCATTATATACCACTCGTGGCCAGTTGTTGTAGGATCCAATGTAAGGGAACACACCGATGCCCATGGCCCGTGCCAAACTGATGCCTTCTGCACGTTCCAGCATTGAACTTCCGCGTTCATACAGGAAAGCATCCATCGCCTCGATGACCCTTGGATCTTCATTCGCAATCTTATCCGGGTTGTTAATATTGTAAATCAAGGGTATGTTCTTGTAGGATTTGATTATTCTCCTTACTTCGTATAAAATTTTTACCAGCTCCTCATAGTACCAGTCGTGATATTTATCTATTGTTCTTAGCTCAGAAGTGGTATAATCCTTGTCATCTTCATTGTAAGGGAGTTCCAAACCGGAAAATTCCCTGAACCCGTTCCGGCATCCATCACAATAACAGATTTTTTTTCCTGGAAAAAAGTAGAAAGGGAACCAGGTATCAAAATACATTCCACAAACGTCATAATCCCTGACAACGTGTTCAATATAGTCATAATAAGCTTTACGATACGGTGTGTTCCAGCAAACTGTACCATGATCTTCACCCACATACATATGATCCCTTGTGGGGCCTCCTCCAGGTTTGGAAACTTGAGCATATTCAGGAAAATCTTTAGTTACCATGGACCATGCCAGTTTATGCCCTGTTGAAATATAAGGTAATACCCGGATGCCCCTTGATTTGCAGGCTTTTATCATTTCAGCAAGCAGATCACGCCCATGCTGGTCAGGGTGTGTGCTGAAACGGATACCTTGTATGGTGGCGTAGGTTCCCATAGTTGATACACGCGCTACATTTGCATGCATGTCTTCCATGGTTTGCGCTACTTTTTCTGCATCAAATTCAAGCTCAGGCTTAAATGGGGGTTGATATGCATCGAGAAGAAAAATCCGGGCCGTTTGAATCCAATCCGGGGCTTGGGGATACCCATCGAAAGTGATTAAAATAAGGGCTGTGATTCTAAAAAAAATAAGTAAAAATTTCATTTTTCAACTATTTAAATAAGAAAAAAATTGAGCTAATTTGATTTCAAATTTTACAAGGGAAATCAATAAAGTATAGTTTTAAAAGTATCTTAATTTAAAGAAATGTTTTTACATTGTCGCAATTATAACTATTTCATGCATCCTTATGCCGGAAAAAGAATTTAGGGAAAGCAACACCATTAGATCCTGGGTAAGAATCTTAGGCCCGGGAGTCATCACAGCCGCTTTAGTTTTCGGGCCAGGGAGTCTGACAATTGCTTCAAAGCTGGGCGCTGGTTTCGGGTACAAGTTGTTGTGGGTGGTAATTTTGACTACTATTTTCATGGCAATATTCACCCTTATGGGGGCTAAAATAGGTATATCCTTAGAAAAGTCCTTAATAACTACCATAAGGGAAAAATATGGAAAAGCTTTTTCTCTTATTATTGGATTCGGAGTTTTTCTTGTTACAGCATCTTTTCAGTCCGGCAACGCTATAGGAGCCGGATTGGCGTTCGCGGAACTTTTTAATACTTCATCCGTTCCCTGGATACTGTTATTCTCCTTTTTGGCCATCATCTTATTATTTTTAAAGTCTTTCTACAGAGTTCTGGAAAAGATAATGGTTGGAATGATAGGCATCATGATTTTTTCTTTTTTGATTACCTTGATCCTCTCAGGACCTCAAATCAAATCCCTGGCAAAGGGTATTATACCCTCGATACCCAGTGGATCAGAACTTCTGGTTATAGCCTTGATTGCTTCCAGCTTTTCAATAGTCGGGGCTTTTTACCAGGCTTATCTGGTTCAGGAAAGGGGGTGGAAAAAACATCAGCTCAAAATGTGTCAGTACGAAAGCCTCACTGGAATTATTATCCTTGGCATGGTTACGTTTATGATTATGGCGGCAGCAGGTTCGGTTTTATTTCCTAAAAGTATACCGGTAAATTCTGCAGCTGAAATGGGGAAGGCGCTTGAGCCTCTATTTGGGAACCTTGCTTCCAGTGTTTTTATGATAGGATTATTTGCTGCTTCATTTTCCTCTTTATTAGGTAATGCAACGCTGGGTGGGGCAGTGCTTGCAGATGCCTTTTCTTTGGGAAATAAACTCAGTTCATTTCCTTTGCGATTATTAATCATGATAGTAATTATTACTGGAGCTGTAATCGCAGTTGCATTTAACCATCTGCAACTGAAGCTCATCGTTATTGCTCAGGCTTTGACCATGATTGTGGCTCCTATTGTTGGAATCTTTATATTACTTGTTTCCAGCAACAACACTATAATGGGTGATTTAAAGATCAGTAGAAATTATAAGATAATCGGGATTCTCGGATTGATTATCATCCTGGTCCTTGGTGTTGGATTTTTGAGGATCATGCTACTTGGCTAGACACTACCTTACTGTATTTAGTTGATCTATAAACATAAATACTGAATTTGCCCTGAAGTTATAAGCATCAGTATTGATCTAAGGAATTAGTTTTTTATTAAAATTCACTTTTGCAGTGAAACTCAATACAAATCGATATTCTGAAAATGCTAGTTGATCATGTTTTTTTTTAATAATTTGTGTAGTTAATATTTTTAAAAAAATCTCCTTATGAAAAATGAGATAAGCCGTCGTAAATTCCTATCATATTCAGGGGCAGGAATAACAGGAATATTTATAGATCATAAAAATATGAGTTCGAGTTGGAAGCCAGCATTGACTGCTGGCGATCCCCATGACTATATAATTGTTGAAGGTCACAGGGATATTTGGGAATTCAATGACCGGTTCGCACTAAACGACAGCGACCAGCATTCCCCATTAAAAGATTTTCTGTTGCCTCGGTTGATTGAGGGGGGATTGGATGTCGTGATCATGCCGGCAGGTGGAGATTCTGTACCCGAGCGGGGAGGTAGTGACCGGCTCCTTGAAGGGTCTTTACGAGTGGTGGATATGTTATTATCTGAAATCGAAAAGACAGGTGGAAAGGCTTCGATCATCAAAACAAAATCTGATATACCGGTCAGCCCACTCAAGGATCATGTGAAGTTTTTCCTGGACCTGGAGGGTGGAGGTTCAATAGAGATTGAACCAGAACCTGGTTATCATCATGATAGAAGACTTGCCCTTCTACGTACTTTTTTCAGGCTGGGAGTTAGAGGTATGCAATTAACACATCAGGGACGAAACCAGCTCGCTGATGGAGTGGCTGAAGGAAAGATGGGGGCTAGACTTTCACGGTTTGGAGTGGAAGTTGTAGAAGAAATGAATAGACTAGGCATGATGATCGGAGTTTCACACCTTTCTGCCAACGGGATATTTCATGTTGCAGAGATTACAAAAAAACCGGTTGCTTCAACACATACAAATATTCAAAAATTTATCAATACCCCACGCCAGCATTCGGATGAAGAACTTAAAGCCATAGCCTCCACAGGAGGAATCGTTGGTATACGTTATATTGAAGGACAAACATCTTACGAAATGCTGGCGGATGAAATTCATTATATGTCTGAATTGATTGGCACCGACCATATTGGAATAGGATGGTTGGGGCATGATATCGGACATCCGAAGGTAGGTCAGGTCCCCGGTTTCACTGAAAAATCACCCCCGGGTGAAGTCGAAAAACAATCAATGCTGGATCATTGGACCCGCTTCATTGAGATCCTGGAAAAAAGAGGCTATGAACGGAATGATATCGTGAAGATATTGGGAGGGAACTTCCTGAGAATCTGGAAGGAAATTCTGCCGGTCTGATAACAATGCTAAATTTTATATACATGAACCCGGCATGATATTGAACATTTCAATCTATTATATTAAACCAATACCACAAGAAGGATCAGCTGCTAATTTATTTTTGGAATCTTAGGTTTCCAGCCAGGATAAACTAATTCAATATTTATTGAGCTGATTCGAGAAGTTTTAGAATTTGCATCGATAGTGAATTTGTTCAAAATTATAAAAATCTGAATCCACTTCAGATTATTTGATCTTATAAGATTTGTTTATAAATTGAGTTTATGGATTTTTTAAAATACTTTTTATCATAGATCATTAATCCATTTTATCTAAAATACTTTTTTAGGATTGTCAAAAAAAATCAAAATGAGAATATATCAATCCCTGCTTTCTGCAAAAACCAGTATATGGCCTGCAACCATGAATTTTTCTAAAGTCGTATCTTATGTATTAATTTTTCTCAGCTGGAATATTTCATTTGGCCAGAATTTGGATGATTATACTTATAAGAAAACTGATGCCAGGGTATTAGAAAATGCAGTAATGACACCCTATCAGTTCCATGGATATACAAATTACTGGCATGATACCTACCAGAAACTCTATAGATACGGGAACTTGTTCAAAATGGCCTCCCCGGATATTGAAAAAACGATTATACAAAGTAAAGTGGATATAGCGGAGGATATGGGCGTACCGGGATTGAAAATGCAGGAGGGATTTATTAATGGATTGATAAATGAACCTTATTCTATATTGGAACAACCTGAATTATCTGTACTTAATACAACACGCGACTCTGAAAATATTCTTGTTTTTACCAGTCCTGATTCTGAATTTGGAAGCTGGGCTATGGATCATGTAAATGAAGATCCCTTCTTCAATGAAGAAATTGGGAGTCACCAGTATAATGCAGCCGGGATTAAGAAAATATGGGCTTTTTACCTGAGTGACGGTGATCGTAAGGTCTTTGTGGTCAGTTCTTTGGATAAATTGGCGCTTGAAATGATGCAAAACCTTATTTCTGGCACATTAGAGGTTACAGGGCAATACGATATGTATAAAGGATGGTTTGGAGCCCAAACATTATTGAAAAGTGTTACTTGCACCGATGGGCACCCCCTTGAAATTATTGGAACTGGAATGAATGAGGGAAATAGCTGGTTTGTATTCGATGGGTATATGGATTTTCTGGCTAAGACTGAACTTGAAAACTGGATATCTGAAGTTCAGCTGCCTGTTGTTACTGACGTTGGTTTTTCACCGATCTATGGTTGCAAAGACTATGATGGCCTTCAGGTGCAGAGTATGTTCACCAAGGAATCCTGGATCGATTATGCCCATAAGAAAGGCGGATATGTCTTCCGTCAGGTATGGGATACATTAGCCGATCCATTACATTATGATGGCTATCTGGCTGAAGAAGGAAATAAAGAGCAGATCGACAATGAAAATGTACCTTTTGTACTAAGTACCGGAAAGTTGGATGACAATATGTTATCAAGTATGGTTCTTTTTATAGACAAAGAGGACCCGCTCAATCGTGACAATATGTGGGAGTCAATTCTCACGCGAAGAGCAGTGGGCGTTTTGGAGCAGGGGAAAATGATGGGCCCTGCCTTGTATCGAAACACCTTACAGATGCTGCTGCTGGACAGGGTCATGCTGGAAGATTATTACGGTGATCATATTCAGTTGTCAGCCTCTATTACTGATTATAATTTACAGGTCACAATAAGAAATTCATCTGATGAACCAGTTTCAGGTAATTTTGATCTAACCCTGCCCGGATCAGTGCAAATCCAGGATAAAATATCCAATGCCCTGAATCTTCCCGCCAGAAGTGAAAAGAGCTTTCAGCTTAAACTGAATCCAACGATGGCAGCGATGGGAAAAACGAATCCGGTGGCCGTTCACTTTTCATGGGGAGAAAAGAAAAAAAGCACGCTTACATTGCTGAACCTTCCACAGACTATTTCGGTGCCCCGGCTCCTATATGCGCATGCCCCCAAGGTAAGTTATCCGGTTACTATTCATAATTATACCAGCAAGTCATCCTTCCCTGTTAATGTAAAGGTTCTGGATATTGATGCTGCCAATAAGGTAATATTTAAAGCGAAGCAAAATTGCGAAGTTCAGCAGGCAGATTTCGGGGATCTTCATTTTGATCTGGATGTGCCGGCAGGGAATTATCTTGTAACCGTATCGGCACTTGGCGACGGATACACTTCTCAACTGGGGGTAGGCGCTCCAAAAGGTAAACCTTATGTTTATAAGGTGGACCTGAATAGCGACGGGGTTGACGAATACCGCATGGAAAATGACAGCGTTCAGGTCACTCTATTGGCAACAGGAGCGAGGGTTATAGAATATATTGTTAAAAGCCGGAATGATAATGTGCTTTTTAAATTATGGCCTGAGAAGGCGATAGATGATAAGCGGCCATTTAGAAAAAGAGGATATTATCCCTACGGTGGCTTTGAGGATTTTCTTGGCCAGGGCAGTATGGAAACCCATCAGGTTTATGACGCTGAAATTGAAACTGAAGAAAGAGGACTGGTGAGGGTCAGGATGTGGACCGATTATTTTGGGAACCGACTTCAGAAAACATTTACACTTTACGGAAATTCTCCCATACTGGAGGTGCGGTATGCATTAACCTTTAGAAACCCGGAAGCCAATGTGCTTGGGCCACAACCCATTTTGGTATTAGGACAGAAACACTGGACCGAAGATGTATATACTATTCCTGAATTGGACGGACTCCATGAATACAGGATGAAGCCGGAAAAGTATTATGGACGATTATTCTTTCTGAAAGAAGGATGGAACGCGGGTTACGACTCAAAAGAGGATATTACCTTCATTGGCGCCTTCCCGGTCGACCAGCCCTTGTTCCTGCATATGTGGATGAATCACCCGAGGAATCCTGATGCGCATCATTATTATGCTGAGTTTCAACCCTGGACACCCATCTATCAAAAAAGTACGATGTACTTTACCTATTTTCTGTATGGGGCCGGTGGAAAATGGCAAAATGGGCTTGACTTTCTGAGAAGTAAAAACCTGATTACCGTGATGCCGGATTGAATTATTGAAATGAAATTAATATTTTAATGCAAAGACCTTTGATCATGCGAATTTGTTTATAATCCTATTTGTAGAACCAAAATCTAAATTATGAATAAGCTAAAAATAATATTCCTGACCATTTTCATTATAAACCTGGGCACTCACTCCTTTGCCGCTCCAAATAAAGATGCAGCGCTGAAATTAACAAAACTTGAAATAGGGTATCCTTGCCCGGCAATCCCTTTTTATCATTTTTTAGCTGAAATAGAATTACCTCATTCCTCCATTATAGAAGTTGAAGCGGCTGTGAATGGAAAAGTGCTGCGTTTCACGGACCTGCATCGGGCAGATGCCATTACCGATATGAACCGGCCAATCATAAGTCACCGCCCGCCCTCAGGATATGGCTTATCGCAGGATGGCACTTTATATGATCATCCACATTTGGTGGGATGGATGATGTGGGAACCCGGAACGGAATATGAGATCAGGATCCGGGTCCGTATGAAGAAAAGTATCCATGGGAGTGAGAAGGATGAATTTCTGTCGGCAACCAGGAAAATTAAAGCCCCGGATGGAATTCCTGTTTTCAACAATTCCTGGAAAAATTATAAAGCCCTGGTATTATCTGAAACGGCCGGGCTGGATCGTGATGGTGAACCAGTAGAGGTATTACTCCCTTTTTACCCGGATGAAGCACAACAACTTACACGGGACATCAGGGTAGTCTCTGTTGATCCGGTCACATATGATATCAAAGAAGTCCCAAGCCAGGTCTACGATATTAAGAAATATCTTGAAGAGGATGACCTTGAACCTGATGCGGAAGGAAATCCCACCAGGGAGGTCCCGCTTTGGATGCCTACGGTTACTTGCCGGCTTGCGTTTCTGGCTGATGTAAAAGCAAATACCAGCCAGGTATATTTAGTCTATTATAATAATGAACGGGCTTTAACAAAATCATATAAAACAGACCTTCATGTACAGGGGGAGGCACCTGGACTACAGGTGGATAATGACATATATACCCTATCGCTTCATCCTGATTCGGGACATCTGGACCAGATCATTCTTAAAGAAAAACCTGATTTTCCATTGTTTCATCGAATGGAGACCAATGGAGCCATTCACTGGAATCCGGGTATTTATTCGCCCCCACGGCCCTGGACGCATACCGCTGACTGGAAACCGCCAGCCAACGTGAATTATGTATCTGGACCTGTAATGGTCGCAACAGAAGTTTGGGATCAATTAAGAGAGATCCCGGAAGTGGACGCCTCTGTTCGTTATGAATTCTACCCGGGTCTTCCTTACTTCATAAGTACAACCTCCATGCGTATTAATGAAAGAATTGATTGCATAGCTTTAAGGAATGCAGAAATTGTATTCAAACGCGAGCAGGTTACGCATGCAGCCTGGTATGATGTGATAAGGGACAGCGTTATTGTATACAATGTAACCAAAATGCCCGACCTGACTGATCTGTTAATGGAAGATGATGTGCCCTGGATCACTTTTTTCAATGAAGATACAGGTATTGGATTTTGTGGAATTCAACTTGAATATTTAAATGCGGGATTAGAATCAAAACCCAGATTGCTGAACCCATATATGTACATCACCGGGGGACCATGGATCTATTGGGCCCGTGCTTTGTCCCTTAGTTTCCTTGCATCAAATATGCAGCAGATGATCCCGGCATTAGAGGGTAATTTCTTCGCAGAGAAATGGGCCTACCTTACCTATGAGATTAAAAACGGGGATCAGCCTTTTTCTGAAGTATTATCCTGGCAGCGAAGACTGACCAATCCTTTGAAAATTCGACTTGTGGAAGAAGTAGATGAGCGCGTATCAAGGACGGTTCATGAAATTTTTATTGATGAGGGTAGAAGTGGTTGGGAAGAACGGGAAACCGGACGTCATTGATGATAGAATTGCCTAAAAGGGATGATATTTATGTATAACCGGTATTTATTATTTGCAGTAATCATATGTTTTATATTCTCGTGTAGTGATGAAAGACCAGAAAAAATGATCTATAATGTAACACCTCTATCAGATTCTTCAGGTTTTAGCAATGAATGGGAAGATTTTGGCTGGAAGGATATTGATGCTATTAACATCGATAAGTTCATGGGTGACAAACCGAGCCATTTTCCACTGGCTCAAGTGAAAGTAGCCTACGATGAAAATGCTATCTATGTTAAGTTTAAAGTAAATGATAAATATGTAAAGGCAATCTATACCACTAATCAGGATCCGGTATATAAAGACAGTTGCGTTGAATTTTTCTTTACACCAGGTGAAGACGTAACCAAAGGATATTTTAACCTGGAAATGAACTGCATCGGCACCATGTTGTTTCACCATCAGAAAATCCCCAGAAAAAATGCAGTCAGCATCAAGAAAACCGATATAGATCAGGTGCAGGTCATAACAAGTTTAACCGGCCCGATAGATCCGGAGCGGGAGGAAAATGTCAGTTGGATGGTTTCCTATAAGATACCTTTCTCTGTATTGAGGAATTATCATAATTTCGAGAATCCCCAAACCGGAACGGTCTGGCGGGCAAACTTTTATAAATGTGCAGATGATACATCTCATCCACATTGGTTGACATGGGCCCCGATAGATAATCCCTCCCCCGACTTCCACCGGCCGGAATTTTTTGGAGAGTTACATTTTTAGTAACCTTATGAGTCTCTCGGGTGATCATTTTAGTCAATTGAAAATTCTGATTTTGATATCATTAATAACCTGATTGTTCTTTCATCAGGGATATTGAATATGACCCGTATTATTCCTGTCGATTATCAATAAGATCGTACAGGATCAATCGAAATAAAACTCGTTTAATGCCAGTACTGCCCCCTTCCCAAAGGATAAATAATCTTCTATAGTTAAATAATTGCCATCTCCGAGGTGAGACTGAGATAATTCTATAGTGCCACTGGGAATGTCCCGTCCATAAAAATAGGAACACGAAGATCCTTTGAATTCGGAATGCCAGATCCGTATGGGCCAGAATTTGTCCATTATCGTTACCAGGCTGTCCAGTTCATGGTCCTGGAAGATAAAAACATTGTACTGGTGAAATTGCGTGTGGTTATGAATATCGATAAACAAATCAATGTCATTTCCGGCCGACAGCCAGGAATCGGCCCAGTTTTTAAGGCCGGTGACCTCAGGTTGTTTTTTATCATCCTCCAGCCATATATTGTTCAGGTCTTCCATCTTCATATTATACCGGCTCGTTCCATTGAAAATTCCGTCCGGATTCATCATCGGGACAATAAAATAATTAAACCTGGCCCTGGCCGATACCGCCTCCTTCGCTTCGGATAAAAGAAACTGTATTATGCCTTCTGCCATAAAACCGCCGGCATCTTCTCCTGCATGCTGTAAAGCCAGTATCAATATATTTTTTTTATCTTCAGCGGGTGTTTCATGGTCGGTTATATGAACTAATGAAATATCCCTTTTTTCTTTTGTCCTGGCTAGTTTAGAGATTTTTGCATATTCTGATGACTTTACCTTTTCCAGTAATTCATCCAACCGTGAGGTAGGATAGGGGTGGGCATAAGCTATCCAGACTGGTTCTTCTTCAAATCTTTCCGAAAACACGAAAGTGTAGGTTGAAGTATCATATTTTACATTTTTAATCCTTTTCCAATGTTTCTGGTCATAGCTGTAGACCGGCTGTGTATAATCCGTGTAAACGATATGCGGGGTTTCCCGGTAAACTCCCTTAAGGTCTTTTAATTCAAAAATGACACGTTTATTTTTTACCTGATCAGCTTTGAAATAGAACCAGTAATATTGATCACCAATACCATCCCTTTTTAGCCAGTGTTGGGTGCTGCCTGAAAGGTGGTTGCTGTTTGTCTCAGTCATGTTTCCTATGCTGCCTTTGTCAAAATCAGCTGATATTTTAACAGAGGGTGATTTACAGGAAACCACAAGTAATCCCAGTAATGGGAAAATAAGATATGGATATGTTTTCATTTTAAATTATTATATCTCAATTTAAAAATTATTTACATATCATTAAGTGAATTTTTAAATAATCGATTCGATTTTTTTTATTCTTTAATAAGCAGTGAAGAGGCGTGATTTCATAAAGAATTCTGCATATACTGGCATTGGTCTTGCAGTACCTTCTTATCTTTCTTCCTGTTCCAACCTGTTTGATCAGGCTGGCCGGGGAAGGGAATATAAGGCTGATATCATTATAATCGGAGGAGGGCTGGGTGGTTGTGCTGCAGCGCTTTCCGCAAGCAAACAGGGTGCATCTGTAATTATGACGGAACCCACAGACTGGATTGGTGGTCAGGTTTCCCAGCAGGGTGTTCCACCTGATGAACATCAATGGATCGAATCTTTCGGCCGGACAGAAAACTATGCAAGGTTTCGGTCATTGATCAGGGATTATTACAGGAATAACTATCGACTGAGCAACACTGCCTTGCAATCTGAATATCTCAATCCTGGAAATGGTATGGTGTCCAGGCTATGTCATGAACCAATGGTTGCACTAGCAGTCCTTCAATCTATGCTGGAGCCCTTCATAGCATCAGGGCATCTGAGGATATTCCCGAACACAAAGCCAACAGAAGCATTTGTTGATGCGGACAGGGTTCGATCTGTATCCTGTATCAATGTAGAGTTGGGGAATAATCTGGTATTTAATGGAGATATGTTTATTGATGCGAGTGAAGAAGGCGATCTGTTGCCCCTTACCGGAACAGAATATGTGCTGGGTGTAGAATCCCGGCTCCAGACAGGTGAGCCCCATGCCCCTGAGAAAGCCGATCCAGGAAATATTCAGGCCCTGACATGGTGCTTTGCCATGGACCATCTGGAAGGGGAGGATCATACTATAGAGAAGCCGGTGAATTATGATTTCTGGAAGAACCATATCCCGGATCTGATGCCTGAATGGTCCGGGAAACTGCTTTCCCTGAATTATTCTAATCCCAGAACCCTTGAAACAAGAGCACTTTCGTTTGCTCCAACTGCAAAGACCGGTCCTGCGCCGGATACTCCCGCTTTGAATTTATGGCTTTACAGAAGGATAATTGATAAAAATAACTTTGAATCCGGGTCTTTTGAAAGTGATATAACACTCGTTAACTGGCCTCAGAATGATTATATGTTGGGAAATATCACAGATGTTTCCGATAAAGTCAGAGATAAAAACTTAAAACAGGCAAAACAACTCAGCCTTTCACTCTTATATTGGCTTCAGACAGAAGTACCAAGGCCAGATGGAAAGCAAGGCTGGAAGGGTCTTAGATTAAGAAAAGACATGTTCGGAACCGATGACGGTCTGGCTAAGTATCCATATATCCGGGAATCAAGGAGAATAAAGGCAGAATTCACAGTCAGGGAGCAGCATTTGTCATTGGAAGAAAGGAAGAAGGCTTATCCTAATGATGACGACCTCGTCCTGGCGACACCATTTCATGATTCAGTCGGGATAGGTTATTATCACCTGGACCTTCATCCAAGTACGGGGGGGGATAATTATATAGATATGGCCAGCGTGCCCTTTCGGATTCCTCTGGGCGCTATGATCCCCCGGAGGATGGAAAATATTATTCCTGCCTGCAAGAATATTGGGACAACCCATATTTCGAATGGATGTTACAGATTACATCCCGTGGAATGGTCCATTGGCGAAGCAGCAGGGCACCTCTGCTTATATTCCATTAGGAAGAAAATACGGCCACGTGATATCCGGAATAATTCGAAAGAACTATCGGAATTTCAATCTCATCTTATGGGAAATGGCATTGAGCTGGAATGGTCTAAATTGAAATGATCCTCACCATGCCCAGGTCGTCATAGGGTAACAACCCATATTCATTTTTTAAGATATTAAATTTTCTTTCCAGCATATCTTCCGCATCATCCCATTCTTTATCAATGAGTAGATATTGAACAGGATCAATGTTTCTTTGTCTTTTTTCCGTAATCGAATAGAACTTGGAAATCCCATCGGTTGATATTGAAATATCCCTTTGATTTTCGAAAGAAAAGGTTTTTGAAAACTCGCTGATCCACTGATCAAACTTAATATCAAGGTGATAGGCCATATAATCAGGAATATTATTCTGGTCTATTTCCTCTATCTCTTTATTATGTATAATAAATCCATCACCACTGATATTAACCCAGGCTGATTTCCTGGACCGGTTGTATACCAATAAGATGATAGTACTTAGTATTTCAGTAAGATCAGTGCCAAGAAGACGATGTGCCTTTTTAATGTCATCGAATACCTGGTTTAGGATAAACTTGCCAATAAATGAAGCATCTGTCTTCTGAAGATTGAATTCCGGTCTTATTTTTCCGAGATGTGGAAGCAGTTTACATGATTTCCTTATGATCTTACCGTACAAGGCTGAAGCAAAAAAGGATTCCTCCCCGCTGGAACATCCGTCAAAGACAGCGGCGATTATCCAGTCATTGTTGACTTTTTCAACCATTACGTAGTCTTCAGTATGCGTGTCATGCAATTTTCCGGTTTCATTTAATTGAAAGATCTTCATTTGTTCTAATATATGGAAAATAGGTTATCATAAGTAGTCCACCATGGAGTTTTTATATCCACACAGACTTTTTAATTTAATAGCAAAATAAATTCTGAAAAACCCTGCTGTGCTTATAGAAGATTTCTGGTGGAAGGGAGACTTTTAATACATTTGCTTTTCATTTTTAGAATAAGAGCCTAGATTTAAGGTACCAAATACGATTTGATTTTTTTATATATAAAAGACATTCATTATGAGCAATCCGAAGAATAAATTATCCGTTTCACGCCGAAAGTTTTTAACAACCTCCGGGACATTGGCTGCCGGTTTGGTGACCACGTCAAATTCAATAATTGGAGCACCTGGAATCATGAAATTTTATGGAAAACATGATTCCTTGATCAAAGGTGTGCAGATTGGTGTGATCACCTATTCTTTCAGAAGCATGGAAGACCAGAGTGCGGAAGCCACACTAAAATATGTCAAAGACTGTGGTATAAGTGCAATAGAACTGATGGGTGGACCTGCCGAATCATTTGCAGGGATGCCGGTAAGCACCGTCGATAGAAGAGCCTACTTCGGTTTAAGGAGAAAAGCCAGGGGTGGGGAACTCAACGAGGATGAACAAAAGGAATATGACGGATTAACCGCTGAAATGGACGCGTATAATAAAAGCGTTGTTAAATGGCGTAGTAAGGTCTCTATGGATAAATTTGCCGAGTTTAAGAAGATGTATGCTGACGCCGGGGTAAGCATTTATGCATTTAAACCAAGCGCCTTTGGAGTAAGGAATACCGATGCTGAAATTGATTATGGATTCAGGGCAGCCAAGGCATTAGGTGCGAATCAGGTCACCCTTGAACTACCTGGCGATGATGCGCATACAAAAAAGCTTGGAGAGTTTGGGGCGAAACATAAAATATATATTGCTTATCATGGACATGAACAACAGACTCCCACCTGGTGGGATACGGCCCTCTCGCAATCTCAATACAATGCCATGAACCTTGATCTGGGGCATTATGTGGCCGCTGGTAATCCGGATCCCCTTATCCTGATCAGGGAAAAACATGACCGCATAAAAAGCATGCACATAAAAGACAGGCAAACTCCCGAGAATGGTAAACAGAATCTTCCCTGGGGAGAGGGCGATACGCCTATAATTGCGGCATTGGAATTGATAAGTAAGAACCAATATAAAATCCCTGCAACGATAGAATTAGAATATAAGGTACCGGATGATTCAGACCCTGTTAAAGAAGTGACTAAGTGTATGGATTTCTGCAGGAAAGGGCTGGAAGCATAGAAATAAATACTGAAAACAGCTAAATTGTCGAATTTCTGTAGAGCGGGCCTTGGGGCACGATCAATATATATGGTAAATAATGGGTTACCTGGATCTCTTTTGAAGGACCTGGATGTATAGTGTAAGGCATATTTAAAACACCAGATTGCCTGGAATATTGTTGAAAAGGTTTAGATGCATGGTAAAATGCATAATTAATACAGCAGAGTACCTGGATTTTTATAGAAATGAATTGGGGTAATTAAATATTATCTGAAAATGAGCATCAGCCGAAGATTTTTTCAGATGCTGTTGATCGCTGGTATAATTATCCAGTGCACATCCCGAAGTCAACAGATAGATTTAAGCGTACTTTCCTATAAAATATATCCTGAAACAAACAATGATAAACCGGACCTGAGATCCCCTTTCACTTCACAGGAAAAGGAAGATTATATAGTTGCAGTCAACAAAAACAAAGCTTTTGCTATAATACCCGTTACCTTAAGCAATGTAAAAGGTATATGCAAACAGCTGGTTGTAGATACACTGGATTTCCCGGATCTGGCAAAAAATGGTATACATTCTGAAGATCAACTGGATCAGATCAGAACTATAACGGGCTGGAGCCTGGACACAATTTCCTATCTTGGACGCCCGGAAATGCTATCTCATGGTGGATTTATAGCTGAAGATGAAGACATCCTTACCGTGATAAGGTCTGATAACCTCATCGTTAAAAAGCTTGATCTGACACACCCTGAATTGGCAAAACCCTTATTCCAGATTTTAAATATGATGGATATGGATCTTTCTCTTGATCGTTGGAATATGGCTAAACATCAATGGGATAATATAACTTCCTTTTATTATAATGGGAATATAGTGTATGTTGAAGCCTATGATACAAAAGGTGGTCAGAGATCGATTTTTAATGATAGTATCCAGGGAGCCTTTCATATTAAACTCTGGCACGAGTTCAACGATAAGGAAACTGAATATCTGAATCAGCATTATGCAAATCTGAGCGAGGAAGAAATGGAAGAATTTAAAACCAGGCTCGGTTTTTTGAACATCGGTGAAATCCAGCCTCAATATATTATGAGATATGGCTTTTATGAGGGCCATACTTACTGGCGTGCTTGTCCAGTTGCCATTTCATATATTTTCGGGTTCAAATCGCTGGAGGAATTGGATAAATTATTCAAAGGGGATCTTTTTAAAATGATTACCAACCACTATACTCCATGAGTACTTTCGATAATTGATCCCTTATTCGACCAAATAATTCTAGTATTTCTCTATTTATGTGCGACCACTACTGATTCCGAAACCTTTCTATAACATTCGCGGAAATAATCTTCACCCGGTATTGATTATTATCATTTTTTCTTAAATTTATGTAATACCTCAAATGATCTGTAACATAATTTTTACTGCACATGGGAACACGTCGTGAATTTTTAAAGAAAACAACTGCGCTTACAGCTTATGGAATTTTCTCGAATTGGGCAACATCAAGCTTAGCTTCTGATAAATTAGGTACTATTTTACCTCAGAGACAGATTGTCCGGAATGGTGAAAAGACCACCTCATTTTGTATGGGGGGATACCACCTTGGGCTTGCCGAGGATGAAAAAATGGCTGAAAAAATGGTCGATAAAGCCATTGAGATGGGAGTCAGATTCTTTGACAATGCCCGGGTATATCACCAGGGCTATTCTGAGGAGTTATATGGAAAATTCCTGATTCCGAAATATCGCGATAATGTTTTCGTGATGACTAAGAGTTATTCGAAGACAGCTGATGATGCCAGGAAAGATCTCGACTTATCACTGGCCGCCTTAAAGACCGATTATGTTGATCTCTGGCAGATACATACTGTGACAACCAGTGAGGACGTTGACGAACGGTTTAATAATGGTGTGATCGATGCTTTCCTTGAGGCTAAAGAAAAGGGAAAAGCAAGGTATGTTGGATTTACATCCCATCAGAATCCTTCAACTATCATGCATTTTCTGGATTTACTGGAAGCGCGTGGATTAAAGATGGACACTTGTCAGATGCCGCTGAACGTCTGTGATCCGAATTTTGAATCTTTTCAATTTGGTGCGTTGCCAGCATTGCTAGAGAAGGAATATGGCGTGATTGCTATGAAGACCATGGCAGGTGGGAGTATGATGGGTAAGCGTATAGATACAACCCCGCAGGATATAGCTACCGAAGATATACCCGACGTGGTTAAAAATGCACCAATATCCTATGCTGAACTTCACCAGTATGTATATTCCCTTCCGATATCTTCATTATGTAGTGGCTGCGATACTTTACAGCGTCTCGAAGACAATATTAAAGTATTACAGAATCTGAAAGATATGACCCAGGCAGATATGCAGCAATTGGAGGCCAGGGTTAAGCCCTTTTCAGGTTATCTGGTGGAGAACTATAAGAGGGTATTCAATTAAATTATAATAGAAAGTATGAAATCCATGGACAGGAGAACCTTTCTGAGAAAAACGACATCGGCTTCCGCAGGAGTTGTTGTTGGTCAGTCGGTGATGGCGAAACCATCAAAACAATTTAGTTTAAATGATAAAATAAATATTGCCGTAATAGGAATTCGCAGCAGGGGCAAAGACCATTACCGTGCACTGGCTAAAATTCCCGGAGTGCGCATTGCTGTATTATGTGATATAGATCAGCGATTATTCCCGGAAGCGGTCAAGGAAGTCGAAGGGCTAACCGGTTATAAACCAAAAACGGTAAATGATTATCATGAAGTATTATCTGATGATGACATCGATGCCGTATCAATAGCAACACCGAATCATTGGCATGCCTTGCAAACGATCTGGGCCTGTCAGGCAGGCAAGGACGTATATGTTGAAAAACCTGTTTCCCATACAATAGTTGAGGGGAGGAAAATGGTAGAGGCGGCAAGAAAATATGGGCGGGTGGTACAGACTGGGACTCAAGCAAGGAGTAGCATCGCTACGCTGAAAGCAATGGAATTTATAACAGGTGACGGCCTTGGTGAGATATATATGACCAAGGGACTTTGTTTAAAACCCCGTGGAAGTATTGGGCATGTGAATAATAGCGAGATCCCCGATGGGGTTAACTGGGATGCTTTTCTCGGACCTGCTCCATACCGTCCTTTCAACATGAACAGGTTCCATTATAAATGGCACTGGTTCTGGGATACCGGGAATAGTGACCTTGGTAACCAGGGGATACACCAGGCTGATATTGGCCGGTGGGCGCTTGCCAAATACACTCATCCCGTTAGGATACAGGGTATTGGCAACTATTTTATCTGGGATTCTGACCAGGAAACGCCCAATATCCAAATGCTGGAATTTGAATATGAGGATGGGACAATACTTCAATTTGAGGTAAGAGGATTAGGTACTAATGCTGAAGCTGGATTGAGAATAGGCAACCTCATATTCGGATCTAAAGGATGGATGAGCATGGCCAGTGAAGAGGTCGGTAAATGCCAGACATTTTACAGTGACATAAACCTCATGGAAAGTGGTTTTTCATCTTACAAAGAAGAGCCCGGCCCGGTATTTACATCAGGAGATCCGGAAACCAGTGATTCTGTTCTTAATCATTTTAATAATTTCATTGAATGTGTCAGATCCAGGAGATGGCAGGATCTGAGTGCTGATATATTGGAAGGGCATTTATCTTCTTCCTTATGTCATCTTGGAAATATTGCCTGCCGGCTGAATAGAACACTCAAGTTTAATCCGCATGCCGAAGCATTCGTCGATGATAAAGAAGCTGACAGTTATTTAAGTAAAAATTACCGGTCACCCTATAATCTGCCTCAACAAGTATAATGAGGCAGATGTTTTTTCGTTCATAAGCAGAACTGTCTTCCGAAACTACTTTTTAATGTGGGAAAATCTCCGATAATGAGCTTTCGATATCTTTAAAATTGTAGTATTCGAAAATTTTGACATTTTCTGCTCCCCTGATCATCGCTGAAAGCTGCTTGCCACTTTTCATATTATAAAAACAAAAGACTGGTTTTTTCAACTGAATAGCCATGGCGATCTCGTATCCCACACCCAGGGAGGGCCTGGTCACCTCAGCCACAACAATATCTGATTCACGTATCCAGGCCATATCCCTGTCATGTATATACTTGTCAGGTCTATTGTTTTCACCCTCTTCGCGCAAATTATCATCCCCGACATGTTCAGTAAGTACTTCACCATACTGTTTTAACATGCCGATTATTAATTCATACAGTTCAGCATCCTCCCTGCCTCCCCTGATTGAGCCGGCAAAGTATATTTTTAAATTACCCATTCTGAGAGAATTTCATGGGAGTATATAAAAAAAATCCTGTAAAGGAAAATAATTAGGAGAATTAGCGTACGATTTTGGTTTTGGTTATTTACATTTATGATCGATTTGCACAACCAGCCATTAATTTTGACTTACAATTATTTTTATAATCAAAATTCTAAATTAGTGAACTTATGACTGCGTATCTGGGAGAATTTATAGGGACAATGATCCTGATATTATTTGGAGGGGGGGTGGTGGCCAACCTGAGTCTGAAAAAATCTGGTGCGGAAGGTGGAGGATATATTAACATACCTCTTGCCTGGGGATTGGCGGTGACTTTTGCCGTTTTCGCAGTAGGAAGGATCAGCGGTGCCCACATAAACCCGGCTGTTACCCTGGGTTTTGCAATTGTCGGCGAATTTGAGTGGATGAAGGTTCCGGGATATATAGTCGCGCAAATCCTGGGTGGATTTACCGGTGGGGTTATAGTCTGGATCCATTATTATCCCCATTGGGAAAAGACTGAAAGTGAATCGGCAAAACTGGGTGTTTTTTCCACCATCCCGGCTGTCCGGTCTTTCCCCAATAACCTGGCCAGTGAAGTGATCGGTACCTTCGTGCTTATGTTTGGGCTTTCTTTTATAGGTGCTAATAAATTTACTGATGGATTGAATCCGCTGGTCGTGGGTGCATTGATCAGTGCTATCGGATTTTCATTTGGGGGTACCACGGGTTTTGCTATAAACCCGGCAAGGGACCTTGGCCCACGCATAGCGCATTTTCTCTTGCCTATAAAAGGAAAGGGGTCATCTGACTGGTCCTATTCATGGATACCAGTTGTTGGGCCAATAATCGGCGGTATGTATGGCACACTCTTTTTTCAGGCCATCTTTAACGGTAAGATCGGAACCGCTTTCTGGATATTCTCCGCCCTATGTGCAGCCGTATTAATTTATTCTGTCTCTATAAAAAATAAAAAATAAAGTGAAATATATTATTGCCCTTGATCAGGGAACAACCAGTTCCCGCGCTGTTCTTTTTAATGAAACTGGACAGATTATTGATATAACACAAAAAGAATTTACACAGATCTTCCCTCAATCCAGCTGGGTGGAACATGATCCTGATGAAATATGGCGGAGCCAATATGAAGTATTGAATTCCCTGATCAACAGGAACAAAGTAAAAGCATCTGATATTGCAGGTATTGGTATTACCAATCAAAGAGAAACAACGGTTGTCTGGAATAAGTTGACGGGCGAACCAGTCATGAATGCCATTGTCTGGCAGGATAAACGGACCGCTGATATTTGCGAAGAAATGAATGAAGCTGGTCTTGAAAATTATATAAGAGAAAATACAGGCCTGGTGATCGATTCCTATTTTTCGGCTACAAAAATTGCCTGGATCCTGAGAAACGTAAAGGGTGCACGGGAAATGGCTGACAAGGATGAACTAGCTTTCGGAACAATCGATACATGGCTGATATGGAAGCTGACCCATGGAAAGGTTCACGCCACCGACTATTCCAATGCTTCAAGAACTTTGTTATACAATATAAAAGACCTTACCTGGGATAAGAAACTCCTGGATTTTCTCAAAATCCCGGAAAGTATGTTGCCTGATGTATGCCCCTCAAGTTATCATTTTGGTGATTTTGAATTGAATGAGCATAAGATCCCAATAGCCGGGGTACTGGGAGATCAGCAGGCCGCATTATTCGGACAGGCTTGTTTCGAGCCGGGAGCTGCAAAAAATACCTATGGAACTGGCTGTTTTGTCTTAATGAATACCGGGGATCATATGTATAATTCTAAATCAGGATTGGTCAGCACAATTGCCTGGGGATTGGATGGTAAAGTGGAATATGCCCTGGAAGGGAGTATCTTCATTGCCGGTGCAGCAGTTCAGTGGCTCAGGGATGGTATGAAAGTGATAGACCAGGCCTCGGATACAGAGTTTTTTGCAAACAAGGCCACAGACCATGATGATGTTTATATGGTCCCCGCTTTTGCTGGCCTTGGGGCACCCTATTGGGATATGTATGCACGGGGGGCAATTTTCGGATTAACCCGTGATACCGGCAAAAATCATATCATTAAGGCTACATTACAATCCCTGGCCTATCAGTCAAGGGATGTCCTGGAGGCTATGGAAAAAGATTCTGAGATTGTATTAAAAACCTTAAAAGTGGATGGAGGAGCTGCTGCAAATAACCTGCTGATGCAGTTTCAATCGGATATTCTGGGAGTAGATGTTGAAAGACCGGAGATCATAGAATCAACAGCACAGGGCTCTGCTTACATGGCAGGTATATATGTAGGGCTATGGAAGAAAGAGGATATTATTCATAACAGAAAGATCAATGCTGTTTTTGAACCGAAGATTACAAAGGAAAAAAGAGATGTTCTGTATGCCGGATGGCAAAAAGCGGTAAAACGTACTATGAACTGGAGCAAAACTTAATAGTAAAAATTTAGTTAAGATATAAACTTTCCGCTGGTGAACGATTTTTCATACTTTAGACGGGCAGACCTGATCAGGAAATTAGAGGATGATCAATTTGATCTGATCATAATAGGAGGGGGAATAACCGGTGCCGGCATTGCACTTGATGCCGCATCCAGAGGTATGAAAACTGCCCTGGTTGAGAAAAACGATTTTGCTTCCGGGACAAGCAGCAAATCTACAAAACTAATCCATGGTGGATTGAGATATCTGAAACAGTTCCATGTTAAAATGGTCGCAGATGTCGGCAAGGAACGTAGAATTGTCCATAAACTGGCACCACACCTGGTTTTGCCGGAAAAAATGTTGCTTCCGGTTCTTAAAAAGGGATCTATGGGGATGTTCAGTATATCGATCGGATTGAAACTATATGACTTTCTGGCCGGCGTGAAAGGGGATGACAGGAGAAAGATGCTGGGAAAGAGATCCACACTCAAGGAAGAACCGCTCTTGCCTCCGGACAAAGTAA
This sequence comes from Cyclobacteriaceae bacterium, assembly GCA_024644875.1. Classification (GTDB taxonomy): domain Bacteria; phylum Bacteroidota; class Bacteroidia; order Cytophagales; family Cyclobacteriaceae; genus JAGTVG01. The sequence goes on from JAHEGY010000055.1 coordinate 27,124, forward strand.
AGGGGAGCGGGCTTTATGCTGAATACAGGACCGATGATGCACGGCTGACCATTGAGATCATTAAAACAGCGCATCAACATGGTGCATCCTGTATAAATTATGTGGAGGCAAGGGGATTTAATTACGATAATGGAAATGTTTCAGGGATCGAATGTCACGATGTATTATCAAATCGTACCATAACAATTAAAGGCACCCGTATAATTAATGCCGCAGGCCCATGGGTTGATGAGATCAGGGCTCTGAATAAATCTAAACGTGGCAAGCAGCTATACC
>JAHEGY010000249.1 GCA_024644875.1 Cyclobacteriaceae bacterium
AAAATCATCATCCGGATTGGTCAAATGTTTATAATTCTCTTCATATCCGTTTGAATACGCATGACGTTGGCGGTATAACCGACAAAGATTTTAAACTGGCCGAAAGCATTGAGAACATTGTAAATAACGTATAATTTTTACGAGGTAAAACCGCACTTGTCCCGCGATATAAATTTGTTAAATTTGCTTTCAATAGATAGTATATTTATTTATGGGAAGAGCATTTGAATTTAGGAAGGCACGGAAAATGAAGCGATGGTCGGCCATGTCCAAAGCCTTTACTCGCATTGGTAAGGATATTGTGATGGCTGTTAAGGAAGGTGGCCCGGATCCGGATTCCAACTCCAGGTTGAGAGCGGTCATTCAGAATGCCAAGTCTGTAAATATGCCCAAAGACAATATTGAGAGAGCCATTAAAAGGGCATCAGATAAGTCTCAGGGCGATTTTAAAGAGGTATTGTTTGAGGGCTATGCACCTCACGGAATAGCTGTTCTGATAGAAACGGCGACCGATAACAATACAAGGACAGTTGCTAACATTCGCAGTTATTTCAATAAATGTAATGGTAGCCTGGGCACTTCCGGATCTGTTGAGTTTATGTTCGACCATACCTGTAATTTTCGTATCAACGCGGAAGGAATAGATCCTGAAGAAATAGAATTAGATATGATCGACTTTGGTGCGGAAGAGGTGTTTGTTGATGACGATGGCATTCTAATCTATGCCCCTTTTGAGAGCTTTGGTGCCATCCAGAAAGAACTGGAATCCCGGCATATTGAAATTTTATCTTCAGGATTCGAGAGAATCCCACAGATTACCAGGGAACTAACTCCTGAAGAAGCAGAGGATGTTGAAAAACTATTGGAAAAAATAGAAGAGGATGATGATGTTCAAAACGTTTATCATACTATGGAGGAATAGCGTTTAGTTCTCAAATCTAAAATAAAAAGAGACCCTGAAATGGGCCTCTTTTTTTCCTAAATGTTTATAAGATTATGGCGTATCACTTGGTTCTTCACCTGCTGTATTAAAATTAGAGGCCAAAAGCGAAAAATCAAGCAGTGTAATAAATCCGTCACCATTAAAATCCGCCCTTCCGTCAAGTGTAATGCTGACATCAGTATTGAATGTGCTAGCTAAAAGTGAAAAATCCAATAAGGTTACAAAATTATCGCCATTGGCATCTCCCATCGGCAACTCACCCATATTTACGGCATTAGCCCCCGCAACCAAGGTCACAGTTTGAACTACCTGTAAAGAATTTGGATATTTAACGGCTATCTGATATGTCCCCGGGGCAATAGTATTAACTGCTCCATCGATGGTCATACTACCAGCCGCATCTGCCGTTGCCGTTAAGTCATAAACCGGTGTTGTTGAACCAACATCATACAATTTAACACTATAATCCCCGCTATGATCCGTTCTGGACTGTAAAGTTGCTGATATGTTGATATCTGCCGTTGTTCCTACACAGGGCGGATCAACTTTTAATACCAATACATTAGATGTTCTGCTAACCTGTTGATCAACTGCATAAGGGGAATTTGACACCACAGCAACAATATAATTCAATCCTCCGTTCGGGGTGCCTGTTGCTCCAACCGTTTCCAGAAGTGTTACAGGTATCTCCACTGTTCCTCCAGGCCCAATAACGCCGGTATACAGTGCTTTTGCCATGGCCTCGTTGGCATAATATGTTTCATCAGGTACATTAAATGGTGGTGCTCCCGATTGAATATACAAACGACTATCCATTAAAAGCAATGAAACATTAGCGCCAACCGGCCCGCTAACTTCAATTGTTTGGTTCGCCGTCTCCACACATGAAGGTGAAGCAGGAATACCTACTGCCGCAATTGATGGTGTTGCCAGGGCATTTGGGGCCACTACGGCCTGTCCGCCACCAAGACTACCATCCTCATACAGGCTCGATACAACTGTTGAACCATCACTAAAGGTTATTGTGATTGTCGCTCCGATTAATTCAAAACCAGATACGGCACCTGCCCCACCAGCTCCAGGAACTCCCTGAATACTATTTGGATCGACATCTACCGTAAAATCGAACTTTTCAGAAGGATCAAAATCGGTAAAACTTAATCCCATAATATCATAGCCTCCATTTCTGGGTTGTGTAAACGGATCCACACAAGGATCTGTCGGGGCTACAAAACCAACAGTGGTAGCTCCACTATTTGCAGTAAGACAACTTGCAGTGGCGTCTCCACCTGCTCCAACCGGGTCAAAAACATTATCCGGCAAGATCCCTGTGCTAATATCTATTGTAATGCCCGTTATTTGAACATTGCCAGTTGAGGTATTGGTTACCTGCAGGCTACTTCCTCCAAAGGTACTCGCCCCTAGATTACCCCCAGGTGTAATTTCCACAAGAGCCTCCGGGTTACCTGTTCCTGGCATATCTGCCACATTCCAAAGAAACTCAACTTGTGAGCTTAAAGAAGGTGTACAGTTGTCTGCTGCGGTTACCGTAACATTATATGGGCTATTATCTGCAGCTCCCGGTGTACCACCCACAGCTTGCTGTGATTCCGGGGCACTATCTAATGCAGAATTAGATGCATTGGTTGAAACATCATCTATATGAGCGAGTACAAAACGATCTATTTTATGCCCTGCTGATCTTTCAGACATGGATATGGTAAAAGTACCCGGATTAGGGAAATAAGCATAGACCGGGAAACTATTATTGTCAATAGTTCTTGAAACCCAATTAAATCCTCCAGTC